>NZ_DBGBQB010000402.1:0-6698 GCF_048470075.1 Cetobacterium sp. | reverse complement strand
GTAAAGTGTTATACTGTCTTTGAAGTATTAGTAATTTAATTAAAATTTGGGAGGGAATTAATGAAAAGAGTTGGAAAAATAGGTTTTATGTTTTTAGTTACAGGGATATCAGCTTTTTCGCAGGTTAAAAATGTTATATATTTTATAGGTGATGGATTGGGGCCATCTCAAAGACAGATAACTGAATACTATAAAAAAGAGGTATTGGGAAAAGATGAAAAATTGGCAATGAATAGTATGCCAGCCTTAGGTATAACGACAACTCATTCAGCGGATACATTAATAACAGATTCAGCTGCAGCAGGTACAGCCTTAGCAACTGGAGTTAAAACAAATAATGGTATGATCTCTATGACAACAACTGGAGAGAAATTAAAATCTTTAACTGATATTGCAAAAGAAAAAAATATGAAGGTTGGTATCATTACCTCTACTAGATTAACTCATGCAACTCCTGCAGTTTTTATAACTAGCAATGAAAGTAGAGCAAATGAAAATGAGATGGCTACAGATTTTTCAAAGGCAGGGATAGATTTTTATGCAGGTGGAGGATATAGACACTTCACTCCAAAAACTGGTGATTTAAAAAGTTCAAGAAAAGATGATACTAATGTGATTAAAGAACTTAATGAAAAAGGGTATAAAACTTTTATTGGAGAGGAAAACTCAAAGGCATTTTTAGAGTATTTACCTAAGGGTGATGAAAAAGTTTTTGCCGCATTAACAAGCTCACATCTACCATACGAAATAGATAGATTAAATAATCCAACAACTCCAAGTTTAGCTCAAATAACACAAAAAGGAATCGATACTCTTTCTAAAGACAATCCTAATGGTTTCTTTTTAATGGTTGAAGGTGGAAGAATAGACCACGCATCTCATGCTCAAGATGCTGTTGGAACAATAATGGATACAATAGCTTTTGATGATGCTATAAATGTAGCATTAGACTTTTATAATAAAGATCCAGAAAACACTTTAATAGTTGTGGCAGCAGACCACGAAACTGGCGGAATGGGACTTGGATTTGGTAATAACTATGCTTTAAATTTAGCTGCACTTAAAAATGTAAAGCTATCTGTTGAAGATAAGTTACAAAAAGCTTATAAAGGGAATAGAGATGAGTATTTCTCATACCTAAATAAAGAGTTTGGTTTAAATGATTTAACGGATGAAGAGAAGAAAAATATAGAAAAAGCTATGGATATAGAGGAGAAAAAAAATAATGATGAGATATTGAATACTTATGGTGGATATGCTCCAACTTCTATAGCTGTTGCACATATACTATCTCAAAGAGCTGGATTACAATGGACATCTTTTGCACATACGGCTACGCAAGTTCCATTATCTGCAAAAGGAGCTACTTCTGAAAACTTCCAAGGATTTAAAGATAACACTGATGTAGCAAAAGAGATTGCCAAATCTATGGGAGGAACACTTTAAAAAATGAAAAGGATCCTATTAGCTCTTATAATTATAGCATGTATTTTTGGTGGCTACAGAACTATAATTTATAATAACCATACAAAAAACGAGTTTAAAGCAGAGGTTATAGGTGTTAATAATAATCAGGTTATAACAGCAGGGGTTTCAAACTTAGGGGAACAAAAATTAGTTGTAAAAATTAAAAATGGTCCCTATAAAAATCAAGATATCAATGTTGATAACTTTTTAAGTGGAGCTTTAGAGTATGATGAGTTTTATAAAAAAGGGGATAAAATCCTAGTTGGAGTCTATCAAAAAAATGGAGAGCTTAAAGGTAAAGCTCTCTCTCTTTATAGAATTGAGTCAATTTTAGTGCTTGTTTCAATACTATCAGCCTCTTTAATTCTATATGCTGGAGTGGTTGGTCTTAAATCAATACTCTCATTTATGGCTAGTTTATTGGTTATTTGGAAATTTTTAATTCCAGCCCTAAAAGGGGATAATAACATCTTTATATTGACAATAATGGTACTTATAGCACTATCAGGAATAATTATATTCTTAGTTGCCGGTTTTACTAAAAAAGGGTGGGCCGCATTTTTAGGAACTTTAAGTGGTTTTTCTATAATAACACTTTTGACTTTCCTATTTGGGGATATGATGAATCTTGATGGAATGAACCAGCCCTTTGCCCAAAGTATTCTTTTAACTACAAACTTAAATGTAAATCTACTTGAGATATTTTATATAACAATCGCTCTTGGAGCTAGTGGAGCAGCTATGGATATCGCTATGGATATGGCTGCAACTGTAGAGGAGGTTTATAAAAATGCTGAACATCTTTCACGAAGAGAACTGATTAAATCTGGATTTAATGTGGGACAAGTTGTTATTGGGACAATGACCACAACACTTCTACTGGCATATTCAGGTGGATATTTGACACTACTGATGATGTTCCTTCAACGAAATATCTCAATTAGTGCAATGTTAAATATTAAAATTGTATCAGCTGAAATTATAAAAATTTTGGTGGGAAGTATCAGCTTAGTTGTTGTAGCTCCCCTAACTGCTGTAATATCAGCTTATATTTACAAAAAACAATAGAGTTAATACTCCCACCACTGAAAGAAAAAGAACCTAATCAAACTAAGACTAGGTTCTTTTTTAATATTACTACTATTTATCCATATCTATACCACTAAAAATCAATATCTCGCTTTTACTGCCAATTCTATATGGAATCATCCATGTACCCAGTCCTGAACTTACATATGTATGAGTATCTCCAACTTTTTTATATCCACCAGAGTTTTCATACATATAGTTTACTACTAAATTAAATGGAAATAGCTGTCCCTTATGGGTGTGCCCAGATAGATATAAATCCACCTTTTCATCTCCTAACTCATCCAATGATTGAGGATTATGATCCATCACTATAACTGTACTATCCCTATCTATATCTTTAAGAAGTTCATTTAAACTTTTTCTATTTTTATTATGTCTATCATCTCTTCCAACAATAGTTAATCCCTCAATCTTAACTGATTCATCTCTTAAAATATTTATTCCGAGGTCTTTTATATACTCTATATTTCCATCTATTCCCCCATAGTATTCATGATTTCCTAAAACTAAGTATATACCATGCTTAAATGATGTTTTATCGATTATACTTTTTATATCATCAGTTATACTTTTATATGAGTTATCTAAGAAATCTCCTCCTATAAGTACTAACTCCACTCCCTGTTTTTCCATCTTTTTAAATGCTTGTCTCAACTTCTCTCCATCAAACTTTCCATTTAAATGAACATCACTGATAAAAGCAAATTTTAATCCATTTTTACTCTGTATAATCTCTTTAGGAATTTCATAGTTTTCAACTCCTATGTATTTAAAGTTTCTATATCCCAAAAGTGATAATATACCTAAGCTAAAGATCACAAAAATATGAAAACTTTTTTTTCTTTGGCTGATCACTTTTATAATATCTATTGAAAATATCTTTAAAATAAGAGCCAATGACAGAATAGCTAAAGCTCCAAGTATTATGTAATTGAGATAGAATAGATAGTGTCCTAAAAAAATCTCCAAAGAGAGATTCCTTTTATTCCTATAAAAATAAAAAAGAATAAATGGTAGAAAACTCAAAATTGGTATCAATAAAAATAACCATAGGTTTCCATATATTTTATAAAAAAGATATGCCGTACACAGTATTAAAAAAAACACAAATATTAACCTTTGCAAAATCCAAATCATACATCCTCCCTTCGTATTAATAAGTCTTAACTTTAAAAACATTATAACACTTAGAGCAACCTCTAAGTCAATTAAAAAACTGTAGAGACGATTAAATCCTATCTCTACAGTTCCAGCTGCTACTAATTATTTACCAATATCATTCTCAGCACCAGAATAGATGATTCCATTCCAGTTAACCATATTTCTCTCTATTGCTACCTCTTCTAAATCAACACCATCCAATGCAAACTTTTTAAACTCATTGAATCCTGTTCTATCAACAATATACCCTATATGTTCCTTTGGAAGGGCTCTGTTAATATATATATCCACATATCTATATGTATTTTTTATAATTTTTATAATACTTTCCTCATCTGCCCATAAAATCCAATCTTCAGCAAGTCTTGGATTTTTCTTTCCAGTTCTACCCATAATGGCAAGTCTATAATATTTTTTCTCATCTCTAACCCAAGCTGATGTAGGGCAGTTTAAAACACACTCTCCACACCCTATACATTTACTATGTTCTCTTACAACAGTGTAGTTTTCAGCTCTTAAAGCTCCTGTTGATAATCCCTTACATTTTTTTACACAAGCTCCACAAGAAACACATCTTTCCTTCTCATATAGAGGCATAGTCATCCCAATGATACCAAAGTCGTGCATCCTTGCTTTTATACAATCATTGGGACATCCAGTTAAAGCAATTTTAAAATGAAAATCATTTGGAAAAACCTCTTTTTCTATTTTTTTAGCAAAATTTGTTGTATTATACTGTGCCTTTGGGCAAACACTATTTCCTATACAAGCTGTTATATTTCTTGTTCCAGCTGCTGGATAACCATTTCCCTCTCCATTTGGCTGATTGATATTAAATCCATCTATTAAAAATTGAATCTCTCTATTCACTTCATCAATTTTTGTAATATCTATACCTTTAATTTCAAACCCTTGACGAGTCGTTATATGTACCTTTCCATTTCCATATTTTGAAGCTATCTCGGAAACTTTTAAAAGTAGTTCTGCCGTTATCTCTCCACCTGGAACTCTAACTCTTAAAGCTGTTTTTTTTCTATCTTTTGTTATTCTATACGCATTTTTTGTAAAACTTTTTCTATTTAATTCTAAAGCCATGGTCTCCTCCTAATCTAAAAGCTTTTTAGCTTTTACATAATTAAATATAGGTCCTTCTAAACAAACATATGTTTCATCAATCTTGCAGTGTCCACATTTTCCCACAGCACATGACATATTTCTCTCAAAAGAAACCCAAATTTTATCCTCTGGAATTCCTAACTTTAAAAACTCCAGTGCGGAGTATTTCATCATCATTGGTGGTCCAACTATAATGACCTCTAAATTATCAAAGTTTTCATACATTTTTAACTGTGGTATATACTCTGTTACAAGTCCCACACACTCTCCATCAATTCCACACCCTTTATCCACAGTTAAAATCATAGGAGCCTTCTTTCTCCACTCATCTATCTCTTTCTTAAATAGTATTGATTCTTGATCTTTAAACCCAAAAATTAGCTCAATATCTGTAGTTTTATCATCTATAAAGTGTTTTATAAGTGGTCTCACAGGAGCAGTTCCACTTCCACCAGCAACTATGATAACCCTTTTTCCAGAGTATTTATCCATAGGAAATGAGTTCCCATAAGCCCCTCTTAAAAATATTGAATCTCCCAATTGAAGATTGAATATTGCATCTGTAACCTTTCCAACTTTTCTTATTAAAAACTCAATCCACCCCTCCTCATGATTGTAGTTTGCAACAGATATAGGTGCCTCTCCAACCATGGGAATAGATAGCTGTATAAACTGTCCTGGTGCAGGTTTTATTGTTGTTTTTACTTTAAATAACCACTCTATTGGACTCTCTTGAACAATAGATAAAATCTCTCCCCTTTCAGGCATATATATATTACTCATTGTTATCACCCAACTTTTTTGATAGTTTATTTATACAGTTTATATAAGAGATATACTCTGGACAGGCATCATCACATCTTCCACACCCTATACACATATGTGTTCCAAATCTTTTTTTGTAATCAGAGATTTTATGCATAACTTTAAACCTCATTCTATCTCCTGATTTTTGTCTAAATTCATGTCCTCCTGCCATAGTTGTAAATCCATCCACATGGCAAGAAGCCCACACTCTTCTTCTTTCACCTGTTTTAGAGTTATCTCTATTAAAAATATCCTGAGTTGTAAAGCAAGTACAAGTTGGACAGACAAAATTACATCTTCCACACTTGATACATCTATCATAATCTCTCCACATCTCGTCATCTATGATATCATCTAACTCTATGTTCTCTGGAACTGTAACTTTTTCAATATTCTCTGTCACAAACTCCATTTGAAAATCTCTATCTTTTCCACTGTTAAAAAACTCTTTTAACTCCATATCCCTTATATGGGTATATACCTCTCCATTTTTAAATGTTAGACCCAGGTCATAATTTTCTGTTGTATTTGTTCCCATTGAAGCACAAAAACAGCTTTCCCAACCTTTTCCTGGACAGCCAATAACTGCAAATTTAACCATTTTTTTTGCATTAGCATAATATTCATCTACAAATTTGTTATTTAAGTATATATTGTCCACCCTTTCAATGGCATGAAGATCACAACTTCTCAATAGAACTAAGGCTTTTTTCGTTCTTCCCTCCGATTTTTTAAACTCGGTTTCATTAAAATAAAATATTGTTTGCCTTATAGGTAGTAGAATCTCTTTAGCTGAGTAATAACTTTTATCCTTTAGATTTATCTCCTCTAATTTAGTTATCTTTTCATATTTAACTAAATCAGTATCAGAGAATGTTCCTTTAAAAGGAAGTGTAACTGGAGCGTAGATATCATACTCTTTTGACAAATTTAATAAAACTATATTAAACTCATCATTTGTTAATAATTTTTTCATCTCTTCACCTCTTATACAACTGTTTTATGTTAGTATCTCATTCTATTACTTTATATATAAAAAAATGTGTGACTAGAGT
>NZ_DBGBQB010000401.1:0-1611 GCF_048470075.1 Cetobacterium sp. | reverse complement strand
CTATATATTTCTATAACGGTTTCAATTTTTTCTATCTTTTAGCAAGTAGAAATAGAATGATGGGAACATCTGATATAATAAGACTTATCAACAGAGACGAGTTATCACATGTAGTTATTTTCCAACAACTAATAAGAGAGATTAGAAATGAGAACAAAGATTTCTTCAATGATGATTTAATCTATGAGATGTTTAAAAAAGCGGTGGAACAAGAGATTAGTTGGACAAATCATATAATAGGAAATAGAATACTTGGTATAACTGAGGAAACAACAGAGAGATATACAAAATGGTTAGCCAATGAGAGATTAAAAGCAATAGGATTAAAACCTATCTATGATGGGTATGAAAAAAATCCATATAGACATTTAGAGAAGTTCGCTGATACAGAAGGAGAGGGAAATGTAAAAGCTAACTTTTTTGAAGGGACAGTGACTAGCTACAATATGAGTTCATCTGTAGAGGGATGGGACGAGTTTTAAAAAGAGTAAAAATGGGATTGTTCGCATGTGACAATCCCATTAATTATATATCCAGTTTTATCTTTTATATCTATCTGTAAGAGTTGCTATTTTTTTAGAAAGAGTATGGTCTAAAGAGGATTTGTCCACTCTCCATATCCAGTTATTACCCAGAGTTGATGGTGTATTCATTCGACTGGAATCTCCAAGACCCAAGAAATCTTGCATAGGAGCTATAACAAGTTGTGAGTTAGAACTCCATAGAGCTTCGATAAATTTCCAATTTATGGACTGATTTTCACTGTTTTTGTCCTTTAAAAAAGTGTTAAGGTAGTTATCACAGAACTCTTTATCTTTTTTATTGACAGAGTTATACCAACCAGTAACAGTTTGGTTGTCATGGGTTCCAGTGTAAGCCACACTCTTTTTAGGATATTTATGGGGCAAATAATCGCTTTCCTCTCTTGAATCAAAGGCAAATTCCAATATTTTCATACCAGGAAATCCAGAATCTTTTAATAGTTTATGCACCTTAGGAGTTAAAAAGCCCAAGTCTTCAGCAATTATATCCAAATCTCCTAAAGATTTTTTAATACTATTAAAAAGTTTCATACCGGGACCACTTTCCCATTTTCCAAACCTAGCAGTTTTTGCCTTAGCTGGAATGGCCCAAAAAGATTCAAAACCTCTAAAATGATCAATTCTAACAGTATCGTATAATTTAAAACAACTTTTTATTCTTTTGATCCACCACTTAAAACCATCATTTTCAATATATTTCCAATTGTATAGTACATTTCCCCAAAGTTGACCATCGCTGCTAAAAGCATCAGGAGGGCAACCAGCCACTTTTTTAGGTTGAAGTTTTTTATCAAAACAAAACATTTTAGGATTTTCCCATGTATCAGCACTATCTGTAGCTATAAAAATAGGGATATCTCCAATAATTTTAACATTTTTATTATTGGCATATGATTTTAATTCACTCCATTGTTTATTAAAAAGATATTGTAAAAAAATATGGTATTGAATATTCTCTTTAAGTTCAACTCTAGCCTCTTTTAAAGTTTTCTTATCTCTAAATTTATAATTTCTAGGCCATTCTAACCAAGATTTACCGTTGAATCTATTTTTTATAGCCATATAGAGT
>NZ_DBGBQB010000400.1:0-1584 GCF_048470075.1 Cetobacterium sp. | reverse complement strand
TTGATAAACAAAATACCAATATTATTAACCATTCTGTAGAACAAGAAAATAGTGGTGATTTAGTTACTATTGACTCTTCTAATGAAGTTTTTATTGCCAAAGTTTTAGATAATAACGCGGAGTTTTTTAAAGCTTCTCCATTTATTGAATCTAGAGATTATAAATGGGATAAGTTAGAGGGATATTGGAGTAATGACATTACAGATATTAAAAAAAGTAGAGCAATTTTGGCTTTTGTAAGTAATACTTTTGGAGAAGGAGATATTTTGGGAGGATGGTGGGCTAAAAAAATAAACACTAAGTTAAAGTCATATTCAAATGGTTTCATTGTTAAAAAATTAGATGACTATTACTCTTGGCCAGATATTAAGAATTATTTTGAATTAGAAAGTCTTGGATTTGGTTTAGTCTTTAATAAACGAAGTTCTAGAGCAACTTTTTATGGAAAAGGAATTGTAGATGCAGCTGGACGTTACTTAGGTAATGTTGAGTTAGGTAATAATGAAACATTTGGATTGATAAGAAATTCTCAAGAATTTGGTACTAAAGGAGATATAGGAGTAAATGGTAGTATTAAGGAAAAACTAGAACACTGTTCGTTTAGAATAAATAACGTAGAAATACTAAAACAACATTTGGGAGTCTATGAAGTAGATTTTGAAGTTTTATATGAAGGAGGAGATAGCAGAGGAGTAAAAGGCGTTTACTATCTTGGCGGTAAAAGAAGATTTATCATTGAAGATATTGGTAATCAAATGACGACTTACAACGTAAATGTAGATCAGGGGAAAACGAAAACATTTGATACAACACTAAGTTTTTTTAATAGACAAAATACAAATGGTATTAGATTTAGGGGTAGAGATGGTGTAGTATCTTCAAATGGTACTTTAAAAACTGAATATGAGGGAAATATTTTTACAATTCAATATACTCAAAATCTAGGAGAAAAGGCTAAAGTTACATTTAATATTGAAAAATTTGTAAAACCATTTACATATGGATATACTTTAGGAGAATATTTTAATTCTACAGATGGAGTAACAAAAGATCGTAAGATATCTCATCACGTTAATACTCTAGAAGTGACTGGAAGTACTCCAGTTGTTGAGCCACGACCAACAGAAATAAACTTGGATATTACAAAAGCTATTCCTGGTGAAAAATATCGTATTGATTTAATGAAACAAACGGTTGAAAGCGACTCTTATAGAGCTAATAATCAACTTGATAAAGAGCTGCATACTCTAATACTTTCTAATAAGGTAAAAGTTAGTTCAAGAGATAAATTGGAAATGTTTATAGGAAATAAACAAATTACAGATTCTTATAGCGATGAATTTATAGAGATAGAAAAAGCTAACACCATGAGATTAAATTTTATTCGAAAAGAAAGTACTAATCTTCCTACTCCAATTTCTATTAAACTAAAATATTTAAATGGTTCAGGTCCAGAAATACGGAAAATTTATAATCTTAATATTACCAATACGATATCTAAAAATAATGATTTTAAATATATAGTGGATGTAGACCCAAGATTTTTTAAAGCTGTAGAAAATAATAGAGAAAATAAAATTAATT
>NZ_DBGBQB010000399.1:0-6593 GCF_048470075.1 Cetobacterium sp. | reverse complement strand
CTATATCCCCATCTGAATTAGGGTGAAAGGATATATTTAATTTTGTCTCTTTTTTTATCTCTTTTAGTACTCTGGATATCTGTTGAGAATATTCTGAGCAATTAATACCTAAAGAGATTACCCCTTCACTTGTAAATCTTTTATATATATCTATAATTTGCTCTCCTGAATAGATTTTACACTCTCTATCAACTGCAAAAGATATCATTATAGGTTTATCTATTTTTTTTATCTCCATTCTTTTCTTTAATAACTCTAAAGTTTTTAATCCCTTTTCTAAATTATATATAGTTTCAATCATCACAATATCTACATCACTATCTAAAATTCCATCTATTTGATCTATATCTCCATCACAAAATGTTCCAATACTTTTTTTTCCATATTTTTTTGAAATCTCTTTACAGATACTTCCACCTAAAAATGCATATTCATAAGCTTTTTCAGGATTCTCTCCATAAGCTTTTAAGGACTCCTTAGAGCAATTAAAGGTATTTGCTTTTAGATAATCTGCTCCAGCCTCACTATATCTTTTATGTATATCTCTTATAATCTCTGGATTAGTAAAGTTTACCTTTTCCCTACATCTTTCTTTCACTTGATATATATCAGATATCGTTGTTCCCATAGCTCCATCCAACAATTCAATTTTCATAAATCTCCTCCCTTTACACTCCATTTTCTTTCATTATATATTAAGAAAACTCAAAAGTAAAAAGAGTATTTGGTTTTGTTGTTAACACTTTAATCAGGTCAATGTCTGAGTATGAGTTTACAAAAGTTACTTTGGTTATATTTCGCATATTAAATATAGTGTGATTCACTTTTATATTTCTCACATACACTCTTCTTTTCTCTGAAAAAGCGGCTTTTAAAGTTGTTATAGTTCCACCTTTTTTTCCACTTTCTAAAATTAATAACTCATTTGTTAAATAAGCCTGTAATCTATTCCTTTGAAGTAGATAAGCACCTTTTACTTTTAAGCTTGGAGGGATTTCCGACATCAAAATCCCACCCTTATCCAAAATCTCTTGTGCTAGGCTAAAATTCTCTTTAGGATAGGTATCTGTTCCTAATCCCTGCCCCAATATGGCTATATTTTTTATACCATATTTTAACGTTATTCTATGCCCAATGGTATCGCACCCCAAGGCTAAGCCACTTATATTGTATTTCAGATTTTTTTTAAAACTTCTTATTAACTCATCTGTAAATTCAAATACCCCTTCCGCTTCTGGTTTTCTAGTGCCAACAATTGCAATAGAGTTATCTAAATCACAATTTTTTAACTCATCCCCTTTATAGTACAACACAAATGGAGGATTTTTACATGCTCTTAATTTTTCTGGATAGTTTGGGCAAAAATATGTAAGCATTTTTATTTTATTTTCATCCATAATTTTTTTCTCATTTTCAACTTGATTTTTTAAATTTTTTAAAAGTCTAAAATTCCCAAAAAAACTCTTTATTTTTTCCTTTTCTATACCCTCCCTCAATATATCTATAACCTCTAGTACTCTTTTATGTTCCTCTTTAAAAACATTTATTCCCATCTCGCTTGAATTTTTAAAAACTTTAAATATGTTATCTGGTGAAAAAGCTAAAATCTCAATTTTTCCAACATTCACAACCATTGAACTCATCATAGACCATAAAATCATATCATCTTTTGAATACATAACTCTCTCGCCTCCATATTTTATGTTTTTATAATAACTACTTCATTTTTTCCTATTACCTTTATTTTAAAAATATATTTATATGTAAAATAAAAAACGGATTAAAAAATCCGTTTTTTACACAAAGCCTTTTGTCATCCATTTTTTTGTTCTCCAACGCCAAAGCATAGCGAAACCTCTTATCCACTCATCTGTTCCATTGGCTATCCAAACTCCAACTAAAGCCCATTCCATTCTTATTCCCAATAGCCAAGATAGAGGAGCTGCCACTCCTAACATCACAAAACACCCCATAGCCATTGGAAACTTTATATCTCCCGCCGCATGTAAAGCATTTATAACAACGATATTAAATGTTCTTCCAGTTTCTATAAAGATTAGCCATGGAAATACTTTTGCAGTAGCTTTAACCACATCCATATCCTCAGTAAATAACTCCATTATTTGAAATCTAAAAAAGTACACTAAAGTCGATACTATTGTTGCTGCTATAAAAGATAGTGTCAGACTTTTTAGACATTGATTATACGCTCTATCTTTATCTCCCGCTCCAACTAATTGTCCCACCTGAATCGCTGTTCCATGCCCTAAAGCGATTGAAAAAATCATGATAAAAGATGAAACTAAAGCCAAATATGTTCTAGCAGTTATCTCTATAGTTCCCATAGTATTGACCATAGCCAATATTATAACCTGTGTTAAACTCCATGTTAAATGTTCGCCAGCTGTAGGAATTCCTATTGATAGAATCTTTTTAACTTTTTCTAAAGTAAATCTATTCAGATCAGCTATACTAAATTTACAATAATTTGTCATAACTAATAGAGAAACTATCGCACCTATAAATCTAGAGAAAACCGTAGAAAGTCCAACACCAGTAACACCTAAAATAGGAGCTCCTAACCATCCAAATATAAACATTCCATTACCTAGAATATTCAATAAATTAACTCCAACATTTACAAATAACATTGGTTTTGTATTTCCATAACTTTTTAATATAGCTCCATTTGTTAGAGATATAGCTTGAAAAATACATAACCCTCCCACCAGTTTAAAATAATCCATTCCTATATCTCTAAGATTTAATGGTAGTTTTATTTTTATTAAAATCCATTCCCATCCTACAAAATATATCAATCCTAAAATAGCACCTATAAAAAAGTTCATCACTAGAGATGCTGCAATTACCTCTTTTGTCGATCTATGATTTTTAGCCCCTATAAATTGAGCCATAAGTATTGTCGTTCCCAAACATATGAAACTAAGAATAGTGTTTTGAATCAGTAGCACTTGACTCATTCCACCCACTGACCCAACCGCTTTATCACTAAATCTTCCGAGCATGATTGTATCAATATTCCCTACAACAGTGACCAATAGTAACTCTAAAAAAATCGGAATTGTAATGGAAAATAGTGATTTTTTTTGTTCTAACATTTTTGTCCTCTCCCACTTTTATTTTGTTTTTTATATCGTTTTATTATACTACACCTTTTGTTCCATGTAAATTTTTTATTGATTTTTAACATATCTTAATGTATAATTTAATGCATACAAAAAATATAATTGTTGATAAAGGAGAAGTTATGGTGAAAAAATTTGTTATTAGTATGCTTATTTTTTTCCTTTATTCATCTTTTACATTCTCTATTGATGTGGATTTTCATATTCCCCACGAAATTAAATACGAAACTATAGAAGTTAAAACATTGAAAGATTTAGAGAATAAACCTACTAAAAATCATGTTTACTCTTTAGATGGATTGGATTTAAAAAAATTAAGTATACGTAGTAGAAAAGAAGTTTTTATTTCGATGCTCCTGCCTAGCATTGAAATAGTCAATAAGGAGATTGACAGAGATATCGCTATTATCGACGCATTATCCAAAAAGAAATCTCATAATTCTGAGGAAAAAAAAGAATTAGATAGAATTTTTAAAGCTTATAAAGTTTCAGCTTATAACTGGTCTGAACTTAAAAAAAGAATGATTAAATACCCTACATCACTGATTCTTTCGCAAGCTGCCATTGAAAGTGGTTGGGGAACATCAAAAGTTTTTAGAGAGAAAAATAACCTTTTTGGTATGAATGCTTACAAGCATACAAATCGTACATACAAGGAGTATGATTCTATTAAAGACTCTGTTAAAGATTTTGTTCTAACTCTTTCACGAGTTAATGCTTACAAATCACTTAGAACAAAGGTTCATGCTGGAGAACCTCCTGAAAAAATTGCATCTGGCTTAACTAACTATTCTGAATTAAAAGGTGCTTATATTAAAAAAGTACAAACTATGTTAAGACATAATAATTTTGAAAAATATGATGATGTATAGTATAAAAACAAGCCCACTAGGTTGAGTGGGCTTGTTTTTTTAATTCAGTAGACAATCCAAATGTATTATAATACTTTTAACCAGTGGAAAGTCCTCTTTTATTGAGTTTTCTAAATCATCTGATATCTTATGTGCATTGTAAACACTCATATCCTTAGGAACTCTTATATGCAGTTCTAAAAATATTTTATCCCCTGATTTTCTCATCATAATATCATGGACATTTTTTATATCTGTATTCTCATATATATATTTTTTTATTTCATCTACAAACTCCATATCCTGTTTATCTAAAATTGTGTCTGTGGTTTCTAAAATTACACTCACTCCCTCTTTAAATATCAACGTAGCAACTAAGATACTTATTAAAAGGTCAAATATAGGATTAACATATATTGATAAAACAATTCCTAACACTACACCTAAAGATGCAAAAATATCATTTCTACTATCTTTAGCATCAGCTATTAAAGCACTATTTTCCGTTTCCAACCCAACTCTAATCTTTTGTCTATACATAAAATACTTTACAACTGATGAAAATAGAGCAAAATATACTGTCAACATCTCTGGAACCTCTTTTTTCTCTCCAGAGAGTAGAATTTCAACTCCACCTTTTCCAAGTTCAAAGGCAGTAAGAATCATAAAAATCCCCATTATTACGCCTATCACGCTCTCTATCTTCTCATGACCAAAAGGATGAGATTCATCTTCTGGAATATTACTAAAATGAATCCCCAACAGTATTCCACTTGATGTTACCACATCGGAAAGAGAGTTAAAACCGTCCGCTAGTAAAGCTCTTGATTTTCCAATATATCCAAAACTAATCTTTGTTGTAGCCAAAACAATATTCCAAAATATTGATGCTATAACCGTTTTTTGACCCTCTTTTTTTCTTAAATTTTTATTTTCTAAATCTTCAATAATAAACTCTCCATTTTCCATTTTTTTAAAGCCTATCTTTAATAAAAAACCGGAGATTATATCCTGCTTTTCCACAATTAGACTTCCTTTTTCTAGTTTTTTATTGATGATAAATGATATTAATTTTCTTCCATAGGATTTAAATCTTTCATCTTTTTTTACAAAAATTCTTTTTAAATCATAACTATCCATATTTTTTTCCAATATTGCATATGCAATAATCTCACTCTTATTCTCGACTGTTACATAAATTCCACTCTTATATATGGGAAAATCACTATCCAATTGTTTGAAATCCCCTATTTTATTTTCAATCTCCTCAAAAGAGTAACTTTTATACATCTTCCCCTCCATAAAAATAGTGATTAGAATATTATATAAAAAAAACTCCCCTTTTACAAGTAAGGAGAGTATTTTTATATTAATTTTAGTTTTGTACACTTCTATTCTTCTTAAAAATCCCACTTAATATCAGCATCTCCAACCACATTACATGCAGTACCAAAACTGTCTTGCAGTGCAAAAATTGTAAGCATTAAAGCTATACCTGTATCATCAAATCCCAATACAGAAGATATAATACCTAAAGATGCCATAACTGTACCTCCAGGAACTCCTGGAGCACCAATTGCAAATATACCAAGTAAAACTACAAATAACACCATTGTTCCAACAGATGGTAATACTCCATATAGAACTTGAGATACTGTCATAACAAAGAATACCTCTGTCAATACAGATCCACAAAGATGAACTGTCGCTCCCAACGGTATTGCAAAGTTAGCTATATCATCATCTAAACTTTGAGATTTTTTAGCACAAGATAGAGCCACTGGAAGAGTTGCTGCTGAAGACATTGTTCCAACCGCTGTTAAATAAGCAGGTCCATAAAACTTTAAAAGATTTAGAGGGTTTTGTTTTGAAACTGCTCCCCCTATACTGTATAGGATAAATAACCAGATAAAATGTCCTATCAAAACTATTGCAACCACTTTTAGGAAAATAGGTAACTGCTTTGTTATACTTCCTTCATAGGCCAGTGTAGCAAAAGTAGATGTTATAAAAACTGGTAGTATAGGTATTATAATTCTATATACAATTGATAAAATAACATTGTTAAATTCATCTAATGCAGCTTCTAATTTTTTAGAGTTTGTCCAAACTATTGCCAATCCCAAAAACAATGCAAGAACCAAAGCTGACATTACAGATAAAACTGGTGGTATATTCAGTTTAAATAACATTGGTGGCAATGTTTTTAATCCATCCACAGCAGTTAAAATATTAAGTAAAGGAATTATCATATAACCTGAAAGCATTGAAAATATAGCGGCTCCCAAAGATGATAGATAAGCTAATATCAGCATTGCTATAAGCATTTTACTTGCATTTGCCTTCATTTTTGTTATGGCTGGTGCTATAAACCCTAAAATAATCAATGGAACTGTAAAGGAAATAATCTGTCCTAAAATAAATTTAATAGTCTGAATTATTCCAATTATAACTTCGTTGGAAAATAATCCAATTATCAGTCCTGCAATAACTCCAAATATCAACTTCAATATCAAGTTGTCTTTTTTTACATTTGACATTCTTTGTCCCCCTTTAAACTATTTTGTTATATTTTACTACTTCCCAAGTTTATTAC
>NZ_DBGBQB010000398.1:0-4816 GCF_048470075.1 Cetobacterium sp. | reverse complement strand
AGCTATTCCATTTGCTATGATACTTATTCCAATAGTTGTTGGTATGGGATATGACTCTATCACCGGTATCTTTATGTGCTATATCTCAACTCAAATTGGATTTGCAACATCTTGGATGAACCCTTTTAGCGTGGCTATTGCTCAGGGAGTTGCTGGAGTTCCTGTACTTTCTGGAGCTATGTTTAGAATCGTTATGTGGATATTCTTCACAGCTTTTGGAATCATATACACTATGAGATATGCTAAAAAAATTAAAGCCAATCCAGAGCTATCTATCTCATACGAAACAGATAAGTTCTTTAGAGATGATTTTAAAGCTGATGAATCTGAGGATTTAGAGTTCAAATTTGGACATAAACTTGTATTTTTAACTATATTTTTAGGTATGTCTTGGATTGTATGGGGAGTTGTTTTCCATGGGTATTACCTACCTGAAATTGCTGCACAGTTCACTATTATGGGAGTTGTTTCTGGAATCATTGGAGTTATCTTTAAACTGAATGATATGACAGTGAATGATATCGCTGTATCTTTTAGAAAGGGAGCTGAAGACCTTATTGGAGCTGCAATGGTTGTTGGAATGGCAAAGGGTATAGTACTTGTTTTAGGTGGAGTAGATGCTGGAACTCCTACAGTTTTAAACACTGTTCTAAACTCTGTAGCTGGTGTTTTAAGTCATCTACACGCATCTATATCAGCTGTTGCTATGTACTTCTTCCAGTCTATATTCAACTTCTTCGTTGTATCTGGTTCGGGACAAGCAGCTTTAACAATGCCAATTATGGCACCACTTTCAGATTTAGTTGGAGTTCCAAGACAGGTAGCTGTACTTGCATTCCAACTTGGAGATGGATTTACAAATATGTTTGTACCTACATCTGGTATCTTAATGGCTATTTTAGGAATAGCTAAAATTGAGTGGGGAGTTTGGGCAAAACTTCAGATTAAGTTCCAAGGAATTCTTTTCATTCTAGGTTCAATATTCATGATTGTTGGAGTTTTAATTAAACTACAGTAAAAAAATTTTTCAAAATAATTTGACATTTTGAAAGAAAATAGTGTATACTCACTCTTAACAAAAACAAAATAGAGGTTAGTTCACTTCCATATACGGAGCCTAAGGCCGACGGCAATGATGTTATGATCCTGTGAATTAAGTATTGTGACGCTGCCATAACAATACGCTTATTAGCTTTAATTAAGTTCTCTAGGGCATACCATTCTTTGGTATGCCTTTTATTTTGGGGTAGTAATTTTTTTACTAAATATTTGGGAGGATTTAAAAATGGTTTCATATGGGGTTCTTTCTATAATTCCAATTTTTATTGCAGTTTTTTTATCTATCAAGACTAAAAATGTAGTTTTGTCACTTTTTTCCAGTGTATTTTGTGGAATCTTCATTTTAAATGGTTATAATCCGCTGGAAACTACAAAGGTTCTAGTGGGGAGATATTTTATCAACCAACTTACAGATAGTTACAATGCTGGTGTCATTGTACTTATGATTTTTATCGGTGGATTTATTGAACTTATGATGATGTCTGGTGGAGCTTACGCTTTTGCTGAGAGTTTTAAAAACTCTATAAACTCTAAAACTAAAGCTCAACTTTTAGCTTATTTTACTGGTATTATGATATTTTTCTCCGATCTTGGAACTCCACTGATTGTGGGTCCAATCTTTGGTCCATTTTTTAAAAGACTTAAGCTCTCTAAGGAAAAGTTAGCTTTTATATTGGATTCTACATCCTCACCTGTGGCTGTTTTAGTTCCATTTATTGGATGGGGAGTATTTATCATAGGTCTTTTACAAAAGGAGTTTGAACTTTTAAATCTGTCTCTTTCAGACTATGAAAGTTTCATAAAATCTATTCCTTTTAATGTCTATCCAATATTAGCCTTGACTATTATTCCATGTTTAACACTGCTTAAGCTGGACTTTGGACCTATGAAAACTTTTGAGAGCAGTCCAATAGATGAGAGTGAGTTTGAAATAGATAACTCTAAGTACCATGTTGAAAATGCTAAGGGATCTTTTGTTTGGTTGCCTATACTGGTTCTTTTAGGAACTCTATTCTCCATGTTAGGTGTATCTTTTATCACCTCTAGAGTTTCAGGAAGTGCTTTTAGAGCGGCCTTAACAAGTGGGTATCTATATGCAGCTCTTGTTCTTATGGGACTTATGCTTTTTTATAAAAGTAAAACTTTTAAAGAGATATTCTCAATCTATCTAAGTGGTATGAAAAAGATGAGTGAGATTGTTATAATCCTAATTTTAGCTTGGTCATTAGGGGTTATAAATAAAGATTTAGGAGCTGATCAGTTCCTGATTGGTTTTTTAAAAACACTTGATATTAACTCTGGATTTATTCCAGTTATTGCCTTTATCTTCGGTGCTATCATATCCTTTTCAACTGGTAGTTCTTGGGGAACATACAGCATTATGGTACCACTGGTTATCCCTATGGCAATAACTTTTAATGCTCCACTTTATGTTACAATAGGAGCTATTCTTTCAGGAGGACTTTTTGGAGATCATGTTTCACCAATTTCAGATACAACTATACTTTCATCTGCTGGGGCTGGATGTGATCATATAAATCACGTTAAAACTCAAACTCCCTATGCACTTGTAAATGCCTTTTTAGCCATTGGCGTGTTTCTAATAGGTGGGTTTACACAAAACAGTTCATTAATCCTTTTTGCAATAGTTTTACAGATTGCAATTTTAATAGGAATAAAAATCTTTACTAAAAATAGATTCTATAAAGGAGATGACAAATGCAGTACTTTTCAGGAAGATTTAAAGAAGCGGCAAGTGAACTAATCCTAGATTTTCACTCCTCTATTCACTTTGATCAAAGACTATACAGATATGATATTATGGGTAGTATTGCTCATGTGAGAGGGCTCTCTAAAATGGAGATTATCTCAAAAGAGGATGGGGATCTCATTGAGAAAACTCTTTTGGAGATTTTAGAGGACATTGAAGATGGCAAGATAACTTTTTCTATAACCTATGAGGATATCCATATGAATATTGAGAAAATTCTTATTGATAGAATT
Organism: Cetobacterium sp.; assembly: GCF_048470075.1. Lineage (GTDB taxonomy): Bacteria > Fusobacteriota > Fusobacteriia > Fusobacteriales > Fusobacteriaceae > Cetobacterium_A. The sequence continues at coordinate 1,753 of NZ_DBGBQB010000398.1, read as the reverse complement.
GGAGATGTGGGAAAAAAACTTCATACTGGACGTAGTAGAAATGACCAGGTAGCTGTGGATATGAGACTTTTTACAAAGGATGAAGTAAAAAAAATACAGTCCTATCTAATTGAATTGATTGAAGTTACAACTCATTTAGGAAGTGAACATCTAGAGACATATATGCCTGGGTTTACTCACCTTCAAAAGGCTCAACCAATCACATTTGGACACTATATGTTTGCCTATTCTGAGATGTTTAAAAGAGACTTTATACGTCTGAATAACGCTTTTGAGTTACTTGATTACTCCCCTCTTGGATGTGCAGCTTTAGCTGGTACAACATATCCAATAGATAGGGAGTTCACTGCTCACACTCTAGGATTTAAAGGTCCTACTTTAAACTCTTTAGATGGCGTTAGTGATAGAGATTATCTAATTGAGATTATGTCTGCACTATCCACTATTATGATGCACCTTTCAAGGTTCTCTGAGGAGATTATAATCTATACCTCAAATGACTTTGGATATATTGAGTTAAGTGATGCCTTTTCAACTGGAAGTAGCATAATGCCACAGAAAAAAAATCCAGATGCAGCAGAGCTAGTTAGGGGAAAAACTGGCAGAGTTTACGGGGATTTAATGGCACTTTTAACAACTATGAAAGGGATTCCTCTGGCATATAATAAGGATATGCAGGAGGATAAGGAGGTTTTCTTTGACGCTGTGGATACTGTAAAGGGGTGTTTACAGGTATTTATTGGAATGGTCAAAACATTAAAGGTGAAGGATGAAGTTCTACTTTTAGCTTGTAATGATGGGTTTATCAATGCCACTGACATTGCAGACTATCTAACTGTGAGAGGTATGAGCTTTAGAGAGGCCTATAAAATAACTGGGGAGATTGTTAGTTACTGTATTGATAAGAGATTGAATTTAGAGACTCTACCTCTTGAAAAATACAGAGAGTTTTCATATATTTTTAACGGGGATATATATGAAACTATAGCTATTAAAAATTGTGTTGAAAAAAGAAAGTCCTTAGGTGGACCAAGTAAGGAGAGCCTACTCTCCCACTTAGAAAGATTAAATAAATTTTTGGATGGGGCCAAAATAGATCTTATTAACTATAGATTAAACGACATAATGTAATAAGAAAAAAGGTATACTGGGGAGTATACCTTTTTTACAGTAAAAATATCTTTATTATGGATTCTCCACTTTGCTTCCAATTTATGAATAAAGATATTTCTGAGTTTCTAAAACTCAGTATCTTATCCTCTTTCAATAGAATAAAATCCTGTAAAAACTTTTCACAGAAAAATGAGGTATCCAATATAACACCTGGTTTCACTTTTTCCAACTCATTCATAAATGTTTTTCTTAACTCCTTTGGTGAAGAGAAATATTTTTTTACAACAACTATTGGTTCTATATCTTTTAAATCCAATTTTTTAAAACTAATTTTTAAAACTTCATCAAAACTCATATTAATGCTTTTATATCTTTGCTTTACCTTAAAACATGTTCGATAAGTTGTTTCGTACCCATGATCTTTTATTCCATTTTTTAATATTTTATAGACCTCAGATATGTCATCAATATCTCCTTTTATCATAAAGAGAATGCTTTTTAATCTCATATCGTCATCCATTTGTAAATCTTGCTCTTTAAATTTAAACTCTATGCCTATTACCTTATTATTTAAATTTGAACCCATTTTTATTTTATCATACTCTATTTTATAGGGTATCTCTAAATCTTTAATGAGAGG
>NZ_DBGBQB010000397.1:0-2389 GCF_048470075.1 Cetobacterium sp. | reverse complement strand
CATTAAGGAGAACAAAAGAACAAATGAACAAAATGAACAAGTATGAATTACAAACTACAGAAAAATTATTCAAAAGATGTTTTAAGAAAAAAATATCAGTTACATTAGGTGCAGTTATTATGTTTTTAATGACAGGATGTAATGGTGGTGGAGGATCAACAAATTCTTCAGCTCAAAATAATCAAAATGGAAGTCAAATTGTAAAACCAACAACACCATCAAATCCAAATATTCCTGAAATACCGGTAGTTCCAGAGTTACCAACAGTACCAGAAAAACCGAATAATCCAGGAGAAGAAAAGCCTCCTGTTATAGAAAAACCAACAGAAGTTAAACCAGGTGATGTTGTAGAAAGTATGGGAGAAACTACAATAATAAAAACTGAAAATGGATATGAAATAACAACTGGATCTAATAAGGGAATAACTATTTCAGAAGATGGAAAAACATTTACTGAAAAAAATCAGTATGCAGAGATTCAATATAAAGCAACAGATAATCCAAATGTATTCAATTTAGTTGCTAATATAAATAAATCTACTTTAGAAGTACAAGGAATTATAGTAACTTCTATTGAAGCACAAGTAAATAAAAATAAAGAATTAGTTGGAAATAAAGAGATAACTGTAAGAACTAATTTAGGAGATATAAATTTAAAGCAAGATTCAAATAATCCAAATAAGTATTATATTCAAAATACAGCAATTAATGAACTAGGAAATGTAGAAGCTATTATTATAGAGAATGGGAACTATACTTATATTGAAAAAGGCTCTCAAATTGTGTATAAAAAACAATCAAATAATAAATTTATAGCTACTAAAAATTTAGCAGACGGTGGAAATATAAGCTGGTCTATTGATAAAAATGGTCAAATAGATAATACTTTTAATTTAACAAGTAAAAATATAGAAATTGTTTTTGAAAAAAATAAAGAAAATATAGTTAAAATAATTTCAGGAACAGGAATTAATGGAATAGAGAAATTGAATGGTGCTATTATTAATCTTGATGCTAAAGGAAATCCAACAATTACAATAGGAAATACAGAATATACAAAAGAGGGAAATTATTATAAAGCAAAGACTACAAATAATGGAAATATAATTCAATATAATTTAAAGAGTGATGGAAGTTTTTCTAATGAGTTAATAGTTGTTAATTTAAATAATAGTCCAACATCTATACATTTATTGAAAAAAAGTGATACAGTATATCAAGTAACAGGTGGAATGGGAAAGGTAACTGAGATAGAAATATCAGGTGATAACTATATTTATACTTTACAAGATGGATCAAAATATACAAAAATAGAAAATGATTCAAATATTTATAAAGGTGTAAAAGATTTAATTAGCGGTTTAAAAGTAGAGTGGAAAAAGAATATAGATGGAGTAATCCAAAATGATATAAAAATAATTGATAATTTAAGTTCTATAACTTTAACAAAAACAGAAAATGATAAGAAATTTACAATGTCTAAAGGAACAGGACATTTAGGAAAATTAGATGGAGCAACTATAGATTTTTCAGGAAAGAAGCCTGTAATTAGTAAAGACGGAAGTAAATATACTGTAAATAAAAATAAGCAGGGTGAAACTATATACACAACATCAACAACATTAGCTGCAGCTAATGGAAATACAGTAACATGGAGTTATGATAAAAATGGTAAATTTGAAGGAAATATAACTGTTATAGATAGAAATGGTAAACAAATCAATTTAAAAAAAGTTGGAGATGAAGTATATAAAGTTCTTAACTCAACATATCCTTCACATATGGATATAGATAAAATAGAGTATAATAAAATAGATAGTTCTTTTACAGTGACAACAGTCGATGGATTAGTTGTAAAATTAAAACAAAACGTAGATACTGAAACTGGAGATAGAGATTATACAATAATAGGAGGAGAAAAACCTGAAGGTGTTGTAGATACAGGAATAAGAAAGATTTTAGTTACTCAATCTGGAGAAGTTAAATATGTTACTAATGATGATAAAACATATAAAAAAATAGATGAAAATCTTTATGAAGGAAGTATTATAGTTAACGGAGAAAAAGCTACTTGGACAGTAAATAAAGATGGACAATTAAATGGAAATATTTTAGTTGGAAATCATGAAATTCAAAAATTAGGAGAAAATGAGCTTAAAATATTAAATGGAAAATACGAAGGAGTAGTAATAAAGCCAAATAATACTTATGAAAAAGATGGTTTAGTTTACGAAAAAGAAAACTCTAATACTTACAAAGTTACAGGAATTATAAATATAGATGGTCATGGATCAAAATCTATATCTTATAAAGTTGATAAGGATGGAAATTTTATAGGAGATACTATTACGATAGATAATCAAGTTATAAGTTTAGATGAAGGATATAT
>NZ_DBGBQB010000396.1:0-2253 GCF_048470075.1 Cetobacterium sp. | reverse complement strand
CCTAATTTCTTTCAAAACAATAGCAACGAACAAATTTTCTTTACAATATTATTTAACATGATATACTATTATCAAATCATTTTCAACTATTATCAAACAAAAAGACGAAAAAAAGAAATCAAAATACAAATTTGACCTTTGGATAAGAAAAATATAGAATTAAGTTACTTAAATCAAGACTAAAATAAAATAGGAGGTAACTTTATGAGAACAATGGATAAGTTTGAGAATATTATGAATAAGTATTTTTTACCTTTTGCAACAAAACTTTCAGAACAAAAACATCTTCAATCAATTAGAGATGGATTAATTTTATCACTTCCTTTAGTCATCGTAGGATCTTTATTTTTAGTATTTGGATTTTTACCAATTCCAGGGTATAACAATTTTATGAGTAATATTTTTGGCGAATCATGGCTGAATAAATTACTTTATCCAGTTTCAGTTACATTTGATTTAGTTTCAGTGATAGCTTCTATAGGAATAGCTTATCATTTAGCTAGAAAATTAAAAGTAGACTCACTTTCAGCTAGTGTAATATCTTTGGCTTCATTCTTCTTGGTGACACCTGGAAAAATCATATTAAATGGTGAAAGTATAAGTGCATTTTCTTTAAGTTATCTTGGTGGAAAAGGATTATTTGTAGCTATTATTTGTGCTTTAATATCTACTGAGATTTATGCTTGGTTTATAAAGAAAAACTTTGTTATCAAGATGCCTGATGTATGTCCACCAGCTGTTTCTAAATCATTTTCGGCATTGATTCCAGCACTATTTATTCTATTGTTTTTTTGGGTAATAAAAATTGGAATAGAGACAACTTCCTATGGTGATGTTCATAAATTAATAGTACAAATTATATCGGATCCTTTAACTGGATTTTCTTCCACTCTTTTGGGAGGAATAGTTTATGTTTTAATTAACTCTATTTTCTGGACTTTTGGAATTCATGGTGGAAGTATAGCAGGAGTAGTTTTCGGAGCAATGTTTACTGTTATTAGAGATGTCAATAGATTGGCTTTTCAAAATGGTGAAGCAATTCCCCATATAATAAGTGAACAATTTTTTACTATATATGTTTTTTTAGGTGGAAGTGGAGCAACAATAGCTTTAGTCATTGGGTATATTTTATTCTCTAAAGCTAAGCAATTTAAAGAAATTGGAAAATTATCTATTGGAGCCTCTTTATTCAATATAAATGAGCCTGTAATCTTTGGTTCACCAATAGTGCTAAATCCTATACTTATGATTCCATTTATTTTTTCTCCAATTATTTTAACTTTAATAAGTTATTTTGCCATATCTAGTGGGCTAGTAGCTCCAGCAGTTTTACCTGTCCCATGGACAATGCCTATTATTTTAAGTGGTTTCATATCTAGCGGAGGGCATATAAGCAGTTCTCTTTTACAAGTATTTAATTTGGGACTAGGAATTTTAATATATCTTCCCTTTATAAAAGTATTGGATAAAAATAGTGAAGCAGATAAAATTGAGTATGAAGAAGAAGTAATATCTATATAATAATGGAGGTTTTACTTATGAAAAAAAAATTAATTGTTAACGCAGATGATTTTGGTTTATCCCCTGGAGTTAATGAAGGAATTATAGAAACTTATTTAAATGGAATTTTGTCTTCGACAACATTAATGGTTAATCAACCTTATGCAAAGCATGCTGTTGAATTATATAAAAATTATAATAATTTGGGATTGGGGATACATTTAACTTTTGATAAAGGAAAATCTCTCTATGGTATCTCCTCTTTAACTGATGATGAAGGAAACTTTAAAAAATATCCTCTTCTTTTAAAAAGTGCTAAAAAAGATGATTTTATAAATGAGATAGAGGCTCAAATCTATAAATTTAAAGAACTTTGTGGAAAAATGCCAACTCATATGGATTCACATCATCACATTCATATTAAACTTCAAGAAGCTTTCGAAGCTGTTGAGATTATATCAAAAAAATATAATCTAAAATATAGAAAAAACGATGAGCTAATTGGGGAGTTTTATGAAAATAATGTATCATTTAATCATTTTTATTCTTTAATTGACACTAAAAATACCGAGACTATTGAACTTATGTGTCATCCGGCTATTGTAGATACTCCCTTGTTAGAGACTAGTTCATATACTTATAAAAGAGAGGAAGAGCTTAAAATTTTAACAGATAGCCAAGTTAAAAATTTTATTGAAAACAACTATATTTTAATATCTTATGATGAAAAAATTAAAAATATATAGGGAGAGT
>NZ_DBGBQB010000395.1:0-27910 GCF_048470075.1 Cetobacterium sp. | reverse complement strand
GAAATGCAAAGAGCAGATGAAAGAAACATGGTAAAAAGAAGTCTATATTACTGGAGTAAAACATATATTAGCGAATATACTGGAAAAGGTGCTTATGCAAATTTACCAAGAACAATATGTATTAATGTATTAGACTTTATTTTGCTAGATGAAGAGAGATTTCACAATAAATATTTAATTCAAAATGCAAATAACAATAACTTACTAACAGATACCTTAGAACTTCATTTTATAGAGATACCTAAAATGAAAGATATAGATGAATCAGATTTATTAAGTATTTGGGTAGGATTTTTAGAAGACCCAAATAATGAAAAAGTAATATATTTAGAGAGAAAAATTGAAGAGTTACAAGAAGCTAAAGAGGAACTTGCAAGAATAAGTAGAGACCCAAAGGAAGCTGAGAACTATCGTATGCGTGAAAATGCAAGAAATGATAGATTAAATGCGCTGCTATCGGCAGAGGAAAAGGGATTGAAAAAAGGAATCCAACAAGGATTAACAGAGGGAGAAAGAAAAGCAAAGTTAGAAATTGCAAAATCATCTTTAAAAAATGGATTAAGCGTTGACATAGTTTCACAAATAACAGGGTTATCTTTAGAGGAAATTAAAAATCTTTAACATGTTCACACAGTAAAAAACGGAGAAGTTTATCTTCTCCATTTTTTTACTCTTTTACTGCTCCAGCGACTATTCCAGATAATATTTTTCTCTTAAATATCAAATACATTATAACTGTTGGTAACATAACAATAACTATAGCTGCTGATAGCTTAGCCCAAGAACCGCTCCGTCCAACATAGTTCATCAACATTGTTGTAAGTGTTGCATTATCTGCACTTGGCATATACAGATATGGTGTAAACATATCATTTAAAACATCCACTGATTTTAAGATAATCAGTGTTGCAGTAGCTGGCAGTATCAGTGGAAATATCACTTTCCAGTAGATTTTAAAATATGAACAACCATCTATTCTTGCACTTTCATCTAAGGAGTATGGAATCTGATCTATAAACTGTTTATAGACATATATCTGCAAAATATCTGTTGATATATAGATTACCATTGGTGCCAAAAGTGTATCATATATCCCCAGTCTTCCTATTATTCCAAATCTTGTTATCTCAGCAATAAAGCTAGGTATAAGCATTGAAAAGCTAAATAGAAAGAAGTAAACTTTTTTCAATTTAAACTCAAACCTACTAAGTGAATATGCAACCATACTACTTAGAATAACATTTACTGATATTGTTCCTAAAACTAAAAGCACCGAGTTTTTAAACCCTGTCAACACATTTCCATTTTTAAAGACCTCTCGATAGTTATCTAGAGAAAAAGGTGCAGGTAGGGATAGATGATACCCTTGAGCTATCTGCTCTGGAGTTTTAAAAGATGATAATATCACCAGAAATAGAGGCACTAGAACTATCAAAGTTATAACTATAAAAACTATATGATTAAGAGTATTAAACAGTAACTCGCTCATCTTTTTCTTTTTCAAGTTTTTCTCCCTCCTTTTCCATAACCTTTTCAACCTTTAATCCCTCTTTTTTAAAGAATCTCTTTATTCTATCCAATCTCTCTTTAAATTTTTCAGGCTCTAAGACTAAACTTTGAATCGCTGAGATAACTATAATTGCTGCTATTAAAACTATAGCCATAGCACAAGCTAGTCCAAAGTTACTAAACTCAAAAGCCGTTTTTACTGTGTGAAGAGCAAAGGTAGTACTGCTTGTTCCAGGTCCTCCACTTGTCATAACAAAAGGTATATCAAAAACCATAAGAGCTCCTCTAACATTTAAAAATAGAACTATACTTAAAATAGATTTCATATTTGGTATTATAATCTTTATAAATTGCTGTAATACTGAGGCTCCATCTATCAGTGCTGCCTCTAGCATATCCTTATTTATAGATTGAAGCCCAGCTAAGAAAAGGATTATGTGTACCCCTGTAAATCTCCAAAGGGAAACAACTACCAAGGAGTAATTCACTATTCTAGGATCACTTAACCATCTAATTTTACCGATGTTTCCAAGGGCTAAGAGTCCATTTAAAACTCCATCCTCTGAACTATATAGGAATGAAAACATATAGGCAATAGCAACTCCATTTATTATATATGGCATAAAAACTATCGTTTTAAAAAACTCACTTCTCTTTATATATCTATCTAAAAGTAGAGCTAAATACATCTCTATGGGAATAAAAAATAGATGTAACATAAAGTATAGATTATTATTTTTTAAACTCTGCCAAATATCCTTTCTTTGAAATACCTGGGTATAGTTTTTTAAGCCAACATAGTTGTAATTGGGATTTATTCCATCCCAATCTGTGAAACTTATTAAAGCCAGTTTAAACCCTGGATAAAGAACAAATACAAATAGCAATATAGTTGGTACTACTAAAAAACATATTAACAACATACCTCTTTGCGTCTTATCTTTCATACTTTACTCCTACAACTACTTTGTGTTTTCTTGAGCTTCTGTCCATCTTCTATTAAACTCATTCATATACTCTGTAAAGTTGACGCCTTGAATCATCTCTTGCCCCATTCTCTTAACATCAAAAGAGATATAGTTAGCTATTTTTCTAAACTTTTCATCGCCACCTTTTTGAAGTACAACCTCTGGATTTGGAATACTTGCTATAGCCACATTAAACATGCTCTCTCTTCCCTTAACACCTTCCACTGCTGGTAATACATTCATGTATGTTATGTACTCCTTGTAGTAATCACTTGTAAAGAACCAATCCAAGAATTTTTTAGCTGCATCTGCATTTTTACTATATTTTGGAATTGATAAAAATACTTCTGCTGAAACTAAATATCTAAATGGATCCTCTTTTGTCTCACGAGCTGGTAAAACAAATACCCCTATATCGTCCAGTGTTTCCTTTGACATCTCTTTCTCTAAATCCATATAGAACCACTGTCCTGAAGCTAGCATAGCTGCTTTTTTAGAAGCGAACATACTCTTTTCCTGATCCCAACCATATCCCAATGGATCCTCTCCAAAAGGTTTTGTGCTATAGTATTTATCTAGCATATCATAAGCTGTATAGAATGGTTTTCCCGGAGAGAATGGGTCTTTCTCCACAGCCATTTTACTCCATATATCATTACCTCCTGGTACTAAAAATGGCATAAACTCATTGAATGGATAAGTTGTCCATGAGTCCTTGGCTCCAAGGGCCATAGGAGTATAGATTCCACCCTCCTTTATCTTAGCTGAAAGAGCTACAAACTCCCCCCATGTTGTTGGTATTTCAAGTCCTAGCTCATTAAATACACTTTTTCTATAATAAACAAACTCATTAAAACCATACATAGGTAGCCCATATATATTTCCATCAATTTCAAAATCTTTAGCAAACTTATTTACTTTTGCCGCCTCTGTTTCATTTAAAGGGAGTAATACACTTTTAAAGCTCTCCATAGTTACAACTCTCACTGGAAAAATATCTGGTAATTTCTGTGCTGAGTTTCTTATTTTCATTGTATTATCATACTCAGTTGCTGGTATTTTTTCCATTTTTATTGTCACATTTGGAGCTACCTTTTGATAAGCCTCTGCTAGGCTATTTGTATCCATCATATACTCCTCACCTGTTCCAGAGTATGTCACAAAAGTTAACTCTATCTTTTTATCCTCTGCCTTAGTGGCCTCTTTTTTTTCACTCTCTCCACAAGCAGCCATAAATAACATCGTTCCCACTCCTAAAACCTTTAAATATCTCTTCATTTTTCACCCTCCTTAAAAAAGCTTAGCTTCTGCAAAAAATTCCATCTCATCACCATTTTCATGTAGTTCAAAAACTATAATCTCATTCTCCCCCTCTTTTAAAAGTGGATATGGGATATACAGTCTCTTTTGAGGTCCCTCACTCCAGTATCTACCTAAATTAAATCCATTTATATATATGATCCCCTTTTTCCAACCTTTAAAATCTATAAATGTATCTCCTATCTCACTCACATTAAAATTTCCTCTAAAGAATCTAGGGTGATTTCCAACACTCTTAACCACATCTTCAAACACTAAATCACTCAGATTATCAAGTGGTATCGTATAGATTTCCCAGTTAAAAAGAAACTGTCTATCCAATCTGACTCCCTCTGTAATCCCTTTACTATCCTTTAATAGAGGCCCATAATTTATCCTTCCCATATTTTCAACTAAAATCTCCAATATGGATTCCTCTTTTTCAGAGTTTATTATAATCTCCTGGTTAGTATTTCTATCTATTACACCTTTAAACTCCCCATTTAAGAAGATAAGTGCTCTGTCTCTAACCTCCTGTAAAGTCAGAGGCATATTTTCAATAATCCCTTTAACTTTTGTTCTATAAAGTATAAATCCATAGTCCTGTTCCAACTCCTCCATAGTTTTTGTATATGGAGATATGTGCTTCGTTGAAAGTGAATTTAAATTGTCCCAAAGAGAGCAACTCTCTTTGAATTTAACCTTTCCATATCCAATTTTTTTAGAGTCTTTAACCCCATATTTTTTATAGTTTTTATGTTTTTTTATATGGATTCTATCTTTTAAACTCTCTAAGGTATCTTTTACAAGATAATATTTTTTTGTTAAATCTCCAGCCTCTGTTAAAAGAGCATCATAGTCATAACTTGTTACTGTACATCTCTGTTCATCATGGTAATTAGCCCCATTCATAAAACCAAAATTACTTCCTCCATGGAACATATAGAAGTTTACAGAGATACTGTTTTCTAACATATATTTAAACTCCTCTGCCACCTCTTTTCCATCTCTTGTTATATGCTCCTGTCCCCAATGATCAAACCATCCAATCCAAAACTCCATAACCATTTTAGGCATATCACTTTGGTATTTTTTAAATAGTTCAAAAGATTCCTGTGTCTTTGAACCAAAGTTTATAGTTTTCCATATATGAGGTAGTGTTCCTCCTGATAACATCCAATGTGTTGGTCCATCTGAAGTAAACAATGGTACATCTACACCCCTTTTAATAAGTGCATCTTCCAAATAGCTAAGATATTTATAATCATTTCCATAGCTTCCATACTCATTCTCTATTTGAACAGCTATTATAGGTCCTCCATTTGTATGAAGATACTTTATAAACTTAGGAATCAGAACATCATAGTATCTATCTATTTTATCTATATATGTTAAATCCATAGTTCTAAGTCTTATAGCTGGATATTTTAAAAGCCATGGTGGCAACCCTCCAAACTCCCACTCTGCACATATATATGGAGATGGTCTTAAAATGACATAGAGTCCTTTTTCCTCTGCTAGGGCTAAAAATCTTTCAAGGTCTAACATCCCTAAAAAATTATACTCTCCCTCTTTAGGTTCATGTAGATTCCAGGGTACATAAGTCTCTACACAGTTAAAGCCAGCTGAAGCTATCTTTTCAAGTCTATCTTCCCACTGTTCAGGTAAAGTTCTAAAATAATGCATTGCTCCAGATATAAGAAGAGTTTTCTCTCCATCTATCTCTATATGTTCCTTCACAAATCTCATTTTGCCTCCCTATTTTTGCACCACACTTTTTTTAACTAAACGCACTCCTTTTTTCAAGAATACGTATTCTTGGTACGAGTTTATTCTATGAATTCTATTTTGTCAAGAGTAAGATTCTAGAAAAAATAATTTGACAAAAGATAAAAAAAATACTTTAATTGAGTTTATAATGCTTTTGAAAGGTGGTTCTATGAAAAAAAATTTAACTATGAAAGATATAGCAAAATTAGCTGGTGTTTCTCAGCCCACTGTCTCAAGAGTGGTCAATGGAAATCCCACTGTGGATTCTGAGGTTAGAGCTCGTGTTGAAAAAATAATCTCAGAGTATGGCTTTAAACCAAATTCCAGTGCAAAAACTTTAAGAAGTAACTCCTCTAAAATAATTGGAGTTATACTTTTTGATCTGTCTAACTACTACTATTTAGAGATGATTAGATCTGTTGAAAAAGTGGCTGGTGAGAATGGTTACACTGTTATAATTCTCAACTCTCAAGGGGATAAACTCTTGGAAAAGGAGCATATTTTAAATTTACAAGCTCGAAATGTAGATGGGATTATAATAGCTCCTGTGGATAGATCAAATCTTGATTTTCTAAAAAAGCAAAATGAAAATTTTATAGTTATAGATAGTAGTCTTCCTCACTATCCTTGTATCTATACATCTCTTTTACAGGGAGGAAAAATAGCCACTGAACATCTCTATAGTTTGAACCATCAAAAGATAGCCTTTATTGGGGCTGATAAAAGAAATCTTAAACTTTTGGGAGTGAAAGAGTTTTTCTCAGAAAAAAATATGGTTTTTTTAGATGAGTGGTTTATAGAGACTGACTCTACCAATAGTAATCTTGATAAACTCTCTTTAAAACTTGATTCCTTAGAAAATTTCCCCACAGCTTTTATAACCTCCAATGATGTTATAGCTTTAAATCTTATTAAAGAGCTTGGTAAAAGGGGGTTAAATATTCCAAAGGATATCTCTATTTTAAGTTTTGATGATACAATTATATCAACAGCTTTAAATATAACAAGTATAAGACACCCTGTGGATATGATGATGGAAAATGCTATTGACTATCTCTTAAATGGCAAAAGAGTTTCTATACAAAAAAGTCTTAATCCCATCTTGATTAAACGAGATAGTACTACTTTTTTATGAAATATTTTTTCAAAATAGCACTGTTACTACGAAATTTATTACATATATTTAGACACCAAATTTCAAATTGATATTTTTTTATGACAAATGTATAATTTATCTAATATTATTACTACAAAAATAAACATATTATTATACATATTTTAGGAGGAATACAATGAGAAAATTAAAAATGCTTATACTTGGTGCCACTTTAAGTTTAAGTGCATTTGCAGGTATCGTTAATGGAAGTATGACAAAAATAAGAGCTTATGAAAAAGGAAATCAAATTAGATTTGAATCTAGAATTCCTAACTTAAGTTTCCAGGTTAGAAAGGTAGATATTTTTAAAGCTATGACTAGATATGGAAAAGTTATGTCAGTAGCTGATCTTGAGAGAAATGGTATCATCTTAGATGTAGATAGAAAAGTGGTTGTAACTTTAGATAGAGTAAAAGATGGTTTATATATAAAGTCTAAAAATAACTCAATGTTTGTAACAGAGAGAGAGTTAGATAAGATAAGAAGATAGTTGAAAGCTGAGTTTAAAAACTCAGCTTTTTTTATTTGTATATACATAGTTTTTACTGTAAAATATAGTATATTATATCATTATAATTTTCAAGGAAGGGGAACCAATGTTTTTAAATAAAAAATCTCTTTATATTTTAAGTTTATTCTTCTCTTTAAATAAGTTTAGCTACTCTGATTTAGAGAAAATACTGCACATAAAAAAACGTTCTATTGATAATAATATCAATATAATCAATGATTTTTTAACTGCGTATAAGATACAGGGGATTCAAAAGGTCAAAGATTTATTTTTTTTAAAGCCATGTACTATCAATAAGATAAAAGATATCTTACAATTTGCACCTCTATCTGTTGTAGAGAGAAAAGAGTATCTTTTACTACAACTTTTTTTTGAAAATACGGTTAATTTAAACGATAATACAGATAAAATTCAAACTACTAGAAGAACCTTAAACTATGATTTAAAAGAGATTAAAGAATACTTGGAGAGCAAAGGGTTAAAGGTTGAAAGTGTCTCTGGACGAGGTATTTTTTTAGAGGGAAATGAAGCTATTATCAGAGAGTTATTCTCTTTACATCTAACCAAATTCCTTATTAACAAAAATATTAATCATAAGTTATTTACAGATTTAATCGAAAAATATTTCCAAGAGGATATATTGGAGTTTAATAAGAATTTTGTTTTAAGACTTTTAAACAGTATTTCAGTTACCCTTGTCCCTGAGGATTTTTATAGAATTGTTGCCATAATTTTAATACATACTGTAAGGGATAAAAAAGAGACTAGCCCTGACACTAACTATATCAATAAAAGTATCACAAAGCATAAATATTATGAAAAAACTCTTAAATTTTTAAAAATTAGAGGATTCGATTATCTAAACTCCTATGAGTTAGAGAGTATCATTGAGATTATTTTTTATCTAGATATAAAACTATATGAAACTCCAGATAGAACTACTGAGATATTTATGAGGGGTATTAAAGACTCCTTAGGTATTGATCTATCCACAAATCCTCAAACAATTATGAGAGTTTCAAATGTATTGAGAGTTGGAAATTTAAAACAGGAGTATAACTTCTATGAAAATAAGGAGATCTATCAGCTCAGTCGTGTACAGAAAGAAAAATTCAAAAAAATTAAAGAGATTGTATGTAATATTTTTCCCAATTTTTATTCAGAGGATATAATCCACTTGGGAATTATTTTAAAAAAACACTTAGCACAATCTAAATTAGAGAATGAAAAATATAAAAGAGTTCTTATTGTAGATGACACTTTTGATCATATGTATGGAAAGATTCTATCTAAATATTTAAAGAACTTCTCATATGTTGAAGTTGTGGAGATCATTGAAAGTTATGAGATAAACTCTTTACTTGAAGATGTTTTTGAGGTTGACTATATCATCACAATTGATGATTTACAAAACTTTAAACTAAATATTCCAGTTGTTAAAATAAATAGAGATCTATTCTTAGATGATAACTTTGAACTTTCTCAGCTCAGTTTAATTTTAAAATAGAAGCAGTTGAATTTTCATACTTAATTTTTACTAGAAAATATCTTAGGAGATTGGATTTTATTCCAATCTCTTTTTTATATTCAATTTTCTTTTTAAAACTGCTCACTCTTTGGATTGAAAATAGAATATTTACTTGTTCAATTGCAAAATGTATCATAAAGCAAAGAACAATTTTACTTGGGGGAGATTTTATGAAAAAACCAAATCTATTATTTATCTTTGCAGATCAGTGGAGAAGAGAAGCAGTGGGCTTTATGAATAAGGAGCCTGTTATCACACCTAACTTTGATGCCTTTTCAAATGAAGCTGCTATTTTTGAAAAAGCCTACAGCAGCTGTCCTCTTTGCTCTCCTAATAGAGCCACTATTTTAACTGGTAAAAATCCAATATCACATGGAGTTATTACAAACTGTAAACCCGGTCTTGAAAATATCTTTTTAAAGGAAAGTGAGGTTACAATTGGGGATGTTTTAAAATCCAATAGATATAAAACTGGATATATTGGTAAATGGCACCTTGATGAACCTGAAAAAAAAGATGATACACTACCTCTTTCAGGAGCCAAAGACTGGGACGCTTTTACTCCACCAGGGCCAAAGAGACATGGCTTTGATTTTTGGTATTCCTATGGAGCTGACGATAACCATCTTTCACCACACTATTGGATGGATTCACATGAGATGATAAATGTTAATAAGTGGTCTGTTGAACATGAAACAGATATCGCCCTAGATTTCATTGATAGAAATAAAGAGGACAGTTTCGCTCTTTTCCTCTCTTGGAATCCTCCACACACACCTCTTGATTTAATTCCACAAAAATATGTGGATATGTATAAGGATGTTAAAGTTGAGAAAAGAGAGAATGTAATCTTAAATAATATTGTTGACCATCCACAAACTATAGCACCATTCTCTTTAGATGAGGCTGGTTATTTGGAGTCTGTAAAAAAATACTATGCGGCTATAACTGGAATTGATGAGCATTTTGGTAAAATAATTGACTATTTAAAAACGAATAATCTATTTGAAAATACTATAATTATAGTAACTTCAGACCATGGAGAGATGCTATGTTCCCATGGACTTTGGAGTAAACATGTTTGGTTTGAAGAGGCTGTCTCTGTACCATTTATGCTCTCTCATGGAGATAGATATAAAAATAGACGAATATCCACTCCTCTTTCAGGAGCAGATATTGCCCCTACCATATTGTCTCTTTTAAATTTAGATATTCCAAAAGAGATGGAAGGTGTTGATCTCTCTCCAACTTTAGAGGGAAAAAAAGTGGATAATATAGCCATATCCGCATGTTATACGGGAAATCCAAAGGTATTAAACACTCTTAAAGAGAGAGGATTAAATACTCTTGCCTATGGTTGGAGAGCAGCAATCGATGAAAAATATACCTATGTTTATTTCAATGATTACTCTGCCAATGATGAACCTAAAGAGTTTTTATATGACAATACAGAGGATGAGTACCAGCTTAATCCTATCCCTTTAACTGATATAACTAACTATCTAAAGGAACATCTAATCAGATGGGGAAAGATGTATAAAGACCCATTTTTTCAGATAAATTCATATGACAGATAAAAAAACAGCCCATTTTATGGGCTGTTTTTTATACTCTATACCTTTTCTATATATTTAAGATTTCCTCTTTATCTTAATATTTACCACTTCTCCATTTTTTGAGATAATATTTAGTTTTGTAAAATCTCCATCTATTTCAGACTTTACCAAAGGATTATCTACAACACTATAGTGTCCCTTTAAAATAAGTGAAGTGGTATGTTCTTTGCCCTCATTTCCAATCCAAGGTCTTGAATATATACTTCTTTCTATCATCACACCATCACTGCTATACTGTTCCTTATCCCTTCCCTCATAGAGTCTTAAATCTGGGTCTACAAAGCTCATTTGAAGTTCATTATCCATATTTTGAATAAGAACTAATGATGGAGTATCCACAGCCTCTATAAACTCATTATCGCTCACCTTGCCACTTTCAAATAGGGCATACCCTGTTGTATCACTCTTTAAATCCTTCACTATATGGCTATTATTATCTTGATTTATAACCTTATATTTAGAATCCTTTTTAAAACTTTCTTGCTGTTCCGTATTTCCCTTTATCAATATGCTATAGTGATAATTCCCATTCTGAGGTGCTTTTCCATGATTTATATAGGCTAACTCATAGTTATTTTCAGTTTTTTCTCCACTGTTTTGATCTCTTGATTCCTGTTTTCCCTTTTTTATAACTATGTCTCCATCTATAACCTTATACATATTATTTTGAGAGTCTAAAACTGTCTTTCCATCCTGAGTATAACTATTTTTTAGATTATCCCCAAGATAGTTTTGGAATAGAGTTGTATGTGTCTCATTCTCTATATCGTTATTTTCAATTCCACTTCCAAGTAAAATAGCTCTATTATTGAAAAAGAACACAGATTTTCTAGCCCTATGACTACCATTGTATTTAGGGTGTTCATGTAATTTCATGGCAAACATACCATTTCCATTTAATGAGTTTCCTCCAGAGTATGTCTCATCTGATAAGAGCATCTCCTCTACACCACTTTTTGTATCCACCTGTGATATATTGGATTTTAACTTTTCAAAGGGAACATCTATTGCAGTAGTTCCTGGGAAATGCTTCCAATCCCACCCCTCTTGTACATATCCACTCTCCCTTAATGATTCCTCCAAAATTTGGAAAGCACCATAGCTCATATATCTTCCATATAGGTTATTTTTTATATATGTTTCATTTCCAACTAAATATCTACTATACCCCTTTACTCCTGCTAACCACTCTCCTCTTCTATGGAGCTGAACAGATCCTAGATTTAGGGTCCATGCTCCTTCAGGAGCTCTCTCCTCTTTAAATCCCATACTCTTAAACTTTTCTACACCTTTACCTTGAGGAGCAAGTCTTAAATAGGCTTGAGCCAGTTCTTTATCCACTCCATTCTCTCCACTGAGAGCCATAAGTCTAAAACCTTCTGCATCTATTTTAAACTTTCCATTGGGATGTCTTCCCGTTAAAGATAGAAGATAGTTATACTTATTGGAGTAGACCCTTGTCAATAGTATTGAATTTTTTACTATTTTAAATTGCTCTCCAGTGATTCCATAAGGTGTTCCGCTCAGATAGTATATTATTGGAACTAAGCCTTCAAATGCCCCTTTTGCATAAGCTGGATAGTTTTGCATATGATGAAAAACTGTTCCATCAGATTTAAAGCCTCCTAAAACCCCTGGAGAGTATTTTATAGAGTTCATAAGATAACTCTGAAGTTGATATAACTCCCTTGCCTCTTTTTCCTGATTCTCATTTAAAAGTATAGCCGTTAACATCCCTGGAAGCATCGTATTTAATACATCTATATTAACTCCCTTTAGGCTCTCTTTAGGTGTATATATCATTCCCATTGCACTATACCATGTTACCATCTCTTTAGCTTTATTCACTGTTCCTAACTTTACAAGAGGTTCTTTCATTAAAAATATAGCTTCATATATCTCTCTCATCTGATATCCAAGATGGTGAACAGTTCCTTGGGCACTTCCCTTTGTCCACCCTTGGTCATACATATATTCCAAACTCTCATTAAAAAGATTTGCAACTTTATTTTTATACTGAGTGTTCTCTGTGGAGTTATACATATATGCCAGTTCTCTCAGATATATTCCAAACTCCTTTGTTGCAATATATTTTATTCTATCCTTCTCCTCTGGTTTCAAATCCTTATATATAACTAATCTTTGAATAAATTCCAGGTTTATTTCCCTATAGCTTGAAAACTCATCCTCTTTCTCCTTTAAAAGTTCCGGTGTAACTTCAACTTTTTTTAAAAGCTTTTCCCTGTATCTTTTTTCAACTTTTTTTATACCCTCTATCTCATCACTCTTTAAAACTATGTTTTTTTCATTTTTATCTATCTGATTATAGTTTTTATACAGTGCCATCCAATGTGCATTTGCAGCCGTATCTGCCTCTAGATTGATAAAATCTACCTGCTCATCTCTGGCATTGTGTCTAGGATCTATCAAAACTGAAGGAATAACCTGATCTATCCAAAACTGCCCTGTTGAATCTGGTGCAATAAAGGTTATCTCATCCATTCCCTCCTCAGGAACTCCTTTCATATCTCTGTCATACTGAACCCACATGGTTCTCCATCCCTTGAAGTTCATCTTTATTGGAAACCAACACTTTATAACTCCATCTTTTTTAAATTGAACTAACATCTCTCCATCTATGGGGTTTTCATTATATATCCACATGCTGTAACTACTTCTGGCTTTCTCCTGCTGACCTTTTTGAAAGTTTCTATATCCTACATCACCTAAAATACTTAAAGTCTCTCCATTTTTAAAATTCCACTTTAAAGAGTTCTCTCCATCTTTATATCTCCCTTTAGATATGGAGACTGACTCCTTTTTATCCACTTTTATATCAGTTGATATCCCATCTTCAAATTGATATACTTTAACGTCTTGTCCATATAAAACCCCTGTTAACATAATCGCTCCCAATATAATTTTTTTCATTTAGTACCCCTCTTTAAAAGTATAGTATTTTATAAAAGGAACTAGGTATATATACCTAGTTCCTCATCTTTTACTTTATACTATTGTAATGGTTATATCCTTTTTGTACTATCTCTTTTGCTCTTTCCACTCCATTTTGTTGAATTCTGCTTATATATGTATCCCAATCAGCATCTATATCAGAAACACCTAAAATCCACTTCTGCATATACTCCTCTGTTGTTTGATTTACAAGTGCCATTATCTTATCTAGCTCCTTTATATCCTTAGGGCTATACTTCAATATTGGTAATGGTCTAGTTGTATTATCACCCTTCATATACATTTCAAAACCTTGTTTTGCTATATCATTTGAATATTGGAGTTCATAATCCGCATCTTGCTGAACTCCCGGTCCTGAAACTTGAGCTCCAACCTCTTGTAAAACTTTTAAAGGTCCTTTTCCATCTGGATTATTTAATACATAATCTGTGAATACTGGTTTTCCATCCACCATTGTATAGTGTTTTCCTTCAATTCCAAAGTTCCAAGTTCTTCTTCCCTCTTCTGAGAACCACCAATCCATAAACTTAATAGCTTGTTCTGGATTCTTTGCTGCCGCTGAGATCCCCCATCCAATCTCTGGAGTTGTATTTCTTCCAACTGTTACACTTTTCACTCCATCTTTTATCTCAATTGGCTCTATTGGATAGAATTCAAATCCTGGTATTTGACCTGTAGCCAAACTGTTATAACTTGCTGTACTTCCAAACCAATCTAAAGTCATTCCACCTATATTTGTAGGTAATACAGCATCTCTTGCACCCCAACCTCTAGTGAAAACCTCTTTATCTATAAGTCCTTTTTTGTACCAATCAGCCGCTAATTTTACCGCTTCTTTAAAGTTTGGATCTAATGTTGCAAAAGTAACCTGATCATTTTCCACATAGAATGTTTTATATGGTCTAGCTCCAAAGATACCAGTTAAATTGTTTAGTGCCGCTTGAATATTTCCACGGACAAAGATTCCTACCTCATCTTTTCTTCCATTTCCATTTGCGTCCTGCTCTTTAAATACTGTTAAAGCATTTTCAGTTTCCTCTAAAGTTTTAGGAACTGGTAATCCAAACTTTTTTAACCAGTCTGTTCTTATAAATAGCCCTGATGATACACTCAATTTATCCAGATCATAGTATGTTGGAATAGCATATATCTTTCCATCCAGTGAATACATATCCTTTTTATACACTGGATTTTCATCTATAAACTTCTTTATATTTGGTGCATGCTTATCTATTAAATCATTTAACGGTATCATTCCACCATCACTACCTAACTTCTCTAAATCTGGAACTCTATAAGCTATAATATCTGAGAAATCATTAGAAGCTAGCATAAGATTATACGCTTGCGTAGAATCAGTATTATTTTTAGATGCATATGATTTTATTTTTACTCCTGTGGCCTCTTCAGCTTTTTTATAAACTGCCCAGTCATCACTTAAAGGCATTCCATTAAAAACTAGGAATACTGAAAGATTTTTATCCTTTTCTTTAGCTGCTGTTCCACTATTTTTTGAGTCTCCATCCTTTGAACATCCATTAAACATAAGCGCTGATAAAAGTAACGCTCCCATTGCAATTTTTCTCTTCATTATAACTTTCTCCCCTTATTTTTTATCTAACTAACCATCCACCATCTATAGCCAGAATATGTCCATTTACATAGTCTGCTGCCTTAGATGCTAAAAATATCGCTCCCCCCACTAGATCTGATGTCTGTCCCCATCTAGCAGCAGGTATTCTTCCCAATATCTCTGCATTTCTCTTTTCATCAGCTCTAATTGGCGCTGTATTAGCTGTCTCTATATATCCTGGTGCTATGGCATTCACTTGAATATTATCTGCTGCCAACTCATTTGCAAAAGCTTTTGTAAGTCCTGCCACACCATGCTTACTAGCTGTGTATGATGGAACAAACTTTCCACCTTGGAATGATAGCATTGAAGCTATATTTATTATCTTTCCTCCACCTTGCTTTTTCATCTCTATTGCTGCAGTCTTACTTAAATAGTATATTGAAGATAGGTTTAAGTCAATAACTGATTGCCAATCCTCATTATTTCCCTCTAAAAGTGGTGCTCTTTTTATAGTTCCAGCATTGTTTACTAGGATATCTATTCTTCCAAAAGCCTCTATACATTTACTAACTGCTTCCATAGCCACAGATTCTTTTGATAGATCTCCAGTGGCATAAGCTACCTTTCTTCCAAGTGCTTCTACCTCTTTTATAACATTTTCCATATTATCATCATTATATGTGAATATAAATAGGTCTGCTCCTGCCTTTGCAAGTCCCATTGCAAGAGCATTTCCTATTCCTACGTTACCTCCAGTTACCATTGCAACTTTTCCCTCTAAATTAAACATATTTAACATGCATTTCCCTCCTTAATTAAACACTAGCTTATTTTTACTACTATCTCAATTGATCCATTGCTATATGGTCCATATCTGTAAATGTTTGGTTCTCCCCAGCCATTCCCCAGATAAATGTATAGTTTTTAGTTCCTACACCTGAGTGAATTGACCATGATGGTGATATTACCGCTTGCTCATTAGCCATTACAATGTGACGAGTCTCTTGAGGTTGTCCCATCAAATGGAACACTCTTGTATTCTCATCCATATTGAAATAGAAGTAAACTTCCATTCTTCTCTCATGAGTGTGTGTTGGCATAGTATTCCACATATTATTTGGGTCTAATACAGTCATTCCCATTAAAAGTTGACATGATTTACAAACTGCAGGGTGAACATATTGGAATATAGTTCTTTTGTTTGAATTCTCTAAATCACCTAAATGAACTGCATTAGCATTTGCTATATCTATTTTAACAGTTGGGTAAGCTACATGAGCTGGTGCACTGTTTACGTAGTACTTTGCTGGATTCTCTTTACAATCAGATTTAAATGTGATCTCTTTCACTCCCATTCCAACATATAGTCCATCTTTTGAAGCCATATCATATTCAACTCCATCAAGAACTATTTTACCTGATCCACCTATATTTATAATTCCAAGCTCTCTTCTCTCTAAGAAAAACTCAGACCCTAACTCTTTACATCCCTCTAACTTCACCTCTGTTTCAACTGGCATAACTCCTCCAGCTATAACTCTGTCCACATGAGAGTACATAAGGTTAACTTCATCAGCTATAAAAACTGTTTCCATTAAATAGTGTTTTCTTAGCTCCTCTGTTGTGTAGTGTTTTGAATCCTCAGGGTGGTTTGCATATCTTGTATCTAATCTCATATTAAATTTCCTCCTAAATGTTATGAACTTTTATTTTTAATTTTCTTTTACTCTTTTACTGCTCCTAAAGTAACCCCTTTTCTGAAGAACTTTTGGATAAACGGATATATAATAAGTATTGGAATTATTGATAATACTATTACAGCATAGATTATAGATTGCGGTGATGTTAAACTCTCTGGTGTAATTATTTGTGCCGCTTCTCCAGCCATATTCTTTTCTACAATCAATTTCTTTAAGAAAACTTGTAATGGAACTTTAGAGTCATCAGTTAATAAAACCATTGTCCAGAAGTATCCATTCCATCTTGAGATTGCATAGAATAGAGATACTGTTGTCAGTGCTGAAGTCGATAGAGGTAGATATATCTTTGTCATAATCTGCCACTGACTTGCACCATCTATTCTCGCTGATTCCTCTAAAGATTTTGGTACTGCTTCAAAGAAACTTTTTAAAATTATTACGTTAAATGTATTTACTGCAAATCCAACGATTACAGATGTATAACTATTAATAAGCCCTAAGTCTCTAAAATTTAGGTATCTTGGAATCATTCCTGGGTCAAACCACATTGTTACTACAACCATTAAAGTTAGAATTTTTCTAAATTTTAACTCTGGTTTTGATAAAACATAGGCCCCAGTTATTGTAAAGAACATACTTACCACAGTTCCTACAACTGTTATAAAGATACTGTTTGCATAGGCTAACCATATTCCATCTAAGCTCATAGCAGCTTTAAAAGATGCCATACTGATTCCCTTAGGTAAAAGATACATCTCCCCTATCTCCAAAAGATATGGCTTAGTTACTGATGCTGAAAATACATATATAATCGGGTATATAAACATTATCCCAAATATTGCCAGTAGGGTATAATTGATAAAATCAAATATTTTTTCATCTTTTGATCTTTTAATCTTACTCATAAATCTCTCCTTTCAATCTATCTCTAATTGCCATTACTTTCTACCAAAGCCCAGATGCTGTTATCTTCTTACTCCATCTATTTGCCAGGTAAACCAGTATAAATCCAACAACTGCGTTAAATAGTCCAACTGCTGTAGCTAGACCAAAGTCTTGCATTAACATACCTGTTCTATAAACATATGTACTGATAACATCTGATGTTGAGTATGTTGCTGGTTGATAAAGTAGTAGTACCGTTTCAAAGGCAACATTTAGCATACTTCCAACTTTTAAAACTAACATTATAACTATTGTTGGAATAATTGATGGGAAAGTTATAAATCTAAGTTGTTGAAACTTTGTAGCTCCATCTATCTTTGCCGCTTCATACAGTGATTCATCCACTGCTGTTAGAGCCGCCAGATATATAACCGCATTAAATCCTGTACTTTTCCACATATTCATCCCTGTAAATATCCCTCTAAAATACTCTGGTTTTGATAAGAAGTATATTCTTTCAAATCCAAACTTTTCAAGTATATGGTTGATTACTCCACTACTTGGAGAAAGAATATTTATAGTTATTCCCGCTGTTACAACTATCGCTATGAAGTATGGTAAAAACGAAACTGTTTGAACAAAAGATTTAAAAAATCTATTTTTTACCTCATTTAGCATAAGTGCTAAAATAATGGCAAATGGGAACTCAAACACTAAACTATATATGTTTAAAAATATTGTATTTTTTAGAGTTGTATAAAAGTATGGGCTTGTTAAAAACTCTGTAAAGTTTGCCAGTCCTACCCAGTCACTTCCTGCTATTCCCCTAAATAGATTGTAATCCTTAAAAGCGATTATAAGACCATACATTGGTTTATATGCAAATATCATATACCAAAGTATAAATGGAAGAAAAATTAAGTATAATGACATCTGATCTTTTACATTTCCCTTTTTCAAACCAGTCATTATTTTTTTTATGAGACCTACTTTTTCTGATTCTATTTTTTCATCCATTTCTAAAATATTTTCTTTCATACTAACCCTCCTTACTTATCTACGTTTTGTAAGGTGATTATAGTTTAATTTTTTTTAAGTGTAAATCATCATTTTAGGATATACTTTTTTCTATATATCATTTTTCTACTTTTATAACTAGAAAAATACACTTTATTCTTTATTAGTTACTAGAATTAATGAATCTATCATAGGCTTTCTGATTTATCTCTATTCCCTCTTTTAATCCAATCTCATTTAATCTCTTTAAAAATTCGTCATATGTTTTATCAAAATCTACGGCTCCTAAAATCCATTTTTGATTCATCTCCTTTACAGCCATATCAAGTTGAGAGTTTATCTTTTGAATCTTTCTATTCTCCTCTTTTGTATATTTTAATGTTGGCATAGGGTCAACTATATATCCATTTTTCATATACATCTCCGCCCATTCTGAAGCTTTTGGATTTCCCCAAGCCTTTTCATACTCATAATCTTGTAGAGCTCCTATTCTAAACTGTATACCCTTATCTCTTAAAACCTGTAGTGGTGTTTTCCCATCAGCTTTCATAACTATATCTGTAAATTTCTTTTTACCATTTTCCTCTTTAACAAATGTATCATTTTCTACACCCCAGTTAGATAGCTCATAACCTTTTTCAGAGAACCAGTAATCAAAATACTTTATAGCTGTAACTGGGTCTTTACATGTTGCACTTATTCCCCATCCCCCTAGATAAGTTGTTCTAGCATCTGGAGCATAACTTTTGCCCTTATATTTTGGTGGGTCTATCGCTATAAATTCAAAATCTTTCACCTTATCTTTTAACTCTTTATCCTCATTGTATGACGCTGTACTTGCAAACCAATCAAATGTTACTCCACCTAGATCATTTCTTAACATATAATCTCTAGCTTGGAATCCTCTTGTGAATATCTCTGGATCTATTAGCCCCTCCTTATACCACTTTATTACTTGAGGCATAGCCTCCTTATATCTGGCTGTTGCTGGACCAAAATTTACCTTTCCATTCTCATCTACAAAGAAACCAATCTCTGCTCCAAATAGTCCCACTAACTCCTTATCTGCAAACTCTGCCGATCTTTCAAAGTATGGAATCTCATCATTTTTCCCATTTCCATTTGGGTCCTTTGTTTTAAAGGCCACCATAACTTCATATAGTTCATCCATTGTCTCTGGTTTTTTTAGCCCCAACTTATCCAACCAGTCTTTTCTTATGAATACACCTTGAGCTGCCTTCATATTGTACCAATCATAGTAATCAGGTATAAAGTAGATATTTCCATCTGCTGCCACTGCATCCATCTTATATCTTGGATATTTTTCAAAAAATGCCTTTATATTTGGTGCATGCTTATCTATTAGTTCATTCAGTGGTATGATTCCTCCATCCATACCCAAGCTCTCCAACTTTTCAGGATAAGCTAAAGAGATAATATCCGGCAGATTTCCCGATGATACAGCTAAATTAAAGGCCTGTATCTCATCTGTTAAATTTTTAGAACTATAACTTTTTAATTTTACATTTGTGTCTTTAAAAGCCTCTTTAAAAACTGTCCAGCTCTCATCAAATGTCTTTCCATTTTGAATAGCTAAAATACTTAACTCCACTGGTTTTTCAGAGATTTTATGCCCCTGTGCTAAAACTCCCCTTTGTAAAAGTGCTCCAACTAATAGTAATAATCCGATTTTCTTATTCATAACTCCCTCCATCTTATATAATATGTATCCAATCATTCTGCTCTTTAAAAAATAGAGACATTTGATTTTTTAAACCTCTCTTAATCTCTTTATACTCTGGTTTTCCCTCTAAATTCTTCATCTCCAAGGGATCAACCCTTAAATTAAATAGTTCCTCAGAATCTCTAGGATCATACACATATTTAAAATCTTTACTGATAAT
This sequence comes from Cetobacterium sp., assembly GCF_048470075.1. GTDB lineage: Bacteria > Fusobacteriota > Fusobacteriia > Fusobacteriales > Fusobacteriaceae > Cetobacterium_A. The sequence goes on along the minus strand of NZ_DBGBQB010000395.1, from coordinate 7,498 downwards.
CGCTCTTCTTATATCCCCAATAGCCACTTGATTTCCTGAATATTGACTGTATGCAAACCTATCCTTATTCTGAACTTCACTCTTTAAAATATTTTCTCCAACAAAACTTCTATCACTTTTTATCTCTAAGATATCTAGCACAGTTGGTAATATATCTAAATGACTCACAACTGTATCCACTCTTTTCCCTTTTTTTCCAGGTTCTTTAATTATTAATGGGATATTTATACTCTGCTCATACATCTCCATCTTCTGAAACATCTTATGTTGTCCCAAATGATCTCCATGATCAGCTGTAAAAACAAATACAGTATTCTCATACTCCCCTTTTTCTCTTAATTTTTCTATAATCTCACCAATAAGTTCATCCGCATAGTTTGTAAGACCTAGATATGCTTTCCAAACATCTTTCCAGTGCTTTAAATCTCTCTCCTCAGCCAGTTGGGCCGCTATTCCCTCACGTCTTTTAGAGGGTTCTCCCTCACATATTTTATTTATATTTTCTGGAAGTTCTGGATTTGGAAATCTCTCCATCAAACCCTTTAAAACTTTAAATGGTGGATGGGGAGCCCATATATTTATAAATAGTCCTATGGGGTTTTCAAAAGTTTCACCATCTAAATATTTAAGAGCCCTATCTATATAAAATCTATCTCTAAATAAACTCTCCTCTCTTTCAAAGAGCGAAACTCTGGAGCCTGTATACTCTCTATCCTCATAGATATCCCCATGTCTTTCACTGACCCTCACTCTATCTTCTGTGACTCCAAATAGAGGTAAACCCTCTCTTTTACATATTTTTTCATAGTCATCATCCGTTAAAAACTCTTTAAATTTAACTCTTTCCTCCAAAGGTGGTTTCACAGTTATATGCTGCATTCCAAAATGACTTACACTATATCCATTTTCAAAGAGATATTGATGGATTGTTTTACTATCTCTTGTAATATCTGGAATATTTTTCAAATCGTTTATCACCACCTTATTTCTAGTGGGAAAGCATCCTGTTGCTAAAGAGGTTCTAGCAGGAACACACAGTGGGCATGTCGTATATGCTCTTTTAAAATCAACTCCCTCCAGAGCTAATCTATTTAAGTTTGGTGTCACCTCTCTTCCATTTTGTATCATCCCAATAGTGTCTGCTCTTTGATGATCCGTTGTTATAAATACCAAATTTTTCCTCACTAAAAAACACCTCTCTAATTTATAAAGACCTTCTAAATTTTTATGATGTAAAATCATCTATCTAGAAGGTCCTCTAATTAATCACTTTATTTTATTAGCTTTATATACTTTGTTTCACCATCTCTAATATTGTCTATTTTTAAAATAGTTTTATTTTTTTCAGATTCTATTTTCAAATTTTTATCTGTAGTTTCAGCTAATCTATAACTTCCATCAACCTCCAATATAGACATTACATTTGAGAGTTGTGTTGGATCACTTACCCATAACTCCAATGTATCCCCCTTTTCTAAAGCTAGTAGTGACAATGTACTAAAAGTCTTATATTTTTCAACTTTATATTGGTCGTCTTTCCAGAAATTTATTCCTACGTAATCTTTTACCCTTATTCCGTGAGCTTTTTCATTTTGAGATAGAATTTCAATATCATTTTGAGATATGCTATCCAATCCCACACTATACAGATAACTTGCATTCTTAGGATTTTTTCCATGGTTTATATAGGTTGTTATATACTCAACTTCCACTGGAGTTTCACTTTTCCCTCCAATGCTTTTCCAATTTCCAACCCTTTTCTCTCTCTTTGATACTAGCTCTCCCTTGGATAATACATTATATTTGAGAATCTCTCCATCGACAACTCTATTGTCAACAGTTGTATGAATCTCTCCATCTGAACTACTTATATTAGACCCCATGGCTATCATTGTATTATCTATTAAAAACCAAGATTTTTTAGCTGAAGTTTGATTATTCCAAGAGAGAAAATCCATAGCTGCCAGTGTTACCTTTCCTGTTGTAACTCCTCCTACAAAGGATTTCGGACTCATCTTTGCTTTATGCCTTCTCTCTCCAGATCCATCTTTTCTTTCGTTTACACTTTCTGTTGTTCCTGGAAGGTGATACATATCCACTGTTGGCCAAAACTCCTTCGATTTATTGGAATTTTTACCATAGATATATGTTACTCCATCCCCTGTATACCATCCCTTTTTATTTTCACCATTCATAGTTTCATAGTTTCCAATTCTTGATGAATGCATACTTATTACAAATTTTATATTTTCTGGTCCTTGATGAACAACTCTATCCATTCCCCAGAACACTTTACTTTTAGGTTCACTATTTTTTTCATACTGCTCTGTATTCTTTATATTTTTCATTATCTCTTTCAATTTTAAATTATATATTTTTTCGGTTGTATCATAGGCAGTATTCTCCTCTAAGGCTTTTTTTACAAGTTTTCTCAATTGTCCTCTATATGGTTCTGGTGCCCCCTCAGATATCATGGCAACAGAGGTTACAACACCTCTCCCTCTTTCAAGTTCATCTCCACCATCTCTAGATATTGATCTTCCACTAACAGCATCTGTAATACCACCATTTATTATTAAATATGAGTATCCATCAATTATAGAGTCATATATATTATTTAACCTTTTATCTGTCATCTCATATTGAGTACCTGATGTTAGATATAACATTGTTCCTAATCCATTGAATAATACAGAGGCATATGTTCCATTGTATGGTATATTTCCATGTTGTATAAAGGATGAGTCTCTATAGAACCCATCTCCTGATTCCACATATTCTCCAACATCTCCCACCGCTTGTACCCCATCTAGTACTTGCTCTCTGTCCTCCATTAAAAATCCACGAGCAAAAGAAATTATAGATGTATCCATTCTATTTCCACCAGTAGATACCCTTAGTTCTGGTGATGAGGAGTATTTTGCCGAAGGACTATATCCTGAGTATTTTGCATAGGGTTGGAAATACTGGGATGTTTTTAAATATTTCATCCTATTTTCAATTGGAATCTCATCATACATAATAGCTACTATCTCATTTATATTTTTAGGTATTCCAAGCTCCCATTGCCACCAGTTTCCATACTCTGGAGCACCTTCATAGTAAGCATTTTCATGCAACCACTCCAATGAATCTAAAATCTCTTTTTTTATTCTCTCATCCTTATAAAAACTTGTTCCTGGAATAACGTAAACCTTACTTAAATTTTTTAATCTTTCATAAGTTGTTTGAATTTGAATCCCATTTTTCATATTGCCCAAATCTGAATAGATTGATGTTCTATCTTTAGAATAGTTATAGTTTTCTAAACTTTTTTTCCCCATATTATTCAAAGTATTAATTGTGTCTATCTTAATTTTTGGACTTTGTAACTCCAAACTCTCTTTTCCTGTTAAAAACTCTGCCCATTTTAATCTCATATTTTTAAAATCCTCTTTTTCACTTTGAGATATTACAGAACTATTTTTAACTATATCTTTAATCGAACTCTCTTTGACTACTTTCTTCTCACTTGCTTCAACAATAGATAGAGATAGAAGCAACATTAAAATTATCTTTTTTTTCAAATTTCTCCCCCTTTAATTAAAAGCTATAACTTACTCCAACCATTGGTCTAAATGAGTGATATCTATTTTCATTACCTGTCAATTTATTTTTACTTTTTATAGTTAATAGTGTAGCTCCTATTGTTCCTGAAAGACCTGGAGCCAGAGGTTGAGTATACTTTATTCCATATCTTGTTTCATAATTTTCTGTATTTACTTTTTGAGTTCTAGTTACATTGGAATATCCTCCACTACCTATAGGTAGTCTAGCTTCTATCTGAACATTTGCTCCATTTCCAAAGTAGTATCTAAACGTAGGTCTTATCTGAGTCAAATGATATTTCTCTACGTTTCCAGGATTGTTATGATCATACCATCTATCTTCTCTAAAATAATTTACTCTCATAAACACTCTTGGCATAAGCCCTGTATAGTCCAATCCACCTTGATTCTCCATTATAAAATCACTTTGTCCTTCTCTATCACCTAAGTAATTATATTCATAAATATTTGTAAAACTACCATTTAACGCAAACCCATCCCCTATATTATATAGGAAATTTGGAGTAACTCTAGCTTGATGAACTCCTCTTTTAACCTCTCTGAAATTTTTCTTCCCATAATTTTGTGGTTTTTCACTTGTCTCATTTCTATAAGCTAAATTAACACCATATCTTCCTCTAGAAAAAGTGTCATTCCATCTAGCTTCTAAATGAACTCTTGTCATATGCTGTTCCGCTTCATTAGATTTTAATCCCTGAAACATCTCATTGTCTTTATAATATCCTTCAAAATAATAGGACCATTTTGATTTTAAATCATTTAAACTCATTGTTAATTTGGGTATATACAGTGTGGACGCTGCATAATCTCCAGGATAAGGATTTCCATCCATATCAAAGTATACTCTGTCCGAATCATCCTCTACCTCTAGCAAAAGATTGATTGTTCCTCTCCATCTATCACTCTTATTTCCAGCTAAATTATCAAAATATGTATTGATAGTATCTCCCACTGAATTGAATTTATACTTACCTCCCAATGTTAAACTATCAGCATCATACTCTTTAGATTTTGTTGAGGTATAGCTACCTAAAATTGAGAAGTCTTCCGTTAAGTTTAATGATGCAAAGATATTATATGACACTAAATTTTCCATTTTAGTTGTCTCTATCCTATATTTCTCAGATAATCCTTGTAACTTTAATACCTTTCCATCTTTTATATTTCCTAACTCTGTTTCATACTCCATATTTCCACCAATAATATATTTTTTTCCAAACAGATACCCAGTTTTTTCTAAAAGAAATCCAACTCTTGGTACAACTGAATCATAGAACTCTTCATCCACAGTCCCTTTATTATTAATAGCTAACTCATTTTGTGGTTTGTTTGTAGGAATTGGATCTTCAGATATATTTCCTTGAACTATTTTAGTCCAATCTATTCCTCCATAAACTCCAAATTTGTAATCATCTTTTAAGATATTATAAGCTGCTATTGTTCCCAATCCTAATCCATATGTAGGGAATGTTGAATCAAATTTACCATATGTATTTCCGTAATTTACAGTTCTTTTTAAAGAGTTAAATGATGTTGTAACTCTTGCATTTGAAGTTAAAGAAAATCTATCCGTAAATTTATAGTTATAATATCCTCCGACATAGATATTATCTAAATCTGCACTTCCATACTCACCACTTTGAAACTTAACTTTTCCATTAGTTCCTCCATACATCAAACCTAGTTTAGCATTATTTTCAATCTGTTTTTCTGTAACACCTAAGACTCCATGCTCAATATAGGAAACATCCATAAGACCTTTTATTCTGTGATTATTGTCCATATATATAATATCTTGTGTTGAAGAGTTAGTTGCTCTTTCTCTTGTAAAATCACTTTGAATAACTCTATCTAACATTCTTTTAGATAAAGTTTTAGAGTTCAATGCTGCTATATCAGCCATATATCCATAAACTCCACCGGATAGTTGCTTCATTGCTTCTGTAAACTCTCCTGTTGTCTGTAGCTGTTCCGCATCAGAAACTGCATAGAGCAAGCTCTTATCTGTACTTCTCTCCTCCGAAAAACTTTTTGCTACTCTATCAGTTTCTAGCGTTTTTACAAATTTTAATAATTTTCCTGTATTTACTATTTCTCCATAGTTATTTTTCTTAGCTATAATATTTCCATCTTTCACTTCATAATTCCAAATTACTGATGAATTTATTTTAGCGTTATCCCCAAGTTCAATATATACTCCTCCAAAGGCTTCTGACAAATTAAACTCTTCTCTTCCATCCCCTGAGATAAAAGAAAAACTTATATCTCCATTTAAAACTAACTTATCAGCTGAAATTATTGAGTTCTCTAAAGTTTTATCAGTTAAAGAGTTTTTGAAGTCTACCACTAGGGAACTATTTGATATTTCTAATCTACCTTTGTCCGCTGTTATAACTCCATCATTTTCAAGCTTATCTTTATTTGTCTCAAAATAATCTTTATTTCCTTTATTATATTCTAAATCTATAAAAGCTCTATCTATTTTACTATTTCCACCTGTTGCTGATAGAATCTCATAGTTTTCTAACTTTATATCTGATAGATTATTATCTCCCTGAAGGAAAAGCGCATCTATTCCAATTCCACCTATGATGTTTCCTGTTACTTTTCCACCTTTTAAAACTACCGAATTATTGGTAGGTGCATCATAATACTTTCCAGTAACTGAATCTTTTAATCTAAGAACCTCCGATTTTATGGCTACACCATTTGTTCCATCTATTGTTCCTCCATCATTTATAAAAATTCCATCGCTTACTAAAACCGCATTTCCAGAACCATAGTTTTTAATCTCCCCAGTATTTGTAAATTTTCCAGCTACCTTAACTCCTGAACTTGTGGAGTAATTTTCTACTATCCCACTGTTAATCCCTGTTCCAGCAACTTTTATATCCATTCCTATTCCAGTACTATAGTTTGAAATGGTTCCTGCATTCTCTCCAAATCCGTTATTCTCTATCTTCATCCCTAAGGCCTTATCAAAAATATTTATTTGTCCCTTCTTATCATTTAAAGCTTTACTCCCTTTTCCTGAAGAGTTCACAGCTGAAGTATTAACTCCAGTTACTTCAACTAATCCATTATTTTTAATACTTCCTCCATTCTGCACTAACATTGCATTTGAAGTCTGCCCATTTCCAACATGAATTATTTTCCCACTATTTATTCCTTCACTTTTTGCTCCGTCCGCTTTTATTCCTGATGTGAATTGCCCCGCTGTCACATATATATTTCCTCTATTTTCACCAGAACTTCCTTTTGTAAGTGATATACCTGCAGAGTTATTTCCAGAGACATAGATATCTCCTTCATTTTTCGCTTTTGAATTGGAATCAATTGCTAAAATACCTGTAGAGTTTGCTGAACTAACATTTATTCTTCCATTATTGATTCCCTCTCCTTTGCTAGTTACCTTCATTCCATTGGCACTTTTAGAAACATTTATCTCTCCATTATTAATCCCTTTAGACCCAACTTTTTCTGCTGATAGCCCTGATGCATTTTTTCCAGAAACATTTACTATATTTCTATTCTCCCCATATCCTCCATTTTGAGCAACTATAGCATTTGAAGTATCAATTCCATTTCCAACATGATTTATAATTCCCTCATTTATACCCTCTCTGCCCGCTCCATCTATCTTCATTCCTGCAGTAAACTTGTTTCCTGTAACATTGATCGTTCCTTTATTTATTATGGTTTGATCTTTACCAGCTGACATACCCGCTCCACTAGGTTTTGAAATATCAATTATCTTATCATTAATTATAATTTGATTTGAATAACTTTTTACATTCTTACTAGAAAATAATAGAAAGATTCCCAACAACACTATTTTATCTTTTGCTTTCATACTACCCCCATCTTATTTTTATTTTAGTATTCCAATA
>NZ_DBGBQB010000394.1:0-3709 GCF_048470075.1 Cetobacterium sp. | reverse complement strand
CTATATGAGTTATAAAAAAAATATTCTTACAAAGATGTTAGAGGGATTGATATTTATTCCATTTTTCTTTCCAACAATTTCTACGGTAGTTGCTTTTACCCTTATATTTAACTTATCAATTTTTAAAAATTTTAATATCTTATATACGTTAAAAGCTATAATTTTGGCAAATGTCTTTTATAACAGTCCCATTATGATTAAATATTTAAGTGAAGGTATGAGAAATATTCCTAAAAATATTATTGAAGCTGGAAAAATAGATGGCTTAAATGAGATTGGAATTTTCTTTAAAATAAAATTACCACTGATGTTTCCACAAGTTTTTAGAGGTATGTTTCTAGTTTTTATCTACACCTTTGCCTCTTTTGGAATAGTACTTGCACTTGGAGGTATTAGATATTCCAACTTAGAGGTGGAGATAGCTAATACACTTTTAAGAGATGCAAACTTTTCAAAAGCACTTGTTTTAGGAGCGGTACAATTTATCTTTTTAATAGCTTTAAATCTCATGGGAGATCTATATCCACCATATGAGTTAAGAGAGGATTATAGAGAGAAAAGGGTATCTTTAATGACCTCTATATCAACAACCGCATACTTGATTATAGAGTGTTCAGTTGTTTTAATGGGAGTGTTCTACGGGTTTTATAACTACTATATTGGAAAATTCTCATTGGAGGGATTCTATAGGCTATTTTCAAAGGACTTTAATATCTATTATCCAGTGCTACAAGGTATTAGGAACTCTTTGCTCCTAGCTTCAATAACACCTATATTTGTAATAATATTTACGTATCTACTTCTTAAAAATTTCACTCGAGTTACAAGTGCTGTTGTTTTCTCTACAATGGGATTCTCAAGTGCTTTTTTAGGAATAGCACTGATATATATAAATATACTTTATGATATAAAGTTATGGATACTTTTAGTTATAGGATATTTTTTAGTTACAGTTCCAGTGGCATACTCTTTTATGTACCAATATGTGAGAGAGTTTCCAAAGGATATACAGGATTTAGCTAAAATAGATGCATTATCCCCTTTAAAAACGTTTTTATTAATAGAGTGTCCAATTTTAAAAAATGTTTTTCTAGGAACTTATTTACAAATCTTTGCAATAATATTAGGAGAGTTTACAATATCATATTCAATGCAGTTAGGAAGGGATTTCCCAACTATTGCCTTAGTGAACTATTCACTTTTTTCAGATAAAAAACTTTTAGAAGGTGCAGCACTTTCGTCTGTAAATATCATAATAGTTGCTATATTATTTTATTTATCAAATAAAATTACAGAAAAAGAATAAAAGGGAGGGAAATAACTATGATAAACGCAATATGGTTAGGACTTATATTAATTGGAATTGTCATTTCAATGTTTACAGGAAATGTACAGGCAGTGACAGATTCTGTTATATCATCATCAAAAACGGCGGTGGAAATTGCAATAGGACTTATTGGAATAATGTCTTTTTGGTTAGGGTTGATGAAAGTTGCTGAGGAGGCTGGGTTAGTAAAGGCTCTAGGTAGAGGACTAAGACCTATAATGAAAAGACTATTTCCAGAGATTCCAGAGGATCATCCAGCAGTTGGAAGTATTGTTGCAAATGTGGCAGCAAATTTTTTTGGATTAGGAAATGCCGCTACACCTTTAGGGATAAAAGCAATGCAAGAGTTACAGGAACTAAATGACAATAAAGAGGAAGCAACAGATGCTATGGTATTATTTTTAGCTATAAATACATCTTCAGTAACTCTTATTTCATCAAGTGTAATAGCGTATAGAGCTGCAGCCAATTCAGCCAATGTAACGGAGATAATAGCTCCTACAATTATAGCGACAGCAATATCTACAGTAGTGGCTATTGTTTCATGTAAAGTTTTACAAAAATTACCGAGCTTTAAAAGAGAATCAGTATTGAAACCTGAAGTTGCAGGGGGGGATAAGTAATGTTTACACTAATAATGGAAAAAATATCTCTATATGCAATTCCTTTAATCATATTACTGATAGTTTCATATGCTTATTTTGTTAAAAAAGTAAAAGTATATGAAGTGTTCTGTGAAGGAGCAAAAGAGGGGTTCTCAACAGCGATTAGAATAATACCATTTTTAGTCGCTATGTTAGTGGCAATAGGAGTTTTTAGAAGTTCAGGGGCTATTGATGTAATAATAAGATATCTGAACCCAATTTTAGAGTTTATAGGTATGCCAGGAGAGGTTTTACCTATGGCTATAATGAGACCACTTTCAGGTGGAGGATCAACTGGAATTCTAAATGATATATTTATAACTCATGGTCCAGATTCTATGATTGGAAGAATGGCATCAGTTATGATGGGCTCAACAGAAACTACATTCTATGTTTTAGCAGTTTATTTTGGTGCTGTTAGTATCAGAAAAACAAGACATGCGGTTGCAGCTGGACTTTTAGCTGATATAGCTGGAATTTTGGCAGCAGTGTGGATTTGTAACCTTATGTTTAGTTAAAAGGTGATACTATGAAAAGATTAAAAAAAGGGGATACAATAGGTTTGATAGCTCCAGCAAGTAGCGTAAATAGAGAAAAGTTAAAGGAAGCCATCAAGAATCTAGAGGAGCTTGGATTCAATATAAAAATTGGAAAGAGTGTTGAGAGTGTATGGTACTCCTTTGCTGGAACAGATGAAGATAGAGCCAAAGATATTAACAATTTTTTTCAGGATAGAGATATAGATGCTATAATGTGTGTTAGAGGAGGATATGGAGGCATTAGAATGCTTACACTTCTAGATTATGAAAATATTAAAAAAAATCCTAAGCCTTTTATAGGGTATAGCGATATCACCTCTTTGCATATGGCATTTTTTAAAAAATGTAACTTAAAAACTTTTCATGGACCAATGGCTGTAAGTAATTTTTCTGGAAGCTATAATATGGAAACTTTAAATAACTTTATAAAAGTGATGGACGCTAGAGAGGACTATGTAGTAGATAACTTTAATGAAAAGCTATTTTTCTATAATAAATTAAAGGGAAGTGGACAGTTAGTAGGAGGAAATTTAGCAGTATTAGTATCCAGTTTATGTACAGAGTATGATTTAGACTATAGGGATAAAATACTATTTATAGAGGACATAGGTGAATCAACATACAAAATTGACAGAATGCTTTGGCAATTAAAAAACTTAGGAATTTTTAATAGGGTTTCTGGAGTGATTTTGGGAGATTTTGCTAATTGTAATAAATCCAGCGAGGATGATATGTCCTTACAAGAGGTTTTTGATAGCCATTTTAAAACTTTAAAAAAACCAGTATGCTATAATTTAAAATCAGGGCACTGCACTCCAATGCTAACACTAGAATTTGGAGAGATAGTGGAACTAGATGGAGAAAAAGAGCGGTTAATAGTTAAAAAATAAAAAAGTGGGTAGACATTTAATGTCTTACCCACTTTTATTATATTTGGTTGAAAAATTTATTACTGTGCTCTTTTAAAGTAGAATGCAGATAGTATAAGATTTGCACCACTGAACAAGATATACCAAGCTATACATAGGAATATAAATTGTTGTGAGAAGAATGGTAAAGTAATTAAAAGAATACCAAATAGTAAATCTATAACTCCTGATCCTAAACTAAAATCAACTAAACTTGGGAATATTTTTCTATTAAATAAAATATTTAATACTATAAATATCCCTTTAAATATCATAAAGATACCAGCGTAT
>NZ_DBGBQB010000393.1:0-1845 GCF_048470075.1 Cetobacterium sp. | reverse complement strand
ATCATACATAGATGTTACAAATATAGCCTTAAACAAGTTCACTCCCCCCTATTAATCCATTTATCGATATTTTTAACTTTTCTATAATCTCTTCAACTAAATTATCAGCCTTTTGGTTAACAGTTATTCCTAAAAGTATTTTATCTAAAATTTCCTGACAGTGTATAGCTACAACCTCTTTTGATAAAAGTTTCCATTCATGCTGATCGAGTAAATGTAATATCAAAGATATGTAACTAACAAGAGTTTCATTTTTCTCAATTTTAAATAAAGCATCCATATAATCAAGCTTATGTAGCATATTTTTTCTATCTTTTAAAATATAATTCTCCCATAAAGTTTCACTAGTCACACCATAACGTTTAGCTCTTTTTAAAATACTTTTTTGATTTATTTCATTTAGACCACTTTGTAAGTCTAAGGCTTTTTTAACAGCCTCTTTAACACTTAGCCCTATTAACTCCCCTAATTTCGAATGCTTTCCAGCGTTACTGTATGTCCTATCACTTTCTAAATTACAACACACGATGGTCCCATCAGTTCCAGATCCTGTTGCTAAACCTGTTGAATAATTACTTCCTGCCAATAGTTCTTGAATAGCTGCTGTTTTGGCTTCTGTTATTGTCACTAAACTTCTAGTTAAAACTCCAGAATCAACTTTTCCATCTATCATTACAATAATATTAATAGTTCCTGGCTTTAACATTTCAATTTTGGAATCTTCCTCAATATATGACGCAGTGTCTCCAACTCTACCTCCATTCGTTTCAATTCCTCCTGTAACTAAGGATGTTATAATAAGATTTTTATATGATTTTTTTACTATAGAAATATTTTTCATATCTGCTGCTGTCCCGATTCCTGTAGTAAATTTATAATTCAATCCTAACTCTTCACTTATTATTTCCATATGTTCTTTATATGTTGGTGCTTTCAATTTACATCCCATTCCTGGAGCAGTTTTTGCATCATGATTAAAAATTGCTGTTATTTCTTCTGAGTATCCTCCATTTAAAATACTTGTACTAAGGACTCCTCTTTTTCCACTAAATTTTACAATAATACTTTTGTTGTACAAATAAACTTTGTCTCCTGTACTTAGGGTTTCTATTAACATCATTTTCTCTCCTATAAATCTTTAGTAAATATGATAATCTAAGCTCTTAGAAATAGGATTTTCATATATTTCCACGTCTATTTCATAAGCTTTTTTTATATTTTCTTTTGTTAAAACTTCTTTAACTTTTCCAAATCCAACTTTTTCTCCATCTTTTAAAAGTAAAAGTTTATCACAATATCTTGCTGCTATCCTTAAATCATGAGTAGAAATTATTATCGCTTTATTTTGAGATGCTATTTTTTTACAAATTTTAAAAAGCTGTTCTTGATTATTTAAATCCATACTTGCTGTAGGCTCATCTAACAATATAATATCTGTCTCTTGAGTAATTGCCTTTGAGAAAAGAACTCTTTGTCGTTCTCCTCCTGATAAATTAGAAATCTTGTTATCTTTAAATTTTAAAGTATTTGTAAGCTTCATATAATCTAGAGCTTTTAAGTAATCCTCTTCACAAAAATTACTTTTGTTTTTTAAATGAGGGTATCTTCCCATCACCACAATATCTAAACACTTAAATTCCACATTTAAATTTGTATTTTGCCCCATGAGTGCTATCTCTTTTGCTATTTGGTTAGATATTAGTTTTTTAATTGAAATTTTTTTAATTTTAATGTTTCCTTCTGTTATCTTATTTAAATTATTTAAACATTTTAAAAGTGTAGTTTTTCCTGAACCATTAATTCCAATCAACCCTACAATTTCTCCTCTTTTTACAGTAAAACTTA
>NZ_DBGBQB010000392.1:0-7315 GCF_048470075.1 Cetobacterium sp. | reverse complement strand
AATTTTATTAGATATCCAGCTGTGAGAGCTGCTAAAGCATAGGAGATAAAAAATACTAATCTTTCAATGGTATTATATTTAAGTAGATTATCTGGATCTATATTTTCAACATATATTGATTCAAGAGTTGAAATCGTAAATAAATTAAACTCTATATGTGTTAAAAATGCTGATAAAAAACGGGCTAATAGACTGAAATTTGATAGAAATACAAAACTCATATATAAAATAAAAATCTTTTTTCCCCTTTTTCCATTAAGTTCTTCCCCCTATATTCTCATAACAGTTGAAAAAAAGGGGAAGATTCTCCCCCTCCTTTTTACACTGTATATATTTTACACTATTTTTTAACAAGCTTCCCATCTATAATTATTTTTTCTGGCTTTGCCTGTATATCAAGAGGCATTTTATCCCAAATAACAATATCAGCTAAAAGCCCTTCTTTTATCTCACCTTTTAAATGATCTATTTTTAATATTTCAGCTGGATACTTTGTTATAGCATTAAGAGCAGTTATCTCATCTAGTCCACCTTTTACAGCTATAGCTGCACAAAAATTTAAAGAGTGCTGAGGGATTACATGGTGATCTGTCATAAGAGCAAACTTAACACCCTTCTCATGTAATATAGCCGCCCCCTCATATGCTTTATTTATAAGTTCAAACTTACTTCTAGCACCGAAAGTAGGTCCCAATATTACTGGATAACCAGCTTCTTTCAGTTTATCTCCTATAAGATGTCCCTCTGTACAGTGCTCTATTGTCATAGCTAGATTAAACTCCTTTGCAATTCTAATAGCAGTGCATATGTCGTCCGCTCTATGAGCATGAGCTTTTAATGTTACTTTTCCCTCAATAACTGGAATCATAGCTTCAAAATCAAGATTTATAGGAAAATACTCCCCTTTTTCTTCCGCTTTCTCTTTCTGTTTTTTATAGTTAATTGTATCGACTATTGTTTTTCTTAAAAGATGAGCTATTGACATTCTAGTCATAGGAGAGAGATTTTTACCTTGCCCATATACTCTTTTTGGATTTTCTCCAAAGGCGCACTTCATAGCAGCAAACTCATCAATTATCATATTATCTATTATATCCCCATAAAGAGATAGAGTTACAAATTGTCCTCCAATAACATTGGCACTACCTGGACCAGTACACGCTGTAGTGACACCCCCTAAAAAAACAGCCTCTTCAAATGAGATATTTTTAGGATTAATTCCATCAATAGCTCTAAGACTAGGAGTTATTGGATTATTAGTCATCTCATTATAGTCAGCTCCTTCCCATCCGATTCCCTCTTCACCTAGTCCAATATGACTGTGAGCATCAATAAATCCAGGTAATACATATTTTCCAGTTGCATCTAAAACTAACTCATCTGTTCCAACTTCTAAATTTTCTCCAATTTCACTGATTTTATTTTCTACTACTCTAATATCAGTATTAATAAAAGAGTTTTTCTCTGATATAAATACTACACCGTTTTTTATTATCATTAATTTCTCACTCCCACTATATATTTTTTATTAAAATATGAAAAAAATTATGATTAAAATACAAATAACAAAAGCTAAAATAAAAGGTAATATAAGCTGCAAAAATGCAATCCCAAGTGCAACATAATCTTTAAACTCCATGACAAGCTACAAAATATCCTTCACTTATCTCTCTGAGCTCAGGTATTTCAACTTTACATCTCTCAACTGCATTTGGACATCTAGTATGAAATTTACAACCTGATGGAGGATTTATATTGGATGGAATCTCCCCCACTATAACATGTTTCCTTTTATACTCTCTTTTACTTAAATCTATACTTGGAATTGCCAATAGTAAACTTTTAGTATACGGGTGCTTTGGATTTTTATATATCTCTTCAGTCTCTCCTATTTCAATAAGATTCCCCAAATACATAACTCCCACTCTGTTGGAGATATGTTTTACAACTGATAGATCATGTGTAATAAAAAGGTATGATAATCCAAACTCTTTTTGTAAGCTCATTAAAAGATTTATTATTTGAGATTGAATAGATACATCAAGAGCTGAAACTGCTTCATCACAGACAATAAAAGATGGGTCTAAAGCTAGAGCTCTAGCTATTCCAATTCTTTGTCTTTGTCCTCCTGAAAACTGATGAGGATATCTATTTATATGATAATCTGCCAATCCACAAATCTGTAATATTCTAACGATTTCCTTATGATAGTTTATATCCTTTTTTAAAAAAATTTTATGTTCCAGTAATCCCTCTCCTATAATCTCTCCAACAGTCATTCTAGGATTTAAAGATGAGTATGGATCTTGAAAAATAATCTGCATCTCTTTCCTTAAATCAATTAGATCTTTTTGAGGCATCTTTGTTATATCTATACCTTTAAATCTAATAGTTCCTTCAGTTGGGTCGTAAAGTCTTAAAATAGTTCTTCCTAAAGTTGATTTCCCACAACCTGACTCACCAACTAATGCTAAAGTTTCCCCTGCTTTTAATTGAAAAGAGATACCATCATTTGCTTTTACAACAAGTTTTTTTCCATCCTCCCCTTTTTTATTAATTGGAAAGTATTTTTTTAAATTATCTACTTCCAATATCACTTTGTTATCATTCATACTTTCCTCCATCCTGAATATAAAAACATCTTATTTTATGATTTTTCTCTACCTCTAAAAGTTCAGGTATAAATCGAGCACATTTTTTCATTGCATATTTACATCTAGGAGCAAATCTACAACCCTTAGGTAAAAATAGGGGATTTGGAACACTTCCCTCAATAACTTCCAGCGTTACCTTATCATCATCAATATTTGGAACTGAATTTAATAACCCTCTCGTATATGGATGCTTTATTATTGAAGTGGAAAATATACTATGTACAGGGGCACTTTCTACAACCTGTCCACAATACATAACAATTACATCATCTGCCATTTCTGCAATCACTCCGAGATCATGGGTTATAAAAATTATTGATGTTCCCAGCTCCTCTTTTAAAGTATTCATAAATGCTAAAATTTGAGATTGAATGGTAACATCAAGTGCTGTTGTAGGCTCATCTGCTATGAGTATTTGAGGATTACATGACAGTGCAATGGCTATCATAACTCTTTGTCTCATTCCACCTGAAAGTTGATGAGGATAACTTTCACTTATATCCTTAGCTCTTGGTATTCCAACTAATTCTAACATCTCAACAGCTTTTTCTCCACTATATTTTTTATCTAATTTTTGATGAAGTCTAAGAACCTCTTCAATTTGAAAGCCAATTTTTAATACAGGATTTAAAGAGGTCATAGGTTCTTGAAATATCATGGATATATCATTTCCTCTTAGGTCTTGCATATCCTTTTCAGAAAATTGAACAAGATCTTTATCCTTAAATAGAATCTCTCCATCAACAATTTTTCCAGGAACCTCTAATAATCTCAATATAGAAAGAGCTGTTATACTTTTTCCAGAGCCTGATTCACCAACAACTCCTAGAGTTCTTTTTCTGGATAAAGAAAAACTAACATCATCAACGGCTTTAATAACTCCTTTTCTTGTAAAAAAATAAGTCTTTAAATTCTCAACTTTTAATAATTCATTATCTTCTAACATCTTTTCTCCTTATTTAATTATCTGATTTTGGATCAATGGCATCTCTAAGCCCATCACCAACTAGATTAATACTCATAACTGTAAGAAATATAGCTAGTCCTGGAGGTATCCAAATCCAAGCTCTGTATGATAAAATATATGGATTTTGAGCCGCTTGAATCATATTCCCCCAAGTTGGTACTGGCTCTACAACTCCAAGACCTAAAAAAGATAGTCCTGATTCTGTCAAGATAGCACCAGCTATACCCAATGTAGCATTAACTATTATATAGGCAAAAGTATTTGGGATTAGATGTTTAAAAATCTGTTTCCTATTGGATATACCTATAGCTTTTGCAGCTAACATAAACTCCTGCTCTCTCAATGATAAAATCTGTCCTCTTATCATTCTTGCAAGACCTGTCCAACCTAAGACTCCAATTATACTCATAATTATATACATTCGTAAAGCTGGAGAAACTCTTCCGCCAAATATGGCTGATAAAGTAATTGCAAATGGAAGAAATGGAAATGATGAAAATATCTCTGTTCCTCTCATAAGAAAAGAATCTACTTTCCCTCCATAAAAACCAGCTGTTCCTCCCACAATAATTCCAATAAAAACACTTATAGATGTTGCTAAAAAACCTACTTGAATAGATACTCTACCCCCATAGAGTAAACGAGTTAAGTAATCTCTTCCCAAGCCATCAGTCCCTAACCAATTGAGAGCTGTTGGAGGAGTATTTGCAATTTTATAGTTCATATAATCTCTTCCATATGGGGAAAATACTGGCCCTAGTGCTATGGCTAATATTATTAGAGAAAAAATAAATAAACCCGCCAGTGAAAGTTTATTTCTACTGAATTTTATCCAAATCATCATCCAGGGTCCAATAGATTTTTCGCTATTCTGTACATTTATATATTCCCGATTCATTTAACTTAACTCCTTTCTATTATTTTAACTCTAGGATCAACTGTGGCATAACCTATATCAGCTAACAAATTTCCTAATAGTGTCAATAGTGCAAAAAACATATTCAATGCCAAAACTAAATTATAATCCCTAGACATAACCCCTGAATAAAGTTCCTTTCCTATTCCTGGCCAGATAAAAATAGTTTCTAATATTGTTGCTCCTCCAAAAAGAGCTGGGATATAGAATCCAATTAAAGTTATTATGGGAATCATAGCATTTTTTAAAGCATGTCTATATATAACCACACGAGCATTAAGCCCTTTAGAACGAGCCGTTCTAATATAATCTTGACTCAATACCTCTAACATAGCATTTCTAACATATCTAACCAATGAAGCTAAAGATGACAGTGTTACCACTGTAAGTGGAAGAACTAGATGTTTTCCTATATCCAAAATTTTATCTATACCAACAGAGTTTTTCCCTGGGGTTATCATCCCATTTATTGGTAAAATTCCAAGTTTTATAGAGAATACAGAAATCAATAATAAACCTAGAAAAAATGAGGGTAAACAAACTCCCAAAAGGGAGAACACTGTCCAAAAATTATCAAATAAAGAGTATTTCTTTATGGCAGACATAATTCCAACTGGAATTGATATTAAAAACGCAAGTATAAATCCACCTATATTAAGAATAAATGAGTTTATAATAAATGGACGGACTGCATCTTTAACTGGTTTTTTATATGTTATCGATTCTCCAAAATCGCCACTTAATACTCTTCCTATCCACTTACCATATTGAATTGGAAGAGGTGCATTTAATCCCAATCTCTCCTCCAACTGTATCCTTTTTTCTGCTGTTAATTCAACCCCTTGTCCCACATAGGCATTTAATGGATCTCCCGGCATGGATTTAACCATGCCAAAGATCACAAGTGATATAACAAATAAAACTCCTAACATATGCGACACCCTTTTTAGTAAAAATTTAAGCATATGCATCTACTCCTTAACTAATTCAGCTTTAAGAACAGCTTGTGTCCAGTCGTATAAAGTATCAGTTTTAAAGTTTTTTATTCTTCTGTTATAAAGGTCTGTATATATATTTGTGTAAAGTGGGATTAAAGGTGCCTCTTCATTCATTAATAAAGCCCATTCCTGCCAAAGTTTTTTAAACTCCTCTCTATCATAAGTTCTCAATAACTTATCTATTAACTCATCATTTTTCTCATTTCTAAATCGCCCTGTATTACTTGCACCAGGGATATCATATTTAGAGTGCCATTGAGATGATGGGTCTGGAAAAGTCCCCAGAGATGTAGCCATATTAAATAGAGAGAACCCTTTCTTTTCATTATATACCTTATCCATTAAAGAGTTAAAATCAGTTGGAGTTACAATCATATTTATTCCAAGATCTTTATAGTTGGCAATAAGTATAGGCATCAGTGTATCTACAAAGTTTAGATCCTTAATTGTAGCCCATTCAATTGTAAACTTTTGATTATCTTTATATCTAAAACCATCATTTGCCAATTTCCATCCAGCCTCTTCAAGCATTGCTTTAGCTTTTTCAGGATCATAGTTATACTTTATCATTTTTTTCTCTAACTCCTCATCCCATGTCCAATAGGCTTTTGAAATAGGGGCATCAATTGCAATTCCTAGCCCTTTAAAGTAAAGAGCTAAAACGGCCTCTCTATCAAATCCATAGGATAGAGCTTTTCTAACAGTTTTATCCTTTAGTATAGGGTCCTGATTATTAAACATTAAAAAACCATATCCATGACGAAGATATTGATTTTTATCTATAAACCCTGTTTTATTGGCAAGTTCTAATTTTTCAGGTTCAACAATTCCCGCTAAAAGATCAACATCTCCATTGATTAACTCTTGAACATCTGTGGCACTTGTAACTGACTTAACAATAATTCTTTTTATTTTTGGTTTTTCACCGTGATAATCCTCATTGATAACTAACTCAAAATACTGTCTAGGAACAAACTTTTCAAGCTTATATGGTCCTGTTCCTGAAAGCTGTTGCATTTTTGATTTAACAGGTTCCATATCCCCTATATCATGAGCATAAAACTTGCTATCCATTATAGAGAATCCTGTCTTTAATATATTTGTAACTAAGTTCTCTTTAAAATGAAATTTAACAGTATAGTCATCAATTTTCTCAACACCTTCAAAGATAGTTGTCTCTCCTTTAGAGTATTCCTCATATCCCACTAAGTCCTGAACAGTTGATGTAAATCTACCATCATATGCAGGGTCTGAAATTGTGGCATATGTGAAAACCACATCATCTGCTGTTAAAGGGTTTCCTGAGTTAAATTTAATTCCCTCTTTTATTTTAAAGGTATATGTTTTTCCATCCTCTGAAATCTCTGGCAATGACTCTGCTAAAGAGGGTTCATACTCTCCTCTTTCATCAGTTTTTAGTAATCCTTCAAAAACAAGTGCAGGAGCTGGAGCATCATATGCTGTAGCGTAGAAAATTGGTAAAAAATTACCTGCAGCTTCAGAGTATCCTACGACTAATGTATTCTCTGAATCCGCTCTATTGAGAGCTGGATTTGGCTTTGTTAGGTCAATAGCAGCTGGGAGTAAATACTCATTCTGTGGCTCTTGGGTATTTTGTGCGACATTTTGTTCTGGTACAGGCTCTTCAGGAGTTTTGACAACATCCCCCTCCTTTTCCTTACTACATCCTAAAATCATAATAAGCGAAGTTAGTAATAAAACTAGATATTTTTTCATAATGAATCCTCCTCCATAAATAGATAAATAATATTTTAAAATA
>NZ_DBGBQB010000391.1:0-1717 GCF_048470075.1 Cetobacterium sp. | reverse complement strand
GCTATATAAATACATATTTTAGATACCTCATCATATAAATCTATTATTATCTTATTTTCTCTTTCTTCTATTCGCGTTAATTCTTTTCTTAAGTTCGTTATTCTAGCTTCTTGCGTTTTCTTTTTAAGTCCTAAAGAGTTTATAGCATCTCTCATAGGCTCATACATATCCTCTTCTTTTATGATTTCCCATAACATTCTTCCAATAAAATTAGTAATCTTTGCATCAAACCACACTTCCCATTTTCTTTTTTGTTCTTCTCTTTCATATAATATCGTATTTATATTAAATAAATTATCTAATATATATCTCATAAAATCTTCATTATAGTTACCTAATAAATCAAAATTTGCAAACTCTTCTAAATTCATAGGTTTTCTATTTATCTTTTTAGAGACCTCTATTCTCATCCTTCTTTTTAAATCTGGATGTTTCTTTAATAACTCTATATTTCCTTCATAGGTATCTTTATATCTTGCGTATTGATCATAAAACACTACTTTACAATTATAATCATTTACATTTTTACTATCAGCATATACTATCGTTTGGAACTTATTTTCTTTTAAATCCACTATTCCTTTAGTTCCACTTACTTTTCCTACCCGCTTCTCATAAATTTTAGCTAATAAATAAAACATACTTTTATATTGCGCAAAACTTTTATTTTCAGGCATTATATACGTTATAGGTATATCTATTCTATTTATATTTAAGGTCATTATATCATTCGGCCTTATCTCTTTTAATATCTCTACAAATCTCTTATTACATCTAAATACGTCTTCTTTCTCAGTTATTAACGTAGCGTTATTCTCTCCTATAAATTTAGGATACGATATTTTAAATATACTCTTATCTAATTCTCTTTTACCTCTACTTACTTTAATAAATCTATAACGTTCAATTTTCTCAATTTCATTATTTTCTAACATTCTATCAAATTTTACAGTTACACTTATAGTATCCATAGTTCTAATCCTCCTAATATATTTTATTACAGATTATTGTTGTATTTAATCATTTTTATTAGGGAACTATCCTAATATCTGAATAATATATATCTATACAAGTTGAGCTACAGCTATACTAGGCTGTCTTTAGCAGACAGCAATTATATAATGTGTCCACTCAGTTCCTTCGTTACCACATTATATAATTTACAGTAAGCATGATGTAGGTATATAACTATAAATTTAATAAAATTTAGTAAAAAAAAATAAAAATAATTCAGTTTTATATAAAAATTTGTTTTTTATGCTTGTATTTATCTATTATTTCTGTGATTGAATAATTTTATGTTAATCACTTTTTAGAGTATACCCTAACATTTTTATAGGGTAATATATACTTTTAAATTCAATTTAAACGCGTTTAAATAATGTTTTTAGCTACTTTCCAAAATGTTTTAATAAAATACATAAACTTGATAAGTCTATTGCCTTAAAATCGATTTTAGAGAACAAAATATATTAATAAGAGGCGTTGTCAGTTTCTTTAAAACTTTAGAATTGAATGGCTTTTAATTAAGATAAAAATTGATCTATAGTTAAAATATGGAGAATTTAAAGTAATTTCTTAAAATGATCTGTTAAAAAGTAGTTAAATCTATATTGTTGGGAGTAGAAATAATTTTTTTCTTGTGGTTCTTTAGTCTTTTTGATACACTTAATTTAGTAATTCCATGATGAATTTACTTTTTCCAAGACTCTAAAAA
>NZ_DBGBQB010000390.1:0-2905 GCF_048470075.1 Cetobacterium sp. | reverse complement strand
ATATGAAGTAGATATAAAAAGTAAAGAGCCGGAGGAATAGTTATGAAAAAAATTGTTATTTCTCAAAAATTTCAAATTATATTTATATTGATATTATTGACTTATCTTATTGTAATTTTATTTGAAAAAGATATTAATAGTTTTGATGATTTAGAAAGAATACTTCTTTTTAGAGAATTTAGATTACATATGTAAGGAGTCAGAGGTTTTCTGACTCTTTTTAATTTGACAGCAAAGCTTTATTAGTATATACTTGCAATAGTATATTAAGGCGGTGTAGAATAGATGAACTGGAAAAAATTGACAATAGATAGTAGAGATGAGATTCAAGAATTTTTAAAAAACAAATTTGAAACTTCAGATATGAATTTTACAAATCTTTTTTTATGGAGTTTTAGTGAAAACATTCAATATGCGGTTAATGAAGAGATTCTTTATATAAAAGGTTTCTATGAGGGAGATGAATATTATTTTTCTCCTGTTTCAAAGGTTGACAATGAAGAGAGTATTGTAGCTGCAATAGAAAAAATTAAAGAAAAAGATGGAAGAATAGTCTTTATTCCAGAAAAATATGCGGAGTTTTTAAGGGCAGATTTTGAGATTAAGGAGGAGAGAGATTCTTTTGATTATATCTATTTACAAGAGGATTTAGCAGAGTTAAAGGGAAGAAAATTTTCTTCAAAAAAAAATAAAGTGAATAAATTTAAAAAAACATATAATTTTACATATGAAAAGATATCTAAAGATAATATAGAAGATATAAGAGTTTTTCAAAGAGAATGGTCTGAGAATAGAAAAGGGGATTCAATTATAGTTTCTGAAACTATGGGTATAGAGGAGATTCTTAACAATTATGAGAGATTGGAGTTAAGAGGTGGTATAATTAAAGTTGATGGAAAGATAGTGGCCTATGCCATTGGAGAGAAGTTGACAGATAGTATGGGAGTTATACACATAGAGAAAGGAATTTTTGATTATCAAGGAAGTTATCAAATGATAAATATGTATGTTGCAAAAGAGGAGTTTTCCGACGTTGAGTTTCTAAATAGGGAAGATGACTTTGGAAGTATAGGATTAAGAGAAGCAAAACTATCATATCAACCGATAAAATTTATAAAAAAATATAGTTTATAGAGGAGGAGTGGCATGTTTAAAGTTATTAACAAAATAGAAAAAGGGTATGAATTAAATGTAACATTAGTATTTGAAGATCAAGTGAAAATTTGCGAATATGCATCCGCACAAAATAAGGAATTGATAGAAAAATTAATGAAGAAAAAAGAGTTCACAGGGAAAAAAGGTGAAGTTTTAAAAGTTGAATTTTTAGAGGGAACATATCTGATTTCAATGATTTTTGTTGGTATGGGAAAAGAGGAGTCATTTAATTTAGATATATATAGAGAGGTTATGTTTGATGTTCTATCTAAAGAGAAGGGAACAGTTTTAATATCATCTGAGAATGAAGCTCTATTAGATTATAACGTGTTGGGTGAAATTGCATCTAATATAAACTATAGCTTTGATACATTTAAAGAGAAAAAAGATGAGGTTTTAAATATAGAGTTATTTATCCCTGGAGAGGAAAAAGATTTTTCTGAAACAGTTTTTCTAGGAGAAGCAACAGATATAGCTAGAGATTTAGTGGATCAACCAGCAAATATAATAAACCCAATAACACTTTCTGAAAAAGCCATGGAACTTGGAAAAGAGTATGGATTTGAAGTTGAAGTTTTAGATGAAAAAGAGATTGAAAAACTTGGAATGAATCTTTTATTAGCTGTTGGAAAAGCTTCAATAACAAAACCAAGATTAATTGTTATGAGATATCTAAATGGAAAAGATAACGATGAAAAAATAGGTCTGATTGGAAAAGGATTGACATATGATACTGGTGGACTTTGTATAAAACCAGCAGATTCAATGTTTGAAATGAAGAGTGATATGGCGGGAGCAGCATCCGTGATAGGTGCTATGTGTGCAATAGCAAAGGGAAAATTGGAGAAAAATGTTATTGCTGTAGTTCCAGCTTGTGAAAATGCAATAAATGGAAATGCTTATAGACCTGGAGATATTATTAAATCTATGAATGGTAAGAGCGTTGAGATTATAAATACAGATGCAGAGGGAAGATTAGCTTTAGCAGATGCAATAACATACGCTATAAGAAATGAAAAAGTGACAGAGGTTGTAGATTTAGCAACTTTAACTGGAGCTATACTTGTAGCTTTAGGAAATATAACAACAGGAGTATTTTCAAATAGTGATGAAAAATACGCTATGTTAGAAAGAAGTAGTAAGTTATATGGAGAAAAAGTTTGGAGAATGCCAATATATGATGAATACAGTGAACTTTTAAAATCTACGGTTGCAGATATAAAGCATACAGGTGGAAGAATGGGAGGTTCAATAACAGCCGCTAAGTTCTTAGAAAGTTTTGTAGAGGGATTGCCTTGGATACATATGGATATAGCGGGAACTGCATTTAATAGCGGTATTAAATGGTTTAAAAAGGGTGCGACAGGTGTAGCAGTGAAGGCCCTATATAGTTATGTAAAAAATAGATAATAAAAAGGTGAGAGTTTCTCACCTTTTCTTATATAGGATAGGTGATTAATAGTGATAAAGAATAAACTAAAAGATTTGTGGAAAGATCTCTTTAATGATGAAGCGGAATATATAGATTGGTATTTTAATAATATATATAAAGAGGATACAACAAAGCTATATACCAATAACGATGAAATCTATGGGATGTTGTTTGAAAATAAATATCATCTATCAGTTGGAGATGAAAGATTTTTGGGAAGGTATCTTGTTGGTGTCGGAGTAACTCCTGAGCATAGAGGAGAGGGGATTATGAAAAAGCTTCTTTTGGAGAGTTTAAATGAAGCTTATAGATATGGAG
>NZ_DBGBQB010000389.1:0-4966 GCF_048470075.1 Cetobacterium sp. | reverse complement strand
AATTTTATTATTTAATGTATTTGTTTCTATAGAATCTCCTAATAAATTTTTTAAAGTTTTTTGTGGTAAATCACTAATAGGAATTTGTTTTTTTGCTAAAGGCTTTTGGATTATCCTTTCACTTCTTATATAATATCCTTTATATTGGTTCTTTCCACTCACAGCGGTTTCTGTTATAGGATTATATCTAAACTCAATATCTGCTAAAAATCCCTCTGTATATTTTTTTTGAATATTAAATTTAGATACAAACAACTCATTGTATTCAACATTATTATCAACATCTACAACTGTTATTAATTCTTGATTGTATATTATATCTTGAATAAATTTTATAGCTTCATTCTTATCTTCTGTATTATCTTTTACTTTATAAAATATTATAGAAGAGATAGAAAGAGGCTTAACTTGGATGTTATCAGAAGCTATCTTTCTATCATTTTTTATATAGTCATCACTTTCAGATGCATATTTTGGTTTAAAATCTCTAGAGTTATATATTTTTCCATTTATCTGAATCATCCTTTGTTTTACCTCCTTCTTGGATCTATTTGATTCATTAATCTTTTATCCCTATCTTCTAATGTTTTTATAACTGTTTTTTGTACCAAATCTTGAACTTCTTTAGGATTGTTTAAGTTAGTACCTTGTGGAAAATTGAACATCATTCCACTTAAATTATAACTTGGTGAAAAAACTGTTCCACCAGTTCTGATATTTCCAATATTATTATCTATCCTTTCTTTTTCTTTTGTTGGTAAAAATGTAGGTTTATATCCTGTAAGTTCAGAAAAGCTTTTTTTCTCTCTTGCTGGTGCTCCTGGAACTGGTTTATATTCTTGCTCTTTTTTTTCTGCTTTTTCTGCTCTAGTTCTGTAAAATTCTTGTTCAGCTCTTTTTCTTTCTCCTATTTCAGTAACATCTTCAACAAAAGTATTTACGGATTTTGAAAACTGTCCAAAGGTTAAAATATCTAAAGTATTTTTAGCAAATTTTAAAGGTAATATAACAGCATCTTCGATGGCTTTTCCTACAAATTTCATTCCGTCCGTCATTATGCTAATAAATCCAACTGTAAAATCTGATAATTTTTGAACTTCATCTGTATTGTTAGTTAATTTAGTAAGCATGGAATCCAGTAGACTATTATAAGTTTTAACCATTTCTAATTTAGCTGGTGCAAATGTTTCTCCTATTTTGAGACTTAAAGCCTCCTGCTTAGAAGCTGTTGCTAAAATTTGACCTTGTAAAGTATTAGCCATGTATTCCGCTGACTTTCGAGCATAACCTTGATTATTTTTTAGAGCTTCTGTATTTTTCTTTATTTTATCAGTACCTTGCTCTAAGGCTACCATTATTCCAGAGACTGCTTCTGTACCAAATAAAACTGATAATGTTTGAGCTTTTTGAGCATTTGTCATGTTTTTTGTTTTTAATTCTAATTGTTCAAGTATTTTAGTCATTCCAATAAAATTACCACTTGAATAATCTTTTATTTCTAATCTTAATTGCCTCATAACTCTTTGAGCTTCTTTAGAAGGATTTACCAATCTTAAAGCACTTGCTCTTAAAGCTGTTCCAGCTTGACTAGCTTTAATTCCTCCATCTGCCATACTCATGAATAAGGCTGCTGTCTCTTCTGCTGTACTTCCTAGAACTGACATTGGTGGAGCTGCGTATTTCATAGCTTCTCCCATCATTGCTATACTTGTATTTGATTTGTTAGCTGAATATGCTAGGACATCCGCAAAATGATTTGCTTGGTCTGCTCCTAATTTAAATACTGTCATTGTATCTGTCATAATATCTGAAACTAAAGCTAAATCTTCTCCAGCTACAACTGCTGTATCTAATACTGCTGGTAGAGCTTTTGCACTATCGACTGCACTCCATCCAGCCATAGCCATATATTCAAGTCCTTGTGCAGCCTGTTTAGAACTAAATACAGTATTTTTCCCAGCTTCAAATGCAGCCTGTTTTAAAACATTAAAACTTTCAGCTGTTTGGTCGCCTTTAGCATTAACTTTAGCTAGTTGATAATCAAACTCTGCAAATAAATTTGTTGCTTGATTTATTTTATATGCTGTCCCAATTATTGCACTTCCAATAGCTACAATTCCAACAACCTCGCTTCCAATAGCTAATAAAGAATCTCCAAAATCATCTACTCCTTTTTTTGCTTTTTTTACATCTTTATCTACTTTTAAAAGTTCCCCATCAGCTTTTTTTAAACCCGCTTCATTTACTTTATAACCGACTTCATAAAAAACATCAGCCAATTTATTAGCCATTATTATGCACCCCCTTTATTTCCTTTATTGCGAGGTTTGATAGCATTTAAAACATATGAATACATTTTCAATTGTTTTTCATATGCCATATCATGAACATCATACGGGTTTATATGGAAATAATCACCTACAGTAAAAGCGATTATTTCCGAATCATCACTTTTTTTTAAATAATGCTCTATATCTATAAAACCATTATCATCATATTTAATACTAACGAAAAGTGTTTGCTAATTCTTCTACACTCAATTTATTCAAATGATCTATTTCTAAATCTACTGGCATTACTAATAAATTTTTTAAAATCCATTCTACTTTTCTTACTTTAGATTGCTTAGTGTATAAAGCTCCATTAATTTCAGTAAATTCATTACCATTTTCTTCCATAAGCATTATCTCTTTAACTGTTGGAACTTCAAATATTGCCTCAAATACAGTTCCATTTATATCTGTTAATTGTATTGTTTTTTGTTCATGCTTAATTTTTGGCAATATATAATCCTGTGCTTTTATAACTTTATTTTCCATAATTAATTCACTCCTTCATTAACTTCGTAATCTTCATAAGATACAGTCCATTCTCTTCTACCTAAAACTCCATTAGCTCCCCTTGTTGAGCTTCCATCATTCATAACTACACATCCAGTATAAATTTCTTTAGCTCCACCTTTATTTTTATCATTTCTATTTAAAATGAACTCTTCTCCAGTTTCAAATAAATTTCTAAGAACTTTTAAAAGTCTATCTCCATTTCTAGACTTAGTTATTTTCAAAGTAAATGTCCCACTGTTATCTGGGTTTTCAAAAGTTTGAAATTTCCCGTTTGAGTCCATCTCTCTAATATATTTATCCCCGTTTCTTACTGGTGCAAAATCTCCATCTAAGGCGTCTGAAAATATAAGTCCATTAATTTCTATAATATCTAATTTTGATTTATAAGGCATTTAAGATACACCTCCTACTTTTGTTTTATCAAATGTTAGAAGCCCCTTTATTTCTCCATAAGAAGCTGAACCACTAGGAATAGCAGCCCAAGCAACTTCAAACTCTCTAGCTGCAATTTGCTGTTGAGTATATTCTGTTTTTACATTTATTTTTGCTCTAACTTTACCTTGTTCATCTTTCGCTATAAATTCTCTAAAATCACTAGCATAATCTTTTATAACAGAATTAACTATTCCTTCTATTTGTGTTATACCTCTTGGATCTACTCCAGGATGATATATTTTATACGGTGCTTTTTCTGCCCTAATAAATGCTGTTTCAATATCATATTGTAGATTATCTCTTCCCCATTCAATATCTATAAATTCACCATTAGAACATTTACCAGGGAATAATCCCAATACACCTTCTCTTTCTTCTTGAACTGTATTTATTCCGGCTTCCTCTAATTTATCTATATCAGCTAAATCAAATCCAGAAACTACTGTTCCTGTTCCTTCTTTCCATTCCCATTTATCTCTTCCTGGAATATCTGTACACATTAAACCAACATAAATTGCATCTGGATAATCATCTGCTTTATTAGTTGCAAAAGCTATAGCTCCATTATTTAGTTTTTTAAAAAATGCTATTGCTTCATCCGCTGTTTTATTATTATCAGTTAAATAAACTGGTCTTAATCCCTTACCTACAGCCCATTCAATAACTGATTTTGTTTTATCATTATCAAACTCTGACATTAAAACAAAATAATATCCTTTATTTTTAGCCCACATATTATCTAACTCTGATTTTATGCTATCATTTTCTGCTGTTGTTCCAAATATTGAAACCTTATCAATCCTATTAGGTTGCGAAAATATTTTTTCTATTTTTTTATAAATTATATCTGTTTCTAATACACTTAAACTTTTTAAAGCTGTTGTATCTGAAACTTTTGTGTAAGGTATTGCCTTTTTAAAATCTATAATTAAAATATCTCCAAAAGTAGCCTCCTTTATAGCTTTAGTATCAGATAATACTGAAACTTTTAAATGTCTAGTCACTAAACTCACCTCTTTTCATATAAGCTCCCATTGGTATAATATCTTTATCTACAATATCAACATCCAATGTAAAACTATATCCATCTCTTTTTATTGATTGATCCAAATAAAACATATTTCTATTACTAGGTTTAAAATCTTGAACTATAGTTATATCTTCAATATCATATTTTGAATAATCAAAATTATAAAAGTATCTATCCATTTTCCAGTAATTAGTCAAATATTTTATTAATTCATCTATATTTGCTTCATTTTCTGGGGTATGAATTAAAACAAAATCAATCATATACCTACAAGTTCTATTGTAATTATCTATGATATTTAAGTCCTCCATGTCATATTCATTTGAAATACTCATATTATCTTGATTTAGATTAATTTCAATAACCTCAAATTCTATTCTTGGATAACCTATACTATCTATATCATCACTATCTTTAAGAACTATATTTATATTTGTTTTACTCTTCATCAGTTCCCATATTATAGTTTCTATTTGTCCTCTTATATTTGTTTTATCTTCTTTCATCATCTACCACCCTACGAGCTAGAAATACTTTATAATCTGAATATTCCAAAGGAATTTCATTTTTTATAATGTAATCAGTTCCAAAAGCTGGTATTATATCATTTTCTGAAAGGATATTTTTTTGATTAGTTCTACAAAATATTTTTAAATCT
>NZ_DBGBQB010000388.1:0-15794 GCF_048470075.1 Cetobacterium sp. | reverse complement strand
CCTTAATATAGGTAGATATCTATGGATTAACAACAATGAGGTAATTAGAAAAAAATTAAAATTTAGAGCTTCCAATGAAAATAGAGAGGAGTATTTTTCCACTTTAAAAATAAAGAAAAGCTTATCAATAGTACCTATGGGAATGACCTTTAAAGCTAAAAAAGAGTATTTAATCATTTCAAATGAAGATATTAATCTATATGTAGTAAAGAGTTTTGAGAGTTTAAGAGATAATAAAATAGAGATTAAAAAGGGATTAAACTCAATATATTTAAAAGAGGATATGGCAGAGATGTTTTTAGTGGATAATATCGATAAGAATATAGAAATGGTTGTATTTAATATGGATGAGATAAAAAATTATTCCATTGGAAAAGTTAATTATAAAGACTTTTTAACAGAAAATACTAAAGAATTAGGAATGGTACAGGGTAAAAACTTTATTTGTCAATTGAATAAAAAAGAGATAGCTAATACATATAATGAGTTTGAGTTTTTACAAAGTGTTGAAAACTTAGATACAGTTTTAAACTATGTATATTTTTTATTGAATAGAAATGAGTATTATCATATTTCACCATTTAAAAGAGTACTGATTCAAGGGATAAATAACAGTATAGTTGAACAAAAAAATACACAGGATGGAAGCTACACCGTTTTTGGTGGGATGTCTAGATTGATGTTTAATAGAACGATTGAAGAATTAGCAAATCCAAACTTTTGTAGAGTAATAGCAAAGGATTTCATAGGGGAACATGAAGGAAACATAGAGATCCAAGAGTTATTAAGTTTTTTATTGACAAAGGAACTGGAATTTAGATATTCAAGAGTGATGATAATACCAGAGGATAGTCAAAAAGCTCTGTGGATAAAGTTAAGACTATTTTTTAATAGCGATAGATTTTTACCAAATTTATATAAGAGATTTCAAGCTCATGATTTTGAAGGAGCTACAAATCATTTGGAAAAAGTTATTTTATGGACAGTGGAGATACTACAAAGAGATGTATCTAAGTATTTTATTGAAAATGGATATGAACTTTCAAGGGAGATATTGTCTAAGTGTAATGAGTATCCAGAACTAGCAATAGATTTAATTAGAGTTACTTTTTCAAACTATAAGGAGTTAATAGAGGAAGAGATAGCCATAATAAATGAAAATTATAAAAGAAACTTAGAAGGGAATATTTAAGGGGGGAAGATGAGTTCAGAAATAACTTTTATCAGAAATGGAAATGCTCCTAGTAGTAATAATTTTAACTTAAAGTTAAGTTCAAATTCTATAATAAAAAATTTAATAATAGAAAGTCAAAATAATATTTTTCCTGAAGAGTTAAACTTAGAATTTAAAGATTTTATAGGAAATAATATAAAATTGAGAGCAAATAGATTAAGAGAGATGGGAAATATACAGGAGTGGGAAGTAGACCCAGTTTTGACAGATTCAGTAAAAGTTAAAATTGGTGAATCAGAAGCGTCAATAATAAATGTAACTCCAGTTTTAACAGATATAAAACCATACTATGCTCAAAGTGATATAGATACAAGGATACCTAAAAGTGAGTTTGAAATAACTTCAGTTAACAATGGAGTAGAGATTGAATTAAAAAATAGTAAAATTATAGACAGAATAAAATTAAATAAAAATTTCATAAACTTAGAAATTTTTTATAGCCCTGGAGATGGACAAAGTTGGATATCTTTAACAAAGATACCAGTTAGTGAAACACTAAAAATTCATCCGGTGATGGTAAAGAAATTTTTATTGATGGGAATAGAGGGTACACAACTTTCAAAAGAGGATATTGAAATTTTTATATTTAACTATCTGAGTGTAGAGATTGAAAATCTTTTTTCAAATGAGGAATATACAGAGTTAAAACCTGAGGTAACAATAGAGAGAGTTATTGAATTACAGAAAAAAACAGATTTAACACAGGAATATATAGACAAACTATCGATTGCCAAAAATATTCTAATTGGAGGAATGATGGGAGAAACGATTGAATACGTAAGCAATGAATTTAAAGTAGTAGAAAGTTTTAATTTTATAACTGAAAAGAGTATATATCGTGTTAGAGCTACATACACAGATAGATATGGGAATGAAAAAAATATAGAAACAGAAAATATTAGCGAAAATAAAGTGGTAACTTTTGAAATATTTTATGCTAAAGATATAACTTTTACAGTTTTTGCTTCATCTGAGATAACGGGTATAGAAATAGAGGAGATAGAGTTAAATCAAGATGACTACTATGCTCAAAGAGATATTGATACAAGAGTCAATAAAAGTAGTTTATTAGCTAGTTCAGGCTGTGGAGTTTATGGGAGTTTAGGAGCGCATAGAGCTATAGATGGAGATGAAGCTACAAACTTCCATAGTAATGAGTATACAGATATTGGATATGGAGATTTTTATTTAAAAAATTCATTTCCAAAAGTTATAGATAGAATAAATATATTAACAAGACCAAACTCATTGGGAAGAATTGATAACTATAAGGTTTTATATAAAGAGAAAGCTTCAGAAGAGTGGCTAGAGATAGGAGAATCCATAAATGAAGGCGTAAGTGGAAACTGGAGAAACATAAGATTTAGCCCAGTCTTTGCTTCTGAAATATGTATTAGAGTTACAAAATCTAATGACAACTTTGTAATAATTTATGAGTTAAATCTATTTGAATATAATAAATTAAATGATATATTGAGGGATTTATTTATAGATGCTGAGTGTACTCAGTTAAAAGAAACGGTAACATTGGAGATGTTAGATGAGATTGAATCTCGTTTAGGGACAACGGAGGAGTACATAAACTTATTTAAAAATGCAAAAGCGTTATATATAAGTAGATTAGAACCTCATAGATTCAGAGTAGAAACAGAGAGTAAAAGTGTAATTTCAACATTGAGATTAAATAACATTGGTAGAGTTCTAAAAGGTGAAATAAAGTATAGAGATGAACATGGATATGAAAAAATATCTGATTCATTAGAAATATTAGAAGAAAATAGTGGGGTTATAATAGAGTTTGAAAAATTTTATGGTAACAGTTTTGAGCTATCTCTATATGGTCCAATAGAGCAAAATAGCAACATTGAAGTTATAGAGATTCCACAAGAGGAGTTCTATGCAAATGAGGATATAGATGTAAGAGTTGATAAAACAACAATGACTGCTAAAAGTTTATGTGGTCAATATTCAAATAATGCCCCGAGGTACGCTATTGATAATGATATAGTTACAACATTCCACAGTGCAGATTATAGAAACTATGGCACAGGAGAGTATGGAGATTTCATTTTAGAGCTAGATAAAGTAAAATTAATAAATAGAGTAAAGTTCCAAACTAGATCTTCATATAATGGAAGAATAAAGGCTTATGAAATTTTATATAGAACAAAAAATACTGAAGAGTGGAAAAAAGTATTTGAACAATTGACAGAGGAAAGTGGAGATTTTAGAGAAGCTGTATTTAGACCTGTTTTAGCGTCAGAAATTTGTATTAGAGTAACAGATGGTTATAATTATTTTGTGGTTTTTCATGAGATAGATGTATTTAAATATAATACTTTAGAGGAAAAAATAGGAAATCTTTTTACTGATGAAACTCAAACTGCTATAAAAGATAGTGTGACTTTAGAGGAGATTGAAGCTTTAGAAATAGGGTTAATAACAGAAAGTTATATAGAAACTTTAAAAAAGGCGAAAGAGTTATATATTGATTCATTATTACCAGAGGAGTTTGAAATTCCATTAAATGAAAATACAATTTTAGATAAAGTTGAGTTTATATGTGATGAAAGAATACTAAGAGTATGTTTAGCATATGAAAATTCATTTGGAGAAAGTATAGTAATCAAGTGTAATCCGGTGATAGAGGAAGAAAATATAACATTAAACTTTAGAAAAATTTTAACTAAAAAAGCAAGAGTTTTAATATATGGTGCAAATAGAATATATAAAATTAAAAATAATACATATCCTTTATCTGAATTTGGTATAAATGAGGATATAGATACAAGAGTAAAGTTTGAAGAGCTACAAGCTTCATCAAATGTTGAAGATTTATCTTATCCATTAGCAAATATGTTTGATGGAGACACCAATACGAGATTCCACACTAGAAATTATACTGACTATGCTCAAGTGAACTTAAAGTTAAATAGAGAGTATCTAATTGATAGATTGAGACTTATAAGTTTTAGAAGTAATAGTTCTGGACTTATTAATAAGTTTAAGGTACTGGTAAAAGACTTAAACCAGGAGAAGTGGATTGAGTTTGGAAGCTATGATGTTGAGTCCTATAAAAATGAATGGTTAATGGTAGAAAATAAACCATACTTAACTGATGAGATATGTGTAAGAGTAGAGGATTCAGTGAATAAGTGGGTTATAATAAATGAGCTGGAACTGTTTATACATAATCTACTGGAAACAGATATAAATAACATCTTTGAAGACTCCACTTTTGAGAGTTTAAAATCTGAAGTACAGTATGAAGATATCTTAAAGTTAGAGAAAAGATGTCTTATAACAAAGGCATATAAAGAGAAAGTAAAAAAAGCGAAGACTCTTTATTTAAAAAGAATAAAACCAATTTCTTTTGAAATAAAAAATAATAGTTATGAAATACTGAATGCAATCGATATTTTACTTAGAGAAGAGACTGACTATATATATGATGTTAAGCTGTATTTTAAAAATCATTTTGCTGAATTAGAAGAGATAGAGGAAAAAGTTATAGGTTTAAATGAAAATGGAAAAATGAAAGTGCAATTTTCAGAGATATTTACAGATGAATTAAAGGTAGAAGTTTATATAAATGAATATGAAAAATGGAAAATAAATTGTGTTCACTTAGAGCCAGTGGATCAAAGTTTATACTATAATTTAACCGATGTTTCAAATGATTATCCAATGGAAAAAATAGGTATCCAGACAACTTGTGGCTATCCTGGTGCTATTGGGTCAATGGTTGATGGAGATACGGATACTTACTATCATTCAGCAGGGTTGGGAGAGTTATTTTTTACTTTTGAAGACAGAAAAGTTATTGAAAACTTTATATTTGTATCAAAGCATGCCAATGGATCCAATGGAGTAGTCTATAAAGCGACACTATACTTTAAAGATAAAGAAAATAGTGAATGGAAATTATTATATGCCTATGAGACACAGAGTCCAATAAGAGGAGAAAATATCATAACATTCCCTCCAGTATTAGCAAAAGAGATTTGTATTAAGTTTGAAAAAACTCAGGCTAGTGTGGTTGTTCTTAATGATGTAAAATTCAATATATACAATAAATTAAATGAAAATATAGAGAACTTATTTGCGGATAAAGTTTTATATAAAATTTTAAATGTTGGAGTTAAGTTATCCACTATTGAAAAGTTTAGAGCAAAAGTATCAACTAATAAGGTATTGTTAGCAAAACTTTATATAGCGGAGTCTATTCTAAAAAATAAAAATGAATTACCTTTTGAAACTTATAAAATAAAAAGCATATTACAGGATACAAATTACTATTTTAATCCTTTAAAAACAAATGGTACAGGGGATGTTTCATTAACTCCTTACTATATATTACCCAATAAAGATTATGTTATTGTATGTAGCAAAGATTTAAATGCTCATATAGTTTTGAGAGAGAATAAACCACAAGCAGAACACTCATTCACTTTAAAAAGAGGGGTTAATATAGTAAATTTAGGAGAGATTACTGGTCAATTAGTTTTAACAGGATCTAGAAAAGATAGTATAGAGTTATACTCTTTAAATGAAAAAAATGCGATAGTATATAGATACGGAGTTACAATAGAGGAGGAGTTCTATAAAATACCGGATAATACAACTTTAATAGAGGATAGAGATAAGATAAAACTGAACTCAAACTTGGCATATATAGAGGGTAAAAATTTTATAGGTGCGGTAAAATTTGATTGGTTAAAAAACAATATACCTGAGGGGACATTAACTCAAAGGGTAGAATTAACTGATGAATTTTTAGATTTTCTTTACTATATAGATAATATCAACTCTTATTTTAATAACTC
Source organism: Cetobacterium sp. (assembly GCF_048470075.1). Lineage (GTDB taxonomy): Bacteria > Fusobacteriota > Fusobacteriia > Fusobacteriales > Fusobacteriaceae > Cetobacterium_A. The sequence continues at coordinate 9,734 of NZ_DBGBQB010000388.1, read as the reverse complement.
TATTCCATATAAAAGAGTTATGTGGATTGGTTCTAATGATGATAACCCACATGCTGGAGGTTCATTCATGGGAGGATATACGGCATATAGTGGAGGAAGCCATGACATATTAAAATCAAGTTTAAGAGATTTTGCATTAGCATGGGTTGTAGGTCATGAAGTTGGTCATGAGATGGATGTAAATTACTACCATATGGATTTATTTGGAGAGGTATCAAATAACTGGTATGCTGAAGAATCAAGGGTTCAATATACTAATAGCATTAGAACAAAAGATAATATGGTATCTGTTGGGCAAGGAGATCAAGCAATAAATGAGATGGGATTATTCGATAGATTAGCATTTTGGTTTAAATTTAGATTGTATTATGGAGATCAAGATTTCTTTGTAAAGATGCACCAATATATGCAAACTATCGAAACAAACTCTATTGAGGATATTTCAAGTAAATTAGCTACCTATGTGACTAGAATAGTAAAAAGAGATGCAAGTGACTATTTCTTAAAACATGGATTTACTTTAAATCAAGAAGCAATAGACTACTGTAACAACTATCCTAAATTTACAAGAGATATAGCACAGATAACTTGGGATAATCAAAATGAGTTTAGAGAAGAGGAAAAAAGAACATTTAACCTGAATTATAAAAAAAATATATAAAAAACTTTACTTTATTAATTTATTTATATATTATAGTTGTAAATAAATTAAAAGAGGAGATTAATAGGCATGGGAAAAGAGTTTGTCATAGATATAATGACATATGTCCTTACAATAATTGGAATTTTAAATCCATTTGGAAATGTACCCTTATTTATGACATTAACAAAGGATCAAAATTCTGAAATAAGAAAAAAAATGTACAATGCAATAGTATTGTCAGGGTTTGGAATAGTTACAGGATTTATTGTAGCTGGAGATTTTTTTATGAATTACCTATATAAAATAGGTATGAATGAGTTGAGAGTGGCTGGAGGTATGATACTAGTTGTTGTCGCTTTCAGAAATCTGCTAGGTCTGGGAGTATCTAAAGAGAGTTCAGGAAGCGTGATGTCTGAAAAAGATGCGATAAGATATGCTATAACGCCATTAACTTTTCCCATGCTAGTGGGTCCAGGAACTATATCAACAGTTATGATTATTCATAAAGAGGCTGGTTTAGTAATATCAGTGGGAGCAGTAGCGGTAACTTTTTTAATAATGAAGTTTTTATTTAGCATTTCAGACTGGTTGGATAAGGTTCTGGGAGAGGTTGTATTATTTGTACTTTCCAGAGTTATGCAGATATTCATAATGTCAGCTGGAGTTAAATTGATTTCAAATGGGATAAAGGGAATATTTATGTAATAAAATGGAGAGATTTTTATCTCTCCATTTTTACTTTATATAGTAACTGCAAAAATGATTTTACTAGAGTTTGAGGTAAAGTTTTCCCAACTATGTTTGACAAATTTCTCTATTTTGATGCTATCTCCTTGAAATAGAACGTATGATTCATTCTCTAAATTAAGTTTAACCTCCCCCTCTAATATAAAGGCAACCTCTTGTCCCTCATGACCAATCTCCTTCTCTTTAGAAGAGGAGTATGGACTTAAATTTAAAATCATAAACTCCACATCAGTTTGAGGTTCTGGACTTAAAATTTCATAGGAAACCCCTTCTCCTTTAGATGGAGTGATGATTTTTCTATCTTGCGCTCTAACTATATGCACTTTTTTTAAAGTTTCTTCTATAAAAAATTTGTAAAGAGGAATGTCTAGAGCAATTGAAAGATTTTTTAATGTATTTATAGATGGATTTGTAGTTCCTTTTTCAATTTGACTCAAAAGTGCAGAAGTAGATTTTATTTTTTCAGCTAGTTCTTTTAAGCTTAAATTTTGATCTGTTCTAAATTTTTTTATTTTTAACCCAAGGTTTATACTGTTCATTTTTATTCTCCTAAATATTTTTTCCTTCCCTAAAGTATAACTTATTTTAAGAATATTTGCAAAGTCCCAAATAAAAATATTGTAAATACTATACTAATATGGTATAATTTAAAAAAAAGATTTTGGAGGTTTAAAATGTCTGAAAATACAATGATATGCTACTGCAAAGGAGTTACTTTAGGAAAAGTTTTAGCTGCTATTGAAAATGGAGCTACTACATTGATGGAAGTAATAGACACAACTGGAGCAGCTTCTGGTTGCGGTAGATGTTTAGATAGAATAGAAGAAATTATAAATAATGAAAAATAAAAATAGCTCTATCATAGAATAATATGATAGAGCTATTTTTTACCACATAGATGGAGTAGCAGTGTATTGACCAGTTTTAGAGTTTTCCTCTACATTTAAGTAAACAACCTTATTTGAATTGACATTAACATAATTTGAAATAGCTGACACTAAGTAAGGGAAACTACTTCTAGGATCACTGTTATCACTTTTTAAACTTCCAACAACTTGCCAAACAGCGTTATTATTTTTAGTATAAGCTGAAAGCTCCAATCTTTTTACAAAATACGTAGTAGCACTGATAGAATTCATCCACATATCTCCATAAAATCCATTGTATATTCCACCATAAGGACCATTCCACCATGGATTGATAGGAGCTGGATAAGACTCTAAGCTAGTGTATGGACCTTTAACTTTATACCCATACACAATGTTGTATAGAGCATCTTTTTGATTAAAAGTTCTAGTGTATCCTTTGGTTTGAAGCATATTTTGTAGTATGATTTCAAAAGATTGTTGCTGAAGTTGCAGTCCAGGGGTATTTGTGGAAAGATAGTATGTCCCACCATAAGCCTGTTGAGTAGAGTATGAATCTACCGCGATAACTCTACTATTTAAAGCACTACATCCCTGAAGAAAAAGCAGTAAAAAAGATAATAAAATTGAGATTTTTTTAATCATATTTAAACCTCCTATAAGGAATATCTATATCCTCTCTATTCAAAAATTATTTTTAAATCCTTTTTAATTTTGAATCCTTTTTAATTAGAGATAAGAAAATAAATTATTAAAAAGGAAAAAGAATAAATAATTAGTATACTTAAGCTGAAAATGACAGAAAAACATTTTAGTATGGGAGGTAGGTTATGAAAAAGTTATTTTTAAAAACACTTATTGGATCTTTACTTATTGCTGGAGCTACATATGCGGAAGAGTTTACTCCAAATGGAAGCTTAGGTTTTACTCAAACTTTTTATGGAAATGCAGGTAAATATAAAACTGAAGCATCACACCCATCAGCAGTTTTAAGTTACAATTTTGCAAAAGATTGGAACATTACTTTACAATGGGATAGAGTTTGGAATATGTATGATTATAATCATGGAGAAAATCAACAAAATAACAATTTTAGTGGACCAAAGGCTACATTAAGTTATGATCATGGAGTAATAGAAAATTCTAAAATAAAATGGACATCATCTTTAATGGTAGAAAATGAAGCTGAATTTAATGGAACAAATCAAACATATGTATTTGCACAGACAGCTTTTGATTTTTCTGAATATCTTCCTAAAGGGGAGTATATTCAGGCAACACAATTTGCTATATCACCAATGTATATATATGGTTGGAGTACAAAGGGACCATCAGGACATGTTAACACAGGTATTTTAAGCTTATTAACAAATTGGAAATTACCAGCTGACTTTACATTTACTTTTAATGCTTATGCATTTAGAGAGTGGTATAATGGAAGTTTTGAAATAGGAAATGGAAATACAAATTATGATACTGCAAACTATTTTATGGTATTAGCATGGTTAGGATACTCAAAAGAGTTATATAAATTTAATGATCAAACATCATTAGCGTTTAATTTCACTGGAGGATTTGACCCATATATCTCATCTAACAGAAGTGCTGTATGGGATCCGTTTATAGTAGGAAATCAAATGTATGAATGGTTAGGACCAGCAGTTGACAGCGGAAATACTAAGAATACATACGCAGTATTCGCATTACCACAATTAGAAGTAACATATAATTACAGTGAGGATTTAGCATTCTCTGTTTTTGCACAAGTTAAGTATTCGAACCAAGTTTGGGGAGATACAGAAAAAGATTGGAAATTACAACCACAAGGTGGAGTTAGTGTAACATATGATTTTTAGTTGATTAGGAGCTATCTTTTGATAGCTCTTTTTTTTATTTTGTTATATAATAAAATTAACAAAATAGGGGAGGTTTTTTATGAAAAAATTTGGGAGTATCATTATCTTTTTACTTTTATCTGCAACAATTTTAGCAGCACCATTAAAAGTTGGTTTGATTTTGGCAATGGGAGGTTTGGGGGACAAATCTTTTAATGATTCAGCATATGCTGGTTTATTAAAGGCACAGAAGGATTTTGATATTGAGATTAAGTATGTTGAACCAAACTCATGGGTGGAAGACTCATATTTTTTAGAGGAATACTCACAGAATGGATTTGATTTAATAATAGCTACATCTTACACAGCACAAGATGCTATGGAAGATATAAGCTCAAAATTTCCAAATACAAAATATGCAATTGTAGATACAAGAGCTAAAGAGGGAGAAAATATTGCATCATTGGTTTTTGATGAGAGTGAGGGATCATTTTTAGTTGGTGCTATAGCAGCTAAAATGAGTAAAACAGGAAAGATTGGATTTATTGGGGCTTTAGATATACCTTTAATAAATAGATTCAAAAGTGGATATGAACAGGGAGCTAAATATATAAATCCCAATATCTCTGTAATAACGACATATGTTGGTGGAGATGCTCCATTCAATGATCCATTAAAAGGGAAAGAGCACGCTTACTCTTTAGCTAATCAAGGGGTTGATGTGATATACCACGCCTCAGGAAATACAGGTATAGGTGTTTTGGAAGGGGTTAAAGAGAAAGGTATCTACGGTATTGGAGTAGATTGTGACCAAGATGATATTGTAAAAGGACAAATATTGACATCGATGTTAAAAAATGTAAATAATGCTATATATAAGGTGATAGAGGATACAGTTAATGGAGAGTTTAAAGGTCAGGTATATAACTTTGGATTGAAAGAGGATGGAGTTGGAACAACAGACTTCAAATATACAAAAGATGTTATAGGAGAGGAAAATATAAAACTAGTAGAAAAAATAAAAGAGGATATTATACTTGGAAATATAAAGGTGAAATAGATATGAAAATTCTTGTAGTGGCAACACATCCAGATATTGAAAACTCTAGAGTTAATAGAGTTTGGTTAGAGGCTTTAAAAAAAGAGAAAAATATTACTGTTAGATTTTTAGATGAAATCTATAAAGAAAATAAAATAATAGACATAGAGGAAGAGAAGAGGTATTTAGAAAGTGCTGATAGAGTAGTTTTTCAATTTCCATTTTACTGGTATACTATGCCAGCTTTAATGAGAGAGTATTTTGACAAAACCTTGGAATATGGATGGGCCTATGGACCAAATGGTGATGCGTTAAAAGGAAAAGAGTTTTTAGTTGCAATATCTGTAGGAGCACCTGAATATTCATATATAGGAGGAGGATATAATAACTTTACAATAACAGAGTTATTAAGACCTTTAGAAGCTACAGCAAATGCAATTCAGATGATTTATTTACCATATTTTGCGCTCTTTGATATTCCTAGACTGTCGGATGAGGAGATTAAAGAGTCAGCATATAAGTATATAAAGTATATAAACAATGAGGATATTAATCATAGAAAAGTTTTAGAGAGGTTAAAAAAAGAGAATAAAGAGAGTAGTTTTATAGATTTATAAAAAAAGGTCACTGAGAAGTGGCCTTTTTTCATAATATATTTTTTAACTAATGGTGTTACTTGTCTAAAACTGGTGTTACAATAATCTCTTTTCCAACTGCAACTGGTTCTACAATTACAACTTCTTCCTCTTTAGGTTCAGAACTAGAGCATCCAATAAAGAATAAACTAAAGAAAATACTTGCTAAAACAATTTTTTTCATAAACTTCAGCCTCCTTTAATATTTTGAATTAACATAATATACTGAGGAGCAAATAAAATTCTTTTTTTATGGGAAAAAATTAATAAAGTTTTTCAAAAGTGAGTTGTCTGTTAGAATAGCTCTCCAAGTTGGAAAAGGAAACACCAAGAAGTTTAATATCATTGACTAAATTTAGTGAGACTAGAATTTCATCGAGCATTCCTTTTAGAATGTCTTTATCATCACTAGGAATAAATCTAGTTTTTGAACGTGTTATAGTTTCTCTATTTTTAAAACGGACTTTTAAAGAGATAGTTTTTGTTAGAAGCTTCTTATTTTTAAGACGGTTATATGACCACTGGAAAAGTTCATCAATCTCTCTACTAATCTCCTCTTCTGAATCAAGAGGAATTCTAAAAGTATTTTCATTACCTATAGAGTGAATAGCTCTATTAAACTCAACCTCTCTGTGATCAATCCCACGACTATATGTATATAGTAACTCCCCTCTAGAAGTTCCATATTTAGCTACAAGTTCTTTTAAAGAGAATGGATAGATATCTTTTACGTAATGAATATTATTCTTATTTAGAAGTTTTTCAAATTGTTTTCCAACACCAGGAAGTTTTCTGATATTTTTTTCTTTTATAAACTCAATAAATTCATCCTCATTATTAAAAATATGCTGTCCACCAGGTTTATTTATATCTGAGGCAATTTTCGCTGTGAGTTTATTAGGTCCAATTCCAACTGAACAAGTAAGACCGGTGATTTCATAGATTCTTTTTCTAAATAAATTAGCAAAAACCTCTTTTGAAGGAAACTTTGAAATGATATCAGTAATATCAACAAAGCCCTCATCAAGAGCGATAAATTCAACTTTGTGAGTCAATTTTAAAACTAAGTTTTGAATAATTTTAGATTCATAAGAATATTTATCTTTATTAACAGGAAGAACAATGAGTTTAGGGCACAATCTTTTAGCATCTAAGGTATTCATAGCAGAATGGATACCAAATTTTCGAGCCGGATAACTAGCTGTAGTTACAACGCCGCCAGCAACAACAATGGGCTTATCTTTATATTTAGGATTGTCTCGAATTTCAATTGAAGCATAAAAAGCGTCCATATCGTAGTGCATTATTAATTTTCTCATATTTCCTCCTTTTGATTAATTTAGGTTTATAGAAACCCTCATAAAATAAGGGTTTCTTAAATTTGGTTATTTTATAAAATTTACTGTTTTTTTATATGTAGCTAACAAGTAGCTAACAAAATATTAATTCAATAATTCAACAGCTTTTCTTAGTTCCTCAGTATCTTTGTGAGTGTAAATATTTTCTGTAACAGAAAAATCTGAGTGACCAATAAGCTTAATAATTGAAGTTTGGTTGGCATTAGCATTATTTAATAAAGTAGCAAAAGTATGACGAGTATCATGAATAGTATGAGCTTCAATATTCAACTCTTTTAATAACTTTTGAAATCTAGGTTTAAAAGTTGAATAAGCTAACTTTTTAGTGGTCTCCCCTTTTACAAAATATTCTTGATCTTTTATCATATTAGTAAGAAATAAGTTAAAGATTTTAGAAGATATTGGAATTACTCTAACACCAGCATCTGTTTTACTTTCTTTTATAGTAAGGCATGAGTTGTGTAAATCGATGTCTTCATTTTTTAGGTTAAGAAGTTCACCAATTCTCATTCCAGTGTAGATGAGAATTAGAACTATATAGATATATTTACAATAATAGGTAATGGTTCAAAACCTCTCATTCTATAAATATGTGTACTTATAGTTGTTTTTTGTGTAACTTTTTTAGTGTATGCATTCCACCATAAATCCAAAATATTTTTAAAAGTTTTCTTACTATATAGTAATGGTTTTTTATTGTAGTTATATAAAGCCTCTTGAGCTTCTCTCTTCGTAGCAAATGTACCTATAGATTTTCTAATTTGTTTACCATCACTAGAAAACTCTATTGTAGCTCTAACATACCATGGTTTCCTTCTTTTTGCCTTTAATTTACAAATAGAACCACTTCCATTTGAATTTTTCATATAATTTCCTCCTAATTTATTAAAATAAAAAAGAGGGATATTTCACAATAATATGATACCCTCTTTAATTAAATTTATCAATCATAATTTGGATAGACTTCGTGAAATAATTTTTACTAACTTTTCCAGATGAGATACATTCTTTATGGATTCCTTTTCTAATTGCCATATGATTAATTTCTTTAATCTTTCTATAAGCTGTAGATATTGAGACATTTAACATTATGCTCACTTCATTAACAGTGTATACTAAGCATTTTACTTCCATAGTTATTTCTCCTTATTTATTATCTTTAGTTAATTCGTTGATTAATTGTTCATGTATTTCAGATTCGCAACTATCACAAACATTATCATAATATTTTTTATATATTTTATTTGCTTAATTGCATGTAATTGTTTTATATTTTTCATTTTTTATCCTCCAATCTCGATAGTTTCAAACCATAATATTTTTTCAGTTTTACAAATGTTTTATGCATGTTCTGTGGCTAGCTCCTATATTAATTTTTTAGTAAACAAAAATTTTACTTTTTGATATTGATATTGTATAATTCAACTAAGACCTGAAGGGGTCAACCATGAATTATTTTCTAAAGAGCTTTAGCTCATGTTCAGAATATCAGCCCTCAATTTGTTGGGGGCTTTTATTCTGCCTCTGAACAGGGCAGTGAAAATAATTCATGGAGGTGTTGGTATGATATACTTCAATGTAAATACCATAGCACTAGATGGGGGAGCACTAGCATTTTTAGTAGCTTTGATTTTAGTGTTATGGATTGCTAGAAAGTAACGCCCACTCCTCCCCTTCGGGGACTTAATTTAATTATTCCATTCTCTTATCAGTTTCAACATCAATTATATTCTCAAGAATTCTAAAGTCTTTTTTAGTAAGAGTATTAAAATCAATTTTTAGCTCACTAGCCTTTTCTATCAAATCAAATTTAATTAAATCTGATTGTCTAAGAAGTTCTAACTTTTCTTCATTTGTTGCAAGTTCAATATTTCCAATTATCTTATTCTCTTCATTGGTATTATCAACATATTCAACATTAATAGTTCCCTCTTCAGATATGCTTTTAATAGAAGAACCATCAATTTGCTCTTTAGTCATATATAAAGTATTTCTAAATCCATTTGTAAACTCTATATAAGAGGCATAACCGATTGTTTTAGCTTCTAATTTTTGGTTTATATCCTCAATAAATTTAAAATTAAATTCGCCAATAAGTAGATTATAATTCTCTAATTCTCCCTCTTTTATCTCAATAGAGTTAATATATTTATATGTCCACTTCTTAGAGCTAGTTGAATGTAACCTTTATAGCCCATTTGAAATTGAGCCTTATCTTTATAAGGCACAATATAAGCATAACCTAAATTCTTTTCTATTGGTAAATCTAGTGTTGCACTTGTTATTGCTGAATTTATAATTGATTGAGGTTTACAATCTTGAAGTTGTGGAGTTCCTTCAACTACTCCAACAATAGCCATCATAAAGTGTCCTGCCTTATCTCCTAGTAAACTTTTTATTTGTTTTCTTATTGCTTCAGTAGCAAGTAGAGATTTTAAAGCAGGAATCCCTGTTCCATTAATCCCTGTACGGGAGTTTCCCAAATTTAGTGTAAATTGTAAAAATTAAATATATATATTTTACCTTCTTGGCTATTAATTTGTATAATTAAATTAGTAACTGAGGAGGTTTTTTTATGGCTAGAAAAAATTCAGAAGTAAATCCACTTGTT
>NZ_DBGBQB010000387.1:0-11691 GCF_048470075.1 Cetobacterium sp. | reverse complement strand
TATTTTCAGGAGGAGATACACAATGGTTGATTTTAAAAAAATTGATACTATGATAGAGCATATTGAAGAGGGCACTGTTCCAGAAGGTAAGAGTTTCAATGAATTTGCAGTAGACTTTTATCTTGAAACTAAAACTCTAACTTTGTCTAAGTATTTAAGATTAAAGGATAAGAGTTCAAAATTACCTAAAATTATGAATACTAAAAAAGCTGGTGAAGTTCTTTTTGAAACAGAGAAAAATGATGAGATTAGATCTTTCCTATCAAGAAAAGGATTTAAAATTATTCCAGAGTTAAACTATACAGCGGTTATGCTTCTTAGAAAAGTAGACCTTTTTACAAATTGGCAAAAGCTGGTTTTCTTTTTTGAAGGTGGGAGAACTGTACAAGAGATAAATAGCTCATTAAAAAAGGAGCTTTTACCTATGGAGATTGAAAAATTAGAAAGATTTATAAAAGAGGAGCTTCGTTTAAATGATCAAGAGTTAAACTGGTTCTTAGGTAAAATGGAAAAAGTCGAAAAAGATAAAGCTCTATATAGAGCTATTAGAAAACTTACTAAATAGGGAGAACAAAAATGAAAAAATTATTATGTGGATTTTTATTACTTTCATCTATGGCTTTTGCAGCAGAAGTTTCTAGAAAAGAGGCAGATGCGTTAAAAGATAGATTGAAAATGTATACTGTTGGATATCAAAAAAGAGCTTTTACTATGAAAAATCATCTAGGTAAAAGAGAGATTGTTATAGATTCTAAGTTAAGAGATTTACCTCAAACTTCAAGAACAGCTTTTGGAGATACAAGATACAACAGATCTTCTGACTGGGAGATGAATAGAGAGAAGAGAGGAATTCAATACTTCTCAGTTCCAGGAACAACAAGAAGAAAAGCTGTACAGAAGATAGATGGGAAATATGTTGTATTCTTCTATAATGCTATTGGTAAAAATGATAACATGGTTGAAGATACACTAGAGGATGTAAAAAAAGCATTAGAGAGAAACTAATCACCAATAGTTTCCTATGTAAAAAAAGACACAGATTTAAAATCAGTGTCTTTTTATTTTATACTTATCTAATCTATAAAGCTTCTTAACAACTCAATCTCTTGTTTCCAGATAGTTTCATCTATTGTTTCCATCACTATGGGAATGTTTCTAAATCTATCGTCATTCATAAATCTTTTGAAAAAATCAATACCTAAAGTTCCCTCTCCTATACTGTGGTGTCTATCTTTTTTACTACCAACACCAAACATAGAATCATTTAGATGAATACCTTTTAAATATTTAAATCCAACTATTTTTTCAAAAGCATCCATAGTTGCATTGTACTCCTCCTCTGTTGACAATGCATATCCTGCAGCAACAGTGTGGCATGTATCTAAGCAAACTCCAATTCTAGTTTTATCTTCAATCAGTTCTATTATATCTCTTAGATGTTCAAACTTATATCCCATATTTGATCCTTGTCCAGCAGTATTTTCCAATACAACAATAACATTTGGAACAGCTTTATGTGCTCTATTTATTGAGTCTGCAATCAATCTGATACATTCATCTTCACTTACCTCTTTTAAATGACTTCCAGGGTGAGTGTTTAAGTATATAAGTCCCAATTGATTAACTCTTTCCATCTCATCTAAAAAAGCGTTTAATGATTTTTCTCTTTTCTCCTCGTCGGGACTCCCTAAATTTATAAGATATCCATCATGTGGTAAAATCTGTTCAGGAGAAAACTTATATCTTCTCATAGCATCTTTAAACTCTAGAATTTCATTCTCAGTATATGGCTTTGCATCCCATCTTCTCTGGTTTTTAACAAACATTCCAAATCCATTGGCATCTATAGCAATTGCATTTTTAAAGGCATTAGCTACTCCACCCTGTATAGATACATGGGCACCTAAGTATGTATTTTTAATTTTTTCCTCTCTTGTCATATATACACCTCTATATAAATTACTCATTATTTCATCACTTGTATATAGTATAGCACAAACTATACTTTTTGAATAGAGTTTTAAAGTGTTAAAATACTTTTTTGAAATAGATTGAAATACTGGGAATATCGTTATAAAATAGAGTATCAAAACATTTAGGAGGAGCGATGATTAAGGTACTTTCATGTATTAAAGAAAAAGAGAACTGGATTATTGAAGTGGAATCACATAACCTGTATATAGACGGTAAAGGTGGACAAATAGGGGATCAAGGGTATATAGGAGATACAAGATTTTTAACTGTAATAGATGACAATAGAGTTATAGTTGAAAAAGAGTTACTTCCAGGGGAGCACACATATACTATAGATGAAAATAGAGTTTTTGATATTGGAGTACAACATACAGCTCAGCATCTTTTTTCGGCTATTGCATATAATGATTATAGATTAAATACTGTTGGTTTTAGAATGACTGAAACATATACGACTGTGGATTTAGATTCTAAAGATTTAGATGAAAAATTTGTTGATGAGTTAGAGAAAAAAATCAATAATGCTATTGGAGAGGGAAGAGCAATTTTAGAAAAAGTTGTAACAAGAGAGGAGGCTAACTCCATAGATACATTTAGAAAAAAAATCAGTGATAAAGTTACAGGTGATGTTAGGATAATAACAATAGATAGTATGGATACAAGTGCTTGTGCTGGATACCATGTATCCAATATATCGGAGATTAGAGTTTTTAAAATTATAAATTTTGAAAAGGTTAAAGGAAATTATACTAGATTCTATTTTTTAAGTGGAGAGAGAGCTATTGAAGATTTTATAAAAAAAAATAGAACAATAAAAGAATTAAACAGAATTTTTAGTTGTAGAGATAATGAGATACTATCTATGGTAGAAAAGTTCAACAGTGAGAAAAAGGAGGTGGAGAATAGATTTAAGGACTTAAATACAAAATATTGTGATTTTTTAATAAAAGAGCTTCTTACTGCTCCTTTTGAAAAGGATGGAAAGAAATATATAGTATATAGAGATGATAAGGATACAATAGCAAATTTAAACAAATCTATTCCAGAGGATTTCATCTTTATTGGTCTTTGGGAAAATGCAGGATTGATCTCCAGTAAAGCTATTGATTGTGGAGAGTTATTAAAAAGAATATCTCTTTCTTTAGATATAAAAGGAGGAGGAAAAGGAGAGAGAGCTAACTTTAAAGGTGATGTTTCAGTAGCGGAGATTACAAATATATTGTAAAAGTCTGAAATATCTGTTATAATGAAAATTAGGTATTTATTAGTAACAATGGAGGAAATATGTCGAATAAAATAAATTTACTTAATTTAAATGAACAAGAGCTTACAGACTTTATAGTTTCTTTAGGAATGAAGAAATTTTACGGGAAACAAATCTTTACATGGTTAAATCAAAAAATTGTAAGGGACATAAATGATATGACAAATATATCATTAAAAGATAGAGAGTTACTTGCTGAGAAAGCGTATATCCCTTTCTTAAATCTATTAAAACATCAAGTATCTAAAATTGATAAAACTGAAAAGTTTTTATTTAAATTAGAGGATGGAAACACAATTGAAAGTGTTATATTAAGACATAAAGATAGAACTACTTTATGTATCTCATCACAGGTTGGATGTGCAGTTAAGTGTGGATTCTGTGCCACTGGTATGGGTGGATTTACTAGAAATCTAGATGTACACGAGATTACAAACCAGTTCTATACAATTGAGAGAAGATTATTAAAACAGGGATTACAAATTAATAATATAGTATTTATGGGTATGGGAGAGCCCATGCTTAATATTGATAATGTTATTAAAGCTATTGATATCTTATCGAGTGAAAAAGGTGTTAATATCTCTAAAAGAAGAATTACTATTTCAACATCTGGAATAATTCCAGGAATTGAAAAACTACTTGAGGAAAAGATTCCTGTGGAATTAGCTATCTCTTTACACAGTGCTATTGATGAAAAGAGAAGTGAGTTAATGCCTATAAACACAAAATATCCACTAGAGGATTTATTCCCAATATTACAGGAGTATCAAAGACAAACAAAAAGAAGAATCACTTTTGAGTATATCTTAATCAATGACTTTAACGTTTCTGATAATGATATTGCTTACTTAGCAGATTTTGTACACAACTTTGACCATATATTAAATCTGATTCCATGTAATCCAGTGGATGGAAAAGATTACCAAAGACCTTCACAAAAGAAGATTGATAAGATCTTTAATTATTTAAAAGATTTTAGAAAAGTTAATGTTACTGTAAGAGGGGAAAAAGGGACTGATATTGACGGTGCTTGTGGACAATTAAGACAAAAAAATCTAAAATAATTAAAATGGAGATATTTTATGAAATGGAAAATTCTTAAATATGTTGCCATATTTATTGTATCTTTAGGTATTGTTGGAGGGATTGGTGCAGGTCTTTTAGTTAATAAATACTACAAGGAGTTGCCAAATGTTTCAGAGCTAGTTGAGAATTATAGTCCTCCTATTCCTACTACAATTTATGATAGAAATGGACAAATAATTGATGTTATTTCAAAGGAAACAAGAGAGCCTGTGGATATAGAGAATATTCCACAAAGTTTACAAAATGCTTTTATAGCCATAGAGGATAGACAGTTTTTAACTCACTATGGAATAGACCCATTTAGAATTTTGGGATCGGCCATAGTCAACTTAAAATCTGGAAGAGCAGCTCAGGGTGGAAGTACAATAACTCAGCAATTAGCTAGAAACGCTTTTCTATCTCATGAAAAAAAATTCTCTAGAAAAATAAAAGAGATTATAATAACATTTGAAATTGAAAGAAAGTATACAAAAGCTGAGATAATGGAGAAATACTTAAATGAAATCTATTTTGGTTCAGGGGCTTATGGTGTTAAAACAGCAGCATATAACTTTTTTAGAAAAGATATTAAAGATGTGAACTTAGCTGAATCAGCACTTTTAGCAGGAATACCAAATAGACCAAATATGTATAATCCAAGAACAAATCTTGATAAATCATTAACTAGACAAAGATTGATATTGAAGCAGATGTTTAAATTTGGTTTAATAACTGAAGCTGAGTATGAAGAGGCTTTAAAACATAAGTTTATCAATGAGTCTAAAGCTTCATCTAAAGATTTCAAAGATAAAAACACAACAATTGTCTATGGAGCTATTGATAAGAAGATTGAGTTCAATGCTCCTGATTTTACAGATTTAGTTGAGAAATTCCTATTTGAAAACTTTGAAGAGAAACAGATCTATAATGATGGGTTAACTGTTCAAACCACTTTAGATTTAAATATACAAAAAGTAGCTAAAGATAAGTTTGAAAACTATCCTCGTTTGAAAAATGATAAGAAACTTCAAGGTGCTATGGTAACAATAGATGCTAAAAATGGAGAGGTTATAAGTATTATAGGTGGAAAAAACTTTAAGACTGGTAATTTCAATAGAGCCGTACAGGCTAAGCGTCAAGTTGGATCATCCTTTAAACCATTTATATACTATACAGCATTAGAAAAGGGATTTGAAGAGAACTTAGTTGTAGAAGATTCTAGAATTGTATTTGGAACATGGGCTCCAAGAAACTTTGGAGAGAGATATTATAATGGAATGACCTTAATGCAAGGTTTTGATAAATCTCAAAATATTGTTTCAATAAAACTTTTAAATAAAGTTGGGATTCCAGCTCTTATGGATACTATGAAAAGAGTTGATGCTGGATTTATAGTTCCAAACAACCTTACGGCAGCACTGGGAACAACAGAGGGTACACCACTTCAAGTTGCACAGTCATACGCTGTGTTTGCAAATGGAGGTTACTCTGTAAAACCATTCTTTGTAATGAAGGTAACTGATAAATTTGGAAACATTCTATATGAAGCAAAACCTCAGATAGAACAAAAATTTGAAAGTGCTGATATAGCTCTTATGACTAATATGATGAAAAACTCTGTTAAGCAAGGAACAAGTAGAAGTGCTCAAGTTAAAATAAACAATGTCCCTATTGAACAGGGAGGAAAAACTGGAACTACAAACAATTCAAGAACTGTTTGGTACTCTGGTATGACTCCTGACTATGTTACGACTATATATGTTGGATATGATAATAATGATCCACTATATAAAGCAACAGGAGGGGGAGTGGCAGCACCTCTTTGGAAAAACTTCTATCAGGAGATTATCGAAAAGGGTTACTATACTCCAACAACATTTACATTCTTAGATAACCATGTTAAAAATGGCGATTTGACTTATCAAGAGTTAGATCCTTTATCTGGTCTGTTAAATGGTGGACCTTCAGATAAAACTTTCCTATTGAGAAGAGGAAGAATTGCAGTGGAAAAAGATGGTAAATATAGTAATGGAATTGCAGGTGTTCTAGGTTACTACGTTCCTACTCAAGAAGCAGCTTCAAAAAATGAAGCTATGTCACCAGAGGAAGTAACAGGTTCAGCTCCTCAGCAGATTACTCAACCAGTTCAACAAAAAGCTCCTCAGCAACAAAAGAAAGAGGAGAAAAAAGGGTTCTTCCAAAGATTGTTTAACTTTTAAATAATTCAAAAAAAGAGAGAAGATTATCTTCTCTCTTTTATATTATAAAAACAGTTCTTGAAGTTTCTTTGCTACTCCATTTTCTGCATTAGTTTTTATTACCTCATTCTCTGGAAGTAAAGCCTTTAATCTTGGGCTTCCATTTCCCATAATAAATCCTTTTCCAACAGATGATAGCATCTCTAAGTCATTTAGTCCATCTCCAAAGGCTATGGTATCTTTTAAATCAATTCCCTCTTCTTTTAAGACTTCCTCAATAGCACTAGCTTTAGAAACTCCCTCTCTCATCACTTCTAAACACGATCCCAATGAAAGTGTTATATTAAGTCCCTCATGGAATTTTTTTCTCAATTTTTGTTCTAACTCACTAATATGCTCCTCATTATCACATATGAAGAAAAATTTTGTAATATCTTTTCCAACTAGGGATTGAAAAGGAGCTATCACATGATGAAATCCTGATTCTTTATGGAAAACAAGCGCTTCCTCTAAAGGTGTTTCAGCAATCCACTCCTCATCTAAATAGACATTTTTATGTAAGTTTTCATTGTATTTATAGTTTAATAACTCTTTAGCTAAACTAGCTGGTATATTGTGAGATATAATCTCTTTATTGTTATAGTCATGCACTTTAGCACCATTTGAAGTTATAAGAAAACTATCTAGTCCCAACATATTTTTAAATGTCATTGCATCATTGTGGTGTCTTCCAGTTGCTATTATGAACTTTACTCCAGAATCAACAACTTTTTTAATAGTTTCTTTTGTTTCTTCAGATATAGTGTGATGCTCATTTAATAGTGTTCCATCTAAATCACATATAATTGCTTTGTATTTCATTTGTTCTCCTTAAATTTTTTAGAAGTAATACTTTGCTCCTATTCCTACTAAGTATAAAACTCCATCTTCTACAATAGGTGAGTCTGAAATTTCACTAGAGAATTTTTCCACACCTAAAAATGCCATAAGAGCCACATTATCAGCTAATCTATAATCAGCTGTTAAATTAAGACCAACTGAATAGGCCGCATCTGCTTTATAAGCCCCATCAATTCTACTATTTCTTCTAGCTTCATCTGAAGAGACACCAAAGTAATAATCTGTATAGTCTCCAGAATATCCTTTAACGTGAATCGAAGGAACTATTGTAAGCTTTTCATCAACTCTATAAGCCTTATATGCACTTAACTTTCCCTCTCCTCCATGTTCTCCAACTTGAGCTAAAAGACCTGTTTTAATTCCATAGAATCCAGTGTCGGCATCTAATCTAATACCAAACATAGCTTGGAATTTTCTATCGTCTATATTGTCATACCCTCTTGCCAAGTCCGCTCCATCCACTGCAAATCCAGCTAATGGATTAACGAATAATGACGCTGCAAAAGCATCATCTTTATAAAATTGATAACCTACAGTTATTCCTTTTACATATAGATCATAGTAGTTAATATCTAATAAAGGTAATGGATAAACTCTATCATCAGCACCTTTATATATACTATCAGAAAAACCGGCCCCTAATCCAATTCCTAATCTATTCCCTGTATCATTGTCACCCTTATAGATACTTTCTACTAATTCAGCTTCTGAGACTACTTCCCTAGCTAGCATTGTAGAGGAAAGTGTTAGAGCTAGCAACCCCATTAATATTTTTTTCATATTAATCCTCCCTAAGTTATTTTTTCCCATAACTCTTTTCTTCTCTTTTAATTTTTATAAAGTTATATCTACCTGAAACTTTTCTTTTAAAATTAAAAAGATTATTTGTTGGAAATATCCCTATTCTTCTAATTTCAAATAGATCATCAGAAAATACTATACTTCCTGAATCTGTGGCCACAGCAAACTTGTAGGCGGCATCTTGAGGTATTTTTTTAACCTCTTCATTTAAACTACCATATGGATATGCAAAAGATAGTAACTCCTTTCCAATAGTTTTCTCTATATTGTTTTTAGAGTTAAATATCTCTTTTTTTGCCACATCTATATTCAATTCAGCAAGTCTAGGGTGAGATGATGTATGTCCTCCAAACTCTATTCCATAGTTTTGCATCTCCAATAGCTCATCTTGAGTCATCAATGTAAATCTTTTCTCTGGATTTCCTGGATTGTCCACATCCCATTTATTATATTCTATACCATCTAATATATATATAATACCTTTAAAATTATATTTTTTCAAGATAGGAAAAGCATTTTCATAATTATCTTTATAGCCATCATCAAACGTAAGCATAATCCATTTCTTATCTTTATCAAATCTCTTTTTATACCCATTATTTAGCATATCTTTAAAAGTTACAGTTTCGTATCCTTTCTTTTTAAGATATTTCATCTGTTCTTCAAATTGCTCTACAGTTACATAAGTTCCATGAACCCCTTTTTCACTTTCATCTTTTATAACTCTATGATACATAATAACAGGCATCTCATATTTTCTTTTTTTTACAATCTCTCTTTGATATATTTTCTCAATATTTTCTACTATATTTTCTAATGAGAACTCCTCTATAACTTTTTCTCTTAAACTTTTAAGTTCATCTTTACTTATATTAAACCCTTTATCTATTTCAGGAATTACATCTGTCCATCTAAAAAGAGGGGTTTGATTTAAAGATATATCTCCAAAGTTTGATTTTAAAGCTAACTTTAACTTATCATTAGTGACTATACCAACAGATTCAGCCTCTCCAATTGCCAAAACAGGTACTTCACATAGTATTGCTTCCACAGCAACCCTTCCAGCTCCTATAACAATAGATGACTCTCTTATTTTTTCAGAAACATTATTTACATACCCTAAAAATTCTACATTCCCTGTAAATTTCTTAAATCTTTGAGGAATCTCTTTTCCACCTATAACTTGGATTTTAAAATCCTTTCTTCTATGTAAAATATCTAGTAGATTATAAGTTACATCTCCCTTTGGACCAGAAAGTCTTCCGATTATAGAGATAATCTTTTTATTTTTATCAACAGTGTCTAAAATGCTTTTTTGATACTCTCTTGTATTAATCATATTTCTAAGAACTGTTATATTTTCAGGTTTTACCTTTAAATCATTAATAACATGATCTCTTATATTTTCACAAACACTCAATGAGTAATCTCCAAATGCTTTAACTAATTTTCTGCTTAAGTGTACTGGTTGTCTCCCATGTATTGTTGTAACAAGTGGGATTTTTGCTATTCTACAAGCTATAGCACAGCTCCAAGATGATGCTCTTGAATGAGCATGAACAACTTGAATATCTTTTTCTCTGATTATCTTTAAAAGTTTTCTAACCTGACTAACTCTATCTTTAAGTTTTCTTTTATTGAACTCTATCTTTTCATACTGTGCGTTTGTAGGTTTAGTTAAAGTATCTGAAACTATATAAACCTTGTTCCCTCTCCTAATAAGTTCATCACTTAGAACCGTTCCGTACACCTCAGCACCAGTTACCTCTAACTGTGAAAGTGCCATAAGTATATTCATTATTAAATCCTCCTACTACTTTAAATTTTCTGGATTCAACACTTCTAACTCTTCAATTACAAAGATTCCATCTTTTCTGATTAAAACATCATCAAACCAAATCTCTCCACCACCAAAATCTGGTCTTTGAATTAGAACTAAATCCCAATGTATAGCTGATTTATTTCCATTGTCAGCTAACTTATATGCCTGTCCTGGAGTAAAGTGAATACTTCCAGCTATTTTCTCATCAAATAGTGTATCTTTCATAGGTTTTAAAATATATGGGTTTACACCAATAGCAAACTCCCCTATATGTCTTGCACCCTCATCTGTATTTAAAATCTCATTTAATCTCTCAGTATTATTAGCTGTAGCTTCTATAATTTTCCCATTCTCAAATTTGAAACAAACATTTTCAAACGTAGTTCCTTGATAAACTGATGGTGTGTTATAAGTTATAACTCCATTTATAGAATCTCTTACTGGAGCTGAGTAAACCTCTCCATCTGGAATATTTCTAAGCCCACAACATTTTACTGATGGGATATCTTTTATAGAGAATGATAAATCTGTTCCAGGACCAACAATTCTAACTTTATCTGTTCTATCTAAAAGAGCAGTTAATGAATCCATTGCCTTACTCATTTTAGAATAATCTAGGTTACATACATTGAAATAGAAATCTTCAAAAGATTCTAAAGATGTATTTGCTAATTGAGCCATTGAGTTATTTGGATATCTCAATACAACCCATTTTGTATTATTAACTCTTTCTGATAGATGCACTGGTTTCATAAAATAGTCTGTATATATCTTCATTTTATCTGAATCTATATCTGATAGCTCAGATGCATTTTCAGAACCTCTAATTGCGATATAGGCATCCATATCTTTCATTCTTTCTAACTCGTACTTTGCCATTAATTCCGCTTGAGTTTGATCCATATTTTTTAAAAGCTCTCTAGTAACACTTTGATCCTTTATTGTTACAAAAGGATGTCCACCAGCAGCGTAAACTTCTTTTACTAAAGCTTTAACTAAACTCTTTGAATCCTCTCCAATAGATTCAATTAAAACTTTTTCTCCTCTTTGTACTCTACATGAGTAAGTAACTAAATTTTTTGCTAGTATTTCAATTCTCTGATCCACGGTAACCTCCATTTAATCACATATTATATTCTATAATTATACAATGAAAAGCTAGAAATATACAGTTAATTTTTTAGAAATGTAATTTTTATACTTCTATATATTAAAAGATGCTATAATAGAGATATAGATAAGGAGGGATTATATGAAACTATTTTTTTCCCCAAGTAAGGGTATGAAGTATAAAAATTGTCAATACACCATAGATAATTTAGAGGTAGATAAGCATTTAAAAGAAAAAACAGATTATTTAATCTCTGTGTTAAAAGAGTTTTCAAAAGAGGATATAGGAGAGAGATTAAAAATTAAAGATAAGTTACTTGATGAGGTTTTTAGTATTTATAAAAATTTTTATAATCAAGAGGAGAGGGAGGCAATCTGTCTTTATGATGGTGTTAGCTATAAGCAGATTGAGGTTGAGAGCTATTCCAATGAAGATTTTAAATTTATTCAAGAGAATATATTTATCTTTTCAGCTCTATACGGAGTTATAAATGCGACCACTTTAATTAGACCTTACCGTCTTGATATGACAAATAAGATACTCTCTATATCTC
>NZ_DBGBQB010000386.1:0-2644 GCF_048470075.1 Cetobacterium sp. | reverse complement strand
AAATAAAAAAAAATTTTCAAAATTATTTTTATATAGATTTTTCAACTTCTAACATATGTTTTTCATGAATCTTAAAAAATGGGTAATAAACAACAATACTTAATACAGCTATAAGCAGTGTAAATATTAAGTTTCTTATATCCATAGATGATAGATATCCTTGAACAAAGAATGGTGCAAATGATGGATCAACTATATATCCCATAGATATTAAATTTACTTTCTGAGCAATATAAGTTAAAGATAAACTCAATATTGGCATAAATAAAAATGGAATGGCCAATATAGGATTTAAAATAATTGGTGTTCCAAAAATTACAGGTTCATTTATCCCACATATTCCTGGTATAAATGATAGTTTACCTATTGATTTAAGCTGCTGAGATCTACTTCTCATCATAAGAATAACTAATCCTATTGTATTTCCTGCTCCACCTAATATAGCTATTCTAAACATCTGTAAGTTCATTAACATCTGTGGTTCCTGTCCAGACTTTATCAACTCTGCATTGATTCCAGTGTTAGCTATCCCAAGAGAAAATACAAGTGGAAATATTATGGATGTTCCATTTATTCCAAACAGCCATAAAAGATTTCCGAAAACAACAATTGCCACATATCCCCAAATGTTATTTCCAATTGTTAATGCTGGTGTTAATATCATCATTATTAAGCTTGGAATATCCTTTCCTGTATACGCAAAAATTACTATACTTAAACCATATATTACAATAATATTTATTAAAAGCGGAATAAGCGCATTCATAAAAGATAAAACCGCTGGTGGTATATGTTCACCTTTAAATTTCCAATCTAACTTTTCAATAAGTACTGTTATTTCAACTGTTAAAAGACTTAAAATAATCGCAATAAATAGTCCATCAGCTCCCAAATAAGTCATAACTATAGAGTTGTTTTCAATTGGAGCAGCTACCAGTAAAAATATAATCATTGATATTAGTCCAGAAGTTGATCTATTTAGTCCATAGTTTCCAGATAGTGCATAGGCTATAGTAAATGATGTCATTAGTCCCACTATACCCATTGTAAAGTTAAATGGTTTTGTCAAAATAGCATAATTTTCTACAGCAAATGTTTTCCAACTTAACATGAATTTTAAAAATATATTTTGTGTTTCAGGGTCTACTAAATCAATATTTATAGGTGGATTAGCCAATATCAAAAATAATGAACCAACCACTATCAAAGAAAGTGTCATCATCATTCCAGTAGAAATTGCTGCCAAATGTTTTTGATTACCTATTTTATCCCCTATGGGTAAAAGTATTTTTTCCAATTTATTCAAAAATTTATTTTCCATTTTCCCCCCAAAAACCTATTCTTGCCACGGATTATACTTAAATGCCGATGTTACTACTTCTTTAGGATTATATCTCTTTAGAATTTCGTTATATTGCTCTTTATAGTTATTATCCACTTCTTTTTGAGGTATTACCATACTAGCTTCATTTAGAAAATGGAATGAATCTCTTCCCATCTCTGCACCTCTTGTTGTATGCTTATCTAAAGCGTAATCAGGTATCTCAGGAACATATCCCATTGCAAATCCCTTAATAACAATATTTTTTAATAGATCACTTGATCTATCCTTCTCACAGTTACAAAGATATCTAATTGCATGAATGAAAAATATTGGTCTATCTCCATCTGCATAAGCATATTCTTTTCTCATCTCTTTTAAGTTATTTATTAGAATGGCTGCCATAGGATCTCCCATGCCTATATCTTCCACAGATATTGCAACTAATCTTCTCCAAAGTTTTTCCTCCATCTGTGGAGAAGTTATATACATTTCATAAGCAAACTCGCATGCTGCTTCTACCTTTCCTCTTCTTATAGATTTTTGAAGAGCTGAAATAACTTCATCTCCCACTAAACCATTTCTTGTTGTAACTCTTGCCCAAGGGTCTTGTAAAAATTTCTTTTCCATTTTTTCTCCTTTATGATATATAATATTATTGGTGATGTTAATGATTGATGTAAATTATATTTGTAAAAAACACAAATTAACAATTTTAGAAAAAAGTATTCTAGAGTTTATAGTTCAAAATATTCAAGATAAAAAAAGAATTTCCATTAGGAATGTAGCTTTGGAAAATTTTACTTCCACATCTGTTATCTATAAATGTGTGAATAAAATAGGCTATACTAGCTACTCTAATTTTATTTACTTTTTAAAAACAAATAATAACTCTTTAATTTCTAAAAATTATCCTCTTGAAGAGAATGATTCATTTAAAAAAGCAATATCCCTATTTAAGCAGAATAAAGATAAACTTTTTATGTTTACTTCTACGGGAATAGCCAATAACATCTCTTCATATATGAATGAAAGACTAGCCCTTTTAGGAATTAGAAGTATCTCCAATGGACATATACAGCTACTTGAAACCTCTTTTACCAAAGATGTTATCTTGATTACTCTCTCTCAATCAGGGGAAACTGAATCTGTAATTGATATTCTTAAAATAGCCAATAGAAATCAAATTAAAAGTATCAGTTTTATTGGAAAAAAAGATACCACTATTGAATCTGTCTCTGATGTAAGTCTAATATCTAACAGTGATATTTTTTTCGCAGACGTAATAACTATTTTTGAAGAAATCTTGAAAAGACTATAATC
>NZ_DBGBQB010000385.1:0-2173 GCF_048470075.1 Cetobacterium sp. | reverse complement strand
ATGTAGCAGCCACTATCTTTTAAAAAAATACGTAGCCTTGAAATATGTTTATCAACTGATCTATCATCGCCAAAATAATCATACCCCCATACAGCACTTAAAATTTGCTCTCTGGTTTTTACCGTACCTATGTGCTCAACTAAATAGAACAGGATATCTCTTTCTTTAGTTGGTAGATTTATTTCCTCTTTATCTAAAAGTATTTTTTTACTTTTAAATGAAATTTCCAACTTTCCAAAAACCTTTATAATCTCTTTTTTTTCAAAAAATCTTCCTACAATAGAAAGAAAAATATGAGGAGAAAAAGGTTTAGTGATATAGCCATCTGCACCAGCATTATATGCATGAATTTGATTTTTTTCATCTGAAAGAGCGGTTAAAAATATAATAGGAACCTCTGAAAATTCTCTTATTATTTTAGTTAATTCTAAACCGTTTATTTTTGGCATCATTATATCGACAATAATTAAATCAAATATATTTTTTTTCATTATCTCTAAGGCTTGCTCCCCGTTGCTTGCCTCCATTACAGGTATATTTTTTTCAGATAATATTTCCACAATTAATTTTCGTATAATTAGGGAGTCTTCTACAATTAGTATCATAAATATATCCTCCTTTAAATTTATGTTATTATAGTTTAACATTTTTATGTCGTTTTTATATCTTTTAATTTATATTAAAAAATTTATAAATAGGAAATAAATAGGAAATAAATGAGCTATGATTATATTACAAATCAATTGCTAGAACTTAAAAATATATCTTACATGGAGGGATGCCAATGAGAAAGATGTTTATTCTATCTCTTGCCAGTTTGTTGATTGTACATTCTTTTGGAAAAGAATTGTCAACATCTGTGCCAGAGGTAAAAAAAGAGGTGGTAAATGAAGAAAAAATTATTTTAGATGATTATTTAAGCGAAGAAGAAATTTATTCGCCAACAACTTCTGATACTATTGAAGTAAATGATATTAGTTCTCATATATACTTGAGGTTTGGAGGTGATATTTACTCAAAATATTCCAAATTTAATTTTTCTAACAGTAGGGAATCCCTTAGAATCAATGATGGAAAAACAAAGGGATTGGGATACTCTTTTGGTATTGAAGTAACAAAAAATATGAGTGATTCTTTTGAAGTTGGAATGGGAGTTGCCTATCATGTAAACGCTAAAAATAAGGAAAAAACAATTGGTACAAGTTATAAAACTTCTTTAGAAAAATATGACAGCATCCCTATTTACTTAATTTTTAAATATAACTTTAATTTAGAAAATACTTTTACTCCGTACATTAAAGCTAATTTGGGCTATGCTTTTAATGTGAATGAAAAAGATATATACTTGAGAAAAGAGTCATATAAAACTAAAATTAATGATGGAGCGTATGGTGGTATTGGAATAGGAGCAGCATATGAAAACTTTTTTACAGATCTTATGTATCAAGTAACTTTTGCTAAAACAGAGCCTAAAAATGCAAAAAAAGGCGATTTAGATTACTCTAGAGTTACCTTATCTTTAGGATATAAACTAGATATCTAGTTTTATTTTAAAAATTATTGGGTGGGTAAGCGAATGCTAAGATTATCTCTTTTGTTATATATTTTACAAGTGTGTAAAATAAAAAAAGAAAAGGTTGGGATGAACTATAGATAAGAAAAACCTTTAGTAATTAATTAATAGTATCTGGAAAGGGGGAGTTGTGAAAATTATAAACCTTTTTGGAAAAAAGGAACTTGCAGAAAAAGAGTTGGAAAGTCTTTATGAGATAGAGAAGAATTCATGGAGTAATACTGACTTAAAAGTGAGTAAAAATATACTTGGTGAATGGTATAAGTTGCACTCACAGGGATATTGGGTAGGAGAGCAAAACAATGAAATTGTGGCATTTATCTATTTTATAAGATTGAGTAGAAAAGATTTGATGCTAAAAAAAAGATGGAAAGATATTATAGAAAATGAAACTTATAAATTTCATAAAAAAAATGGTAGTATTCTATTCCTTGTTACAATAGGAAGTAATATTTTCAATGGAGAGAATCTGTTAATAAGAGAGGTTTTAAAAGAAGTTGATAAGGGATTTTACGAGGGAGTGAGAGATATTTATGCTTGCCAAAAACTTTCAATATTAAATAAAAAAAATGATTTAGCTTTTTCAAAAGATCCTAAAAC
>NZ_DBGBQB010000384.1:0-5733 GCF_048470075.1 Cetobacterium sp. | reverse complement strand
AAATAAAACAGTTGAATTATTATTCAAAAAGTTGTAAAATACTAAAATCGGATATGTTCGAATAAAGGAGATAGGAAATGGAAAGAATCACAAAGAAACTGCACGAAATTGAAAAACAATATTTAGAACTTGAAAATGGGATTATTGATTATAGCAACAATACTATTAAATCCCCTGATTTAAAAAAAATGGGTTCTAAATTTGGAATTTATGAGCAAAAAGGTAAAAAGATGATGTTAAGACTAAAAGCTGTTGGTGGAGAGCTTTCTAAAGAGAACTTCAAAGATTTAATAGCTATTATGTTTAAACAGGATATCCCTTTTTTACATCTTTCAACAAGACAAAATTACCAACTTCATGAAGTTGATTTTGATAAAGTTAAATCCACTATTGAACTTTGCAATAGTAAAAAAATGTATTTTAGAGGTGGTGGAGGAAATACTTTTAGAAGTATTTTAGTTTCTACATACACTGGAGTGGATAAAAAAAGTAACTTTGATGTAACACCATATGCTAAAATGATTGAAAATGAGGTTTTTCTAATTGATAAAGCCTTTGATTTTGGTAGAAAATTAAAAATCGGTTTTGCAAATAGCTTAGAGGATGAATTTGTTATGGCCGTACAAGATATGGGATTTGTGGCAAAAGAGATTAATGGTAAAAGAGGATTTAAAGTTTTCGCCGGTGGAGGTATGGGAAGAGGTAGCAAAATTGGACATATCTTAATAGAGTTTCTTCCTGAAGAGGATCTATTGAGAGCTGTTAAAGCTATGATTGAACTTTTCTATGACCGTGGTGACAGAGTCAACAGAATGCAAGCAAGACTTAGATTCTTAGTGGAGAAAATGGGTATTGACGGATTTAGAAAACTTTTTATGGAGTATTTTAATAAGGAAACTATAGACAATGGTACTATTGAAACTGTTAATTATCCAGATTTTATCTCTAATTTAACTAAATTTGATTCAAATAATAGCAACGATGAAAACTATAGACAATGGACTGATCTATGTGTAAAAGAGACTAAGTTTAAAGATGTTGTCTCTTTAGTTCTATATGTTAAAAATGGCGATTTATCAAAGGAACATGCACAAAAATTAGCAAATCTTTTAGATGAGATTAACGCTCCGCTTATAAGAGCAACTATCAATCAAAACTTAGTTCTTCCAGTAGTTCATAACTCTGCTTTACCATATATATATGAGTTTTTAAATAATGAAATTCCTGAGATTATGAGTGAGTCATTCTCAATTAGAGGGCAAATTAGAGCTTGTGTTGGAGCTAAAGTTTGTATGATTGGAGTTCAAGACTCAGTTTCTGTGGCTGATGCAATTGGAATAGAACTTGATAATCTAGCTAAGCAATATCCTCAATATAGAAAAATTATATTTAAAGAAGCTAAAAATATCAGAATCTCTGGATGCCCTAGTTCATGTGCCGGAATTCCTGTTGCTCCTCTAGGGTTTATAGGTTTAAAAAGAAAGATAAATGATGTTTTAACTGACTGTATGCAGGTTTATATGGGTGGAATATTGACTGAATCTATCCAATCTTTAGCGTTTGAAATTCCAAACTTAATCATACCAATCGATGAAGTTCCTGTTCTTGTTAAAAGACTTTTTGAGGACTATTTAGAGATGTTACAAGTATATGATTTAACTTTTGCTCAATATATGTATGAAAGAAGATTAGAGGAGTTTTAATCTTTAAAATACTAATGAAACAAAATTGATGGTAGAGAGATCTAAATGATTTTTCTACCATTTTTTTTCACCATGCTTTCATTCTTTTTTTGAAAATTATTTTTCATTTAATATTTTATTTGAATTTTTTTTTAATTTTTCTTGACTTATAATCTTTTTTAATTTAAAATTACCTCAAAAGAAAAATTAAGAGGTGATTATTATGTTAGCTGAACACTCTAAAAGTAAAAAAATTTTTGATAATGGATTTCAAATTTCTAAAAATGCTGATTTAGCATCTAAAATATATGGAAAAAAAAATGTAATCAATGCCACTTTAGGAATTTTTTATAATGATAATGAAGAGATGCATACCTTAGATATTGTTAATGATGAATATAAAAATCTATCGGGTAAGGAGCTTTTTAACTACTCATCTAGTATAAGTGGAGAGGAACTTTTTATTGAGGCTGTTAAGCAATATACTTTTGGAAAAAACTATGCTAGGTCTTTAGAGAATAATTTTGTTGAAGTTATTGCTACTCCAGGTGGAAGTGGAGCTATCTATAACACCTTTAAAAACTATATCAATCCCGGTGAGGTAGTCCTTTTACCAAACTATATGTGGAGCTCCTATAAACTTATGAGTAAAGAGGTGGGAGGTGGTCATCAAACCTACTCTCTATTTAACAAAAAGGGGAAATTTGATTTAATAAACTTTAAAAACTCAGTGATTGAATTGGCAAAAATCCAGAAAAATTTAGTTATTGTTTTAAATAACCCTTGTCATAATCCAACTGGTTATACTCTGTCTACCTATGAGATTAAAGGTATTATGAATATTTTAAAAGAGGCTTGTAATATGTGTAATATAATTTTAATTAATGATATTGCATATATGGATTTTAATGTGAAAAAAAATGATTTAAGTGAATTTTATAGGGATTTACCTGATAATTTTCTTCTTATAGTTACTTTTAGTATGTCTAAATCTTTCTGTTGTTATGGTCTTAGAGTTGGTGCTCAAATCGCCATCTCATCATCTAAAGATACCATTGAAAATTTCTTAGATGCCAGTTTATACACTTGTAGAAGTGTCTGGTCCAATATATCAAAAGGTGGAATGACTCTTTTTAGTAATATTGTTTTAAATAGAAAAAAATATAGACAGTTACTTTTGGAACAAAGTTATATGAGAAATATGGTAAAAGAGAGGGCAGATATCTTCCTAGCTGAAGCTTCTGCTATTAACCTTCCCATTCTGCCTTATAAGAGTGGTTTTTTTATAACTATCCCTTTCTCTCAAGGTTTAGAAAAAGAGATTGAAACAAAATTAAAAAATGAAAATATTTTTGCTATTATTATTCCTGGTGGGATTAGAATTGCTATTTGTAGTATCCCAAAATATAAGATATATAATCTAGCAGAAAAAATAAAAAAAGTATTATATTAAATATATTTTAAATGGAAGGGATCTTAGAGATCCCTTTTTCATCTACCTTTAAACTGCTGCCTTATCCATTTTTCTACTTACCTTAACCCCTCTTACTCCTATTGCTACAAGTGCCAATATAAAAAGTATAACTCCAAGAGTGTAAACAATATACATATTCTCCAATCTTAATCCCTCTGGAGCAGCTAAGAAGTAACACCCTATCATAGATGTCATAAATGCTGCTGGAATACCAGCTACCCAGTAATTTTTACCCTTTTCTATAAAATAATATGTACATGTCCATAGTCCAAGAGTTGCTAAAAGTTGATTTGTCGATGCCACATATCTCCATAGAGTATTAAAACCAAATTGTGATAAAAATCCAGCTAATAAAAATAGTGGAAGTGCTACCATCAATCTATTTTTAAAAGAACTTTGATTAAAATTTAAAACCTCTGCAATAGTAACTCTTGCACTTCTAAAAGCTGTATCACCAGTTGTAACTGGTAAAGCGATCAATCCAAATAGTGTAAATATTAAACC
This sequence comes from Cetobacterium sp., assembly GCF_048470075.1. Lineage (GTDB taxonomy): Bacteria > Fusobacteriota > Fusobacteriia > Fusobacteriales > Fusobacteriaceae > Cetobacterium_A. The sequence continues at coordinate 2,073 of NZ_DBGBQB010000384.1, read as the reverse complement.
ATACTTCCCTAGAAGCCCCGTTATCATCTTACTAACTGCTACCATTCCACCACCACTTCCAGCTAGTCCCTCTACACCATTAAAAAATCCTAATGATATTGCAGCCCAAGTTAAAGCTACAAATCCCTCTAAATACATTGCTGCCATAAATGATTTTCTTCCATCTCTCTCATTTTTTAAACATCTTGCTACCAAGACAGATTGCGTGGAATGGAAACCAGAGATTGCTCCACAAGATATAACTACAAACATATATGGGAATATTGGAAGCTTTTTTGGATGTAGGTTTGATAAACTTACCTCTGGGATTTTAATCCCTTTTATTAACATTGCTCCAATTAATAAAAACATCATCATTACTAAAGCTCCTCCAAATAAAGGGTATACTCTTCCAATAATTTTATCAATTGGCAATAGTGTTGCCACAATGTAGTATCCTACTATTAAAGCTAACCATAACTTCTTATTAATACCTGTGAATGATTGCAAAATTTCTGCTGGTCCTGTTATAAAGGCAACTCCAACAATAACCAACAGTACAACTAAGAAATACTTGGTAAACACTTTTGCATTTTTTCCTAAATACTTTCCTATCAACTCCTGCATATTCTCCCCATTATTTCTCATAGAGATCATTCCAGTATAATAGTCATGAACTGCTCCTGCAAAAATAGTTCCAAAAACAATCCAGATAAATGATGAACTTCCCCACATTGCCCCGGCTACTGCTCCTGTAATCGGTCCTAATCCAGCAATATTTAAAAACTGTATCAATAGACTTTTAAACCAGTTCATTTGAACAAAATCAACTCCATCAGCCTTAGAGATAGCTGGTGTTTCTCTCTCATCTATCCCAAAGTTTTTTTCTAAATACTTTCCATAAGTATAGTATGCCACTATTAAAATTATTACTCCCATAAAGTAACTCTTCATAATACACCTCCATTATTCAACTATTGTTAACCATTTTTTATATTTTTCATTCTCTCCCTCTACAATTTTAAAAAACTCCTCTTGAATTTTTTTTGTGATCTCTCCTCTACTTCCACATCCAACTTTTTTATTATCCACTGAACTAACAGGAGTTATCTCCGCTGCAGTTCCTGTTAAAAAAATCTCATCTGCCATATATAAAAACTCTCTTGGTAAAGTTTCATATTTTACAGTTATTCCAAGATCTTTTGCGATATTGACTACAACATCTCTTGTTATTCCAGCTAGAGATGAGGATGCCATAGGTGGTGTCAATAGCTCTCCATTTTTTACAAGAAAGATATTCTCACCGCTTCCCTCACTTATATTTCCAAAATAATCCAGTGCTAGTCCCTCTTCAAATCCAAGTTCTAATGCCTCCATCTTAATCAACTGAGAACTTAAATAGTTTCCTGATGCTTTAGCTAGGGCTGGTAAAGTATTTGGTGCAGGTCTTCTCCAAGAGGAAACACAAACCTTTATACCATTCTTTAATCCATCCTCTCCTAGATAAGCTCCCCATTCCCAAGCTGCAATCATTGTTTCTACTGGATTCCCCAGTGGATTCACTCCAAGTTGATTATATCCCCTAAAAATAAGCGGTCTTATATAACCACTCTTTAAATTGTTTACTTTCAGTGTTTCTAAAACTCCATCTAAAATCTCCTCTTTTGTATATGGAATCTCCATATTATAGATTTTACAAGAGTCAAAAAGTCTATCTATATGCTCTTTTAATCTAAACACTGCCGATTTCCCATTTTTTAATCTATAGAATCTTATCCCCTCAAAGCATCCAGATCCGTAGTGCAATACATGAGACAGTACATGTACTTTCGCCTCATCATGTTCCTTTAACTCTCCATTAAACCAGATTTTTCCAGTGTTTATCATAATAACTCCTCCCATTTTTTTATATTTAAGTAATAAAAAAGACTTGAATCTATATAGACTCAAGCCTTAAAATACATTTTTTCGCTCAAGCCTTAAATTTGTACTAAAACAAGGCTTGAACAATTAGAAGAAAAATTTCTTACTAAATCCAAACCATAGAGCTCACTATTATTATCAGTACTAGTAAAAATTCAGTTTTTAATTTAG
>NZ_DBGBQB010000383.1:0-14522 GCF_048470075.1 Cetobacterium sp. | reverse complement strand
TTCTTGACTTTTTTTAAAATAAAATGTATTCTTTTAGTGAATTAGTTATTTTTATCAATCTTAATGGAGGAATTTTATGAAAATATTTGCTGAGGTTCAAAAAATCGGTAAAGCACTGATGACACCAGTTGCAATTTTACCAGCTGCTGGTATCTTCCTAGCTGCTGGAAATAAGTTAGGAATCCCTTTAATGGAGCAAGCAGGAGGAATTATATTCGGTAATTTACCTCTTTTATTTGCTGTTGGAGCCGCTATTGGTCTTGTTGGTGGAGATGGAATCGCTGCACTTGCTGCTATTGTAGCACTTTTAATTATGAATACAACTATGGGAACATTGACAGATGCCGCTAGTGGTATCGCTACTGGAAATCCAGCTTTTGCTGAAGTTTTAGGAATTCCAACTCTTCAAACAGGAGTTTTCGGAGGTCTTATCGCCGGTATTATTGCTGCTATCTGTTATAAAAAATTCTATAAAACAGAGTTACCTGCATTCTTAGGGTTCTTTGCTGGAAAAAGATTAGTTCCTATTATGACTGCTGTTCTTGCTTTCTTAGTTGGTTTAGCTATGCCTTACATTTGGCAACCAGTTCAAGCTGGACTTGCTCAACTATCTTATTTAGCTAATGAAACAAACACTAATATCTCTACATTACTATTTGGTATCACTGAAAGAGCGTTAATTCCTTTCGGATTACACCATATTTTCTATGCACCATTCTGGTTCCAATTTGGAGAGTATACAAACAATGCTGGACAAATTGTTAATGGAGACCAAGCTATATGGTTTGCAATGTTAAAAGATGGAGTTCACTCATTCTCATCAGCTACTTATTCTGGTGCTGGTAAGTTTATGACTGGTAAGTTCCCATTCATGATGTTTGGATTACCTGCTGCTGCTCTTGCTATGTATCATGAAGCTAGAACTGAGAACAAAAAAATGGCTGCTGGAATCTTATTCTCTGCTGCTCTTACATCTTTCTTAACAGGAATAACTGAGCCTTTAGAGTTCTCATTCCTATTCGTTGCTCCAGTTTTATATGGAATTCACTGTATCTTTGCTGGATTATCTTTCATGTTAATGAATATGTTCGGTGTTAGAATCGGTATGACATTCTCTGGTGGAGTTATCGACTATATCATGTTCGGTGTTTTACCTGGAACTGAAGGGTTTGAAACTAACTGGCCAATGGTTATATTTGTTGGAATAGGATTCTCTGTTATCTATTACTTTGGATTCAGATTCTTTATCAGAAAGTTCAACTTAACAACTCCTGGAAGAGAGATTGGAACTGATGTTGATGATGATCAACCTAAAGCTCAAGGAAGCGAATTAGCTACTTTAGTTCTTGCTGCTCTTGGTGGTAAAGAAAACTTAATCTCTGTTGATGCTTGTATCACTAGATTAAGACTTGAAGTTAAAGATTCATCTCTTGTTAATGATGCTGAGTTAAAGAGATTAGGAGCATCTGGAGTTTTAAAAATTGGACAAAATGGTGTTCAAGTAATATTTGGTGCTAAAGCACAGTTTATCGCAAACGATATCAAAGCACTATAAAAATAGTTTAAAATAAAGTAATAGGTGAGAAGCTATAATAGCTCCTCACCTATATTTTTTATATTCATCAACTCACAAAAATAACTATCTATCTCACTTTGTACTTCGTCGCTATAGATACTCACCTGTTTTTTCACCAGATTAGCTATATACTCTATCTCCTCCATATTCTCTGGATAATATATAGGGCACTCTTTTAAAGGTGTCGAATAAAACTCCAAGTTTTTCCCCTTTTTCTTACCTATATAGTTAAACCATGAAAAGAAAACTTTTGAATTCAAGTATCCTAAAATATAGTATAGATTTATTTTTTCATCTTTTCCAGTCAAATAGTATATGTCTGCACTACCATAGAACTCTTTCTCTGTATAGGCAAAATTATTTGTTTTACATCTCTGTCTAACAACAATTTTAGGTTTTAAAAATATATCCTCATCTCTGGCCCATTGTAACTCCCACCAGTTTATTCTATTATTTATAACCTCTCTTCTCAAAGAAAGTTTCTTTTTAAAATCTATTAAATAATCAATAATTACATCATCTAGTTTAGATTTACTATTTAAATACATTATCCAAAATGGTGGTTTATCTGAAACTCCATACTTTCCTATATCTTTATTTTTATAAAAAGGTTTTAAATACTTTTTAAACTCCTCTTTATATTCATTAAAAACAAATACTTTATCAGCACCACTGACTATTCCCTGATTGACATTTAATAACTCCCCCAAGGTTGTATTGCTTTTCTCTCTTATCTTCTTTATATTGTCTTTCCAAAAAGGAGGAATCAATGTAATCTTTGTATGTTCCTCTGCAAATATACTCTCCTGTTCAAGAGTATATTCAATCTCATCATCATTTATTAATACAACTGAGTTTTCCTTATTTTTCTGCCAGTAGAAAATAACATTGTGTTGCCCAATCGCATCTTTAAAAATAGAGTGGCTATAGTTTTCTATTCTAAAAAAATCTCCCTCTTTTTTTAACTTCTCTCTTAAACCCTCAGCACTGTCTGCTTTTAGCCAGTAATTAGTTGTCAGGTAGACAAGGATTCCATTCTCCTTTAATATATCAATACCCTTCTCTATAAAAAAATAGAAATAATCCATCTTAGGTTTATAATATTTTTTACCAAAGTTAGTTTCCTTTATGGTTTGAAATATCTCTTTATGATTTTTCTCTCCTAAATAGGGTGGATTTCCTATAACAATATCATATTTTTCATAGATATTCTCATATAGTGAATCACACTCTTTTATATTTAATCTTCCACATACTCCATATTTAAAGAAAAGAGCCTCAGCTCTTTTCTCAAAAATTTTTAGTGCGTTTAAATCTATATCAAATCCTGTTATCCAATCCTCATTGTACCTGTACTCTCCATATATAACCTTGGACATCTTTATCAGCTCTTCCAATATTGCCAATAGAAGATTTCCTGAACCACAAGATATATCTATTATTTTTATATCCAATAGATTTTTTTCTGAATTATTCTCTAGATATCTATTTAAAGCTACCTTTCCCATAGTTGTCGCATACTCTTCCGGTGTATATATCTTATAATTGTATTCCACTTAATCCCTCCTAAAGAGCTTTAAGTTACCTTCACCCTCTATCAGTATAATCCCATCTCTATATAAATCCAAAACAGCTAAAAATATGTATACTAAATGTGTTCTATTCTCAGCTCTTCTAAATAGTTCAACCACCTCTTTCTCTGAGGAGTATAAGATAACTTTTATTCTATCCATCTCCTCTTTTAAAGAGTATCTTTTCTCCACTTCAATCTCTAAAAACTCCTCATCCTTTGGCAAATATTTAACATAACTATTAAACATATCCTGTAATTTTAGTGTTGTTAAATCAAACTCCTTAGGAATATTTTTAGTTATTTTTCTTCCCTCTTTTCTTGTGTAAGAGATATTAAATTCACACTCTATTTGAGATATCACTTGAGCTACCTCTTTAAAAACTTTATAGTCTTCCAGTCTTCTCTTTAAATCCTTCTCTTTTTCTTCCTCTTTCTCCACACTTAAAATAGATATAGCTTTTATCTCTAAAAGTTCTGACGCTATCTCTAAAAACTCCACTTTTATACTTAGATTATCAGTTTGTGCTCTCTCTATAAATTGAAGGTATTCATCTATTATCTGCGATATTTTTATCTCAGATATCTTCATCTTCTTTTTTTCTATAAGATGTAGTAAAAGATCTAAAGGTCCCTCAAAATTATCTATTTTTAATACTATCTCCATTTTCTATTACCTTAACCTTCTCTTTCCAGTTTAAAACATCATTTTTTATCGTCTCTTTTAGCTCCTCCATTGAATTAAACTTTTTTTCTTGTCTTAAAAACTCAATTAAAGAAACATATATTCTTTTTCCATAGATATCTTTATCAAAATCTAAAATATGGACCTCTATACTTCTCTCATCTGGTTTTAATGTAGGATTTTTTCCTATATTAATAACAGCATGCCAACTCTCTTTTTCACCCTCTATTTTAACTTTTCCACCATATATTCCAAAGGGAGGATAAATTTTATTTAATATTTTTAAATTAGCCGTAGGAAATCCCATAATCCTTCCCAATTTTCTCCCATGAACAACCTCTCCAATAATTAAAAATGGTTGCCCTAAGCATCTGTTGGCTATATCTAAATTACCTGTTGCTAACATCTCTCTTATAAATGTTGAACTTATAACTTGCTCTTTAATCTTAACTGGTTCTATGATATTCGTGCTAATTCCATATCTTTTTCCAATCTGTCTTAAATTCTCCACTGTTCCTTTTCCACCTTTTCCAAAGGAAAAGTTAAACCCCACATATACCTCTTTAGTTTTTAACGTTTTTACTAGAACTTTTTCTACAAACTCCTCTGGTGTCATATTAGAGAACTCATTTGTAAATGGTTGCAGTATCAAATAGTCCACTCCTAAAGATTTAATTATATGTATCTTTTCCTCTAAAGAGCTAATTAATTTGGGAGCTTTAACCCTATTTGTCACTTCCATAGGATGGTTCAAAAAAGTAAAAACTGCTGATTTCCCATTCGTTTTTTTAGCTTTTTTTACTGCCTGACAAATAAGCTCTCTATGCCCCATATGAATCCCATCAAAAGCTCCAATTGCAACATAAATATTTTCAAATTTTTCTTCAGTTAGCAAAATATCCTCTATTATCTTCATAGTACTCCCCTTATGCTTCCCTTTCTTGTTCTAAAAGTTCATTATGTATTTCCTCTAACCTTCTAAATCTATTTCTAATTCCAGATTTAGATATTCCTATTATTTCTGCTAACTCTTGTAAAGACGCCTCTGGGTTTTCCAATCTCAAAAATGCCACTTCCTCTAAAACTGGACTTAGCTCATTTAACCCAATTTTATGACCAATTAAGTTTATCATTTTTATCTGCTTTCTAGCTGTATCCAAAGTTTTAGTCTCATTGGCAACTTCCCAATTCATCTCTCTTATAGTTTTGTTTTTTAAATCTTTTATCATTGTTGTCTCTTCATAGTTATAAAACTCTCTCATAGACCCTATCAAAACTATTATATCCATTATATCTTCAGCATTTCTCATATAAACGAGAGGTTTATTCCTTTTCACTGTTTTATAGACCTTTTTTTCCATTTTCACTAAAAGCTCATATAATTCATCTGCCAACTCTTCGCTATCGACAAAAAAATCCAATGCGTACTCTTTTTCTGGAGATTTTATATATCCACACCCTAAAAACATTCCTCTTATGAACCCTTTTTCTATCTCTTCATTCACTGAATCTCTTTTTAAACTATACTCTCCCAACTTTTCAATAAATCTCTTTACTCCAGGTTGAGAGGGTATTGTTATAGCATAAGTATTATGTTCTCCAAACTTTTTACTTTTGGAAAATTTTATAAATATTTTTAAATCTGTTAAATCCTTTAGCATGGAATATATTCTTTCCGCTATCTCTTTATTCTCCAATTTTAACTCTATGCTATTCTCACTAATAGCATGTTTTAATAAGAGTATCGCTCTTATTTCAGCATATTTTTCATCTTCACTTAGATCACTTCGATGAAGTATTTCATTTTTTACTTTATAAGTATACGACACGTTTTCCTCCTATTTTGTTTCAGCCCAATTCTGTCCAATAGAGCTATTTACTTCTAATTTAACTCTAGAGAATTTAATACTTTCTCTCATTATTTTTTCTATTTTTTCCTTATATTCCACTGCTTTCTCCTCTTTCACTTCAAATATCAATTCGTCATGAACTTGAAGAAGCATATGGATATCATCTTTATTTTTTAAAACCTCATATAGATTTATCATAACTTTTTTTAAAACTTCAGCCGCTGTTCCCTGAATAACTGTATTTACAGCCATTCTTTCAGCTTGATTTTTTATAACTCTATTCTTTGAATTAATTCCATCTATTATTCTTTTTCTTTTAAAATAAGTTTCCACATATCCGTGCTCTTCAGCATACATTATTATCTCTTTCTCTAAATGTTTCACTGATGGATATTGCTCAAAATATCTAGTGATATAGTCCGATGCTTCTTTTGGTGTTATTTTTAACTCCTGTGAAAGTCCAAAAGCTGTCTTTCCATATATAATACTAAAGTTTACTGTCTTTGCAGCGTCTCTTTGCTCTCTTGTAACAACTTCATCATCACTTAATCCAAATATTTTTCTGGCTGTTAAGCTATGTAAATCTAGATTTTCTGAGTAAGCCTCTATTAAGTTTTCATCTTGTGAAATTTCAGCTAAAACTCTTAGCTCTATTTGAGAGTAATCTATACCCAATAGTACCGACCCCTCTTTAGCTATAAATCCAGCTCTTATCTTCATCCCTTCCTCTGTTCTAACAGGGATATTTTGAAGATTTGGATCTGATGATGACAATCTTCCAGTAGCTGTTCCTGTTTGGTTAAATGTTGTGTGTAGTCTATCATTTTTATCCACCATCTTTGGAAGAGGATCAACATATGTCGATTTTAACTTACTTAATTTTCTAAACTCTAAAATTGATTTAGCTATCTCATATCCCTGTTCAGCTAACTTCTCTAAAACTTCACTATCCGTTGAGAAACCAGTTTTTGTTTTCTTTACTGGTGGAATATTTAAGTTTATAAAAAGCACTTCACCAAGCTGCTTAGGAGAGTTGATATTAAATTCACCCTTGGCTTCCGCATATATTTTTTGAGTTAATTCCTCAATTCTTCCCTCTAACTCCAAACTATATTTAGCAAAATATTCTGGAGATATCTTAATCCCCTCTATCTCCATAGCTGCTAAAACCCTGATTAAAGGCATCTCCGTATCTCTTAACACCTCAAGTAGATTGTTATTTTCAAGTTGTTTCATAAGCTCAGGATAAGCTACAAGCATCCCTCTAGTTCTCTTAACAAGATATTTCCCATACTCTTCAAAAGAGACAGTTTCAATTTTTGCTTTACCAAAAACATCTCCATATTTTTCCAAGTCCTCATCTATAACATTTTTTAACATCACTTCAATCTCTTCTCTAGTTTGAGATGTTAAAAGATGATAAGCCAGCATAGTATCAAATTCCATATTTTTGATGGAATACCCTTTTCTTAAAAAGTTCTTAAATCCATAGGATATAAATTTATTATTTGAATTTAAAACCTCTTCAAAACATCTCTTACTTTCCTCATCTTCCAATGGAAGGTAGTAGTCCTTGCTCTCTAAAGATACTGCGGCACCCTTCTCACCTAAATATATAGCTATCTCAGAATTAGATTTTAACTTTTCCTTTATCTTCGCTCCACTCAATATAGAAAACCCTTTTTCCTCTAAAACCTCAGTTGTTCCTTGGAAATTGAAAAGTCCTAGTTGCAACCCATTTTGTGTAGGTTGTTCTACCTGTATTTGATTAGTTTCACTCTCTAATCCCATCTTTTTTATCAATGATTTAAACTCTAGTGCTTTAAAAAGCTCTAATAATTTTTGATTATCTCTTTTATACTCCAGATCTTCGCCTTTAACATCTAAGTGAAGCAGTTCAATTGTAGCTAATTTTCTACTCATAAAAGCCAGCTCTTTGTCCTCTATCAAATTGTTTACTAAAGATTTTCCTATTCCAGGAAGTTCCGTTAAAGAGTCTATATTTTCATATATTCCCTCTAAATTACCATATTTTTCCAACATAGGTATAGCTTTTTTAGAACCAATTTTTCTAACTCCCGGTATTCCATCACTACTGTCCCCTATAAGACCGAACAGATCCGGAATCATATCTGGTTTTACTCCCAGTTGTTCAACTACATCCTCTTCAGTTGAAAGTATCTTTAATCCTCCGCCATCTCCTTTTCCTAAAAGGGCTATATTAATATTGGAATCTAAAATTTGAGATAGATCTTTATCCCCTGTTACCACATAGGATTCAATATTTTTCTCTCCTAGCTCCTTAGCTAAACTTCCAAGAACATCATCAGCTTCATATCCATCTATCTTAAATTTCTTTATTCCAAAACAATCTAATAACTCCTCTATTCTTGGGATTTGAGCTACTAAGTCCTCAGGCGCTGCATCCCTTTGTGCCTTATAATCACTATATATCTCACTTCTTTTTAATGTGGCTCTTTTCACATCAAAAGCAGCTCCTATATAATCGGGCTCCAGTTGATTAATAATGCTTAGTAGAGTATTCACGAAACCATAAACCGCTCCTGTTGGTTCATTTTTTGTTCTAAAATTCAAATTTCCATAAAATGCTCTATACATTATTGCACTTACATCTAATAAAACTGCTTTTTTCATTTTTTCCCCTTTCTATAATTTACATTTTTCATATCATTATACCATATCCATCACCTTTGTTAAAAAATTTATTTTATAAATAAATATTATTTTTTACTTTTTTCTGTTATAATTTATCTGTATAAATTGAAACTATAGGAGGTATTTATGAATCTAGTTGTATTAATTGGACGTCTAACTAGAGACCCTGAACTTAAATTTGGTCAAAGTGGTAAAGCTTACTCAAGATTCAGTTTAGCTGTTGATAGACCTTTCTCTAAAGGTGAAGCTGACTTTATAAACTGTGTGGCTTTTGGAAAGACAGCTGAGCTTATCGGTGAGTACCTAAGAAAGGGAAGAAAAGTTGCTATTAATGGTAAACTTCAAATGAATAGATATGAGGTTAATGGAGAAAAAAGAACATCATATGACGTAGTTGTTGACACTATGGAGTTTGTTGAAGGAAGAGGAGAATCATCAGCACCAGCTGATTTTGCACCTACTCCATCTTATTCGGCACCTAAAGCTGCTGAACCATCATCTAATGACGATTTTGGTGGGTCATCTTTCGATGAAGATGAGTTCCCATTCTAATAATTAAATAATATTAAAACTACTAGGGGTGCCTTTTGGCTGAGATTTTACCCTTAGAACCTGATCTAGTTAATACTAGCGTAGGGAAGTAGTCAATATAACTTTTATTTTATAACTGTTTATATTAAGCTATTTTCCTATTTTTTGGAAAATAGCTTTTTTTTTATAAAATTTTAAAAGGAGGATTTTTATGTTTTCAAAGGAGTTATATGAGAGTGCAAAAGATATTTGGGATAGTTACTATACACACCCATTTGTAAAGGGTATTGGCGATGGTTCTTTAGATAAAGAGAAGTTCAAATTTTATATAATTCAAGATTATATCTATCTTTTAGACTATGCAAAACTTTTTGCCTTAGGAGTTATTAAAAGTAAAAATGAGGCAGATATGAAAAAATTTGCTAATCTAACTGATGGGATTTTAAACTCTGAAATGGGAATCCATCGAATCTATATGAAAAAACTAGGTATTACTAAAGAGAGTATAGCTTTAGAAAAACCTACTCTTGACAATACCTCTTACACTAGCTATATGCTCTCTGTTTCCCATTGTGGCGATATAAAGGAGATCGCTGTTGCAGCTCTTTCCTGTATGTGGAGCTATGAGATGATTGGTAAAAAATTAAAGAAAATCTATGGATGTGATCATGAGTTTTATGGGGAATGGATCGAGTGTTATTCATCTGATAGATATGAGGAGTTAACTAATTGGAACATTGAACTTGTTGAAAAATATTGTAAAAATCTATCTGAAGAGGAGAAAGAGCATTTAAAAACAATATTTATTAACTGTAGCATCTATGAGTATAAATTTTGGGATATGTCATATAAGGGGTCTTGTTAAAATGAAAGTACTTGAAGTAAAAAATCTTCACTTCTACTATGATAACAATAAACCAATTTTAAACGACCTCTCTTTCAATGTAAAAAAAAGGGAGTTTGTCAGTATTGTTGGAGGAAGTGGTTGTGGAAAATCCACAATTATTAAGGTATTAGCTGGAATTGAAAAGATAACTCAAGGGGATATTAAAGTTGATAATAGCGTATCCTATATGCCTCAATCAGATACACTATTTCCATGGAGAACAATCTTAGATAACATTCTACTTCCCATTGAGATTAAAAAGGGAGATTTAAAAAAGGGAAAGGAGAAAGCTCTCTCTCTTCTAGAACGTTTCAATCTTATTGACTATTGGAAAAGTTATCCCAAGGAGCTTTCTGGCGGTATGAAACAGCGTATCTCATTTATTAGGACTCTTATGAATGAGGGCGAATTACTACTTTTAGATGAACCTTTTTCCGCTTTAGATGCCATAACTAGAGAGGATTTACAAAATTGGCTTTTAAACTCTTTCTCCACTTTAGAAAAGAGTATTATCTTTATTACCCATGATATTGATGAAGCTATATTTTTATCTAATCGTATTCTCGTTTGTACAAAGAGCCCTATTTCAAACTTTAAAGAGTTTTTAATCCCCAAAAATATGGACTCTCAATATAGATTACAGCTAAAAAAAGATATAGTTTCTGCAATAAAAGGAGTAAATTTTTATGAAGAGAATTAACCCAGCCATTATTTCTATCACTATTTTTTTTGGATTTTGGGAACTTCTAGGGAGGTATATCAACAAGGGGTATATACTCCCAACCCCTCTCAATATCATAAAAAAAATATGGTTTTTAAAAGAGAGTATTTTTATTACCCATCTGCCAACTACGCTGAGTATTGCTGTAATCTCTTTGATTATAACCATTATTTTAGGTATTTTATTAGCTAGTAGTATGGATTTTAATAGAACTATTTACAACTTTATACACCCTATAATTGTCACTAGTCAAACTATTCCCATAACTGCTTTAGCACCAATTTTTATTCTCTGGTTTGGATACTCAATCTGGAGTAAAGTTATCGTCTCTGTTATAATCTCTTTTTTCCCAGTTACAATAACTCTATATAATGGATTACAGAATATTCAAAGGGATGAATTTAACTATTTTAAGAGCTTGGGAGCTAGTAGAACACAGATTTTTTTCAAACTTAAAGTTCCAAGAGCCTTACCTAATTTTTTTTCTGCCCTTAAAATGAGTATACCTCTTGTTTTAATTGGATCAGCTATTGGTGAATGGCTTGGTTCAACTTCTGGGCTTGGATACTTTAGTAAAAGAATGATGTCTCAATTGGATGGTGCTGGTGTTTTCGCTCCAATTGTAATCATCTCGCTTCTTGCTATAATTTTAGTTCAAATAGTAACTATATTAGAAAATATAATTTTATCTTGGAGGAATAAATGAAAAAAATATTGATTACTTTAATCACCATGACTCTTTTAATTGGTTGTAATTCAAAAGAAGATAAAAATTTAAAAGAGGTATCTATAATCCTAGATTGGTATCCCAATGCAGTTCACTCATTTATCTATACTGCCATTGAAAAAGGATATTTTGAAGATGAGGGCATAAAATTAAATATTATCTATCCCTCATCTCCTAATGATTCTCTAACACTACCAGCTGCTAAAAAAGCTGATATTGGTATCTCATATTTAAACAGTGTTGTTATGGCTAGAACCAATGAAAATATTCCTATAAAATCTTTCGGAGCTATATTACAAAGATCTGTTAATACTGTTATATCACTAAAGGAAAAAAATATAATCTCTCCAAAAGATTTTGAAGGTAAAATCGCTGGTAGTAGTGGTGGTGTCCTTTCAGAGGCATATCTAAAATCAATGATGGTTTCTGAAAAAATTGATCCCAACTCTCTTAAAATCCTAGATGTTGGTTTTGAACTTTTAACTGCTATGATTACAAATCAAGTTGATTTCACAATTGGAAATATGGTCAATCATGAGGTTCCAGTTATAAAAGAGAGAGGTATTGATATAAACTACTTCCTAATCGATAATTTTGGAGTTCCTCAAGCCTATGAACTTATTTTAGTTGCCAATGATGAACTTTTGATTAAAAACAGTGATACATATAAAAAAGTTTTAAATGCTATGCAAAAAGGATTTGAAGATGTAAAAAATAATCCCCAAGAGTCTTTGAAACTTCTTATGTCCAAGCAAGCTGTAGACCAATTCCCTCTAAGTGAAAATGTTGAGAGGCAAAGTCTTGAAATTTTACTTCCTATTATGGAAACATCTCAAAATAAATTCCTAACTCAGGAGAATAAAATTTGGGAAAATAATATCAATTGGTTATATGAGAATGGTATTATTACAAAAAAATTACCTGCTGAAAATTTTGTATATCAATTTTAATTTTTTTAATATATAATACCCTTTAGAATGAATTTTGGGAGGGATTATTTTGATTCAATTTCGCTATTTATGGCAAGAAAATAGGAAGGAGATTTTTTCTATTTTTACTATTGCGCTACCTACTATAGTGGATATGTTTGTTCAAACTCTATTGGGGTTTTTTGATTTGATTATGGTTGGAAGACTAGGGCCAGAAGCTATTGCCTCTGTTGGATTGGGAACTGCCCCTATTTTAACTGTTATTCCAATATTTTTTGCTATTAGTGTTGGAACTACTGCCATGGTAAGCCGTGCTTTTGGAGCTAGAAACTTTAAAGAAGCTAAGGAGGGAATGAGCCAAAGTTTAATTCTAGGAGTTCCTGCAGCTTTTTTTGTCACTTTTATTTTTATTATTTTCGGTAAAAATATTTTGGGAATTATAAGTAGGAATCAGCCTATCACTGAAGCCTTAGGTTATTTAAAGGTAGTTTCTTTAGGAATTCCATTCCTATGTTTTAACATTATTTTTTCCTATGGTTTTAGATCCATAAATAAAGCTAAAATACCTATGATTAATAATACAATCAGTATTTTTTCAAACATCTTACTCAATTATATTTTTATCTTTGTTTTAAATCTTGGAGTTTTAGGAGCTGGAATTGCTACAACAATCTCTAGAGGAATAGTAACCCTTATTTTTTCTTTCCTTATTATCTATAAGAAAAATTACTGTATAGCTCTTACTAAAAAAGATTTTAAAATAAACAAAGATATTTGTAAAAGACTTTTAAAGGTTGGTCTTCCATCAGCTGGAGAACAGGGTATTTTTAGAATTGGTATGTTAGCTTTTGAAGCCATGGTTATAAATCTGGGAACTCTCCAGTATGCAGCTCATAAAATTGCTTTAACTGCTGAATCCTTCTCTTTCAATCTAGGTCTTGGATTCTCTGTTGCCGGTACTGCCCTTGTGGGTCAACACTTGGGAGCGCAACAATATCAAGAAGCAAGAAAGGCTGGATACTTAAATATGTTCTTAGCAATGGGAGTTATGACTGCTTTCGGTTTTATTTTTATGATTTTTCCAAAACTTGTTATATCTATGTTTACTAAGGAGCAAAGTATTGTTCCTATGGCCAGTTCAGCCCTTAGAATAGTATCTGTTGCCCAGCCGATACTTGCGGTTTCTATGGTTTTAAGTGGTGCTTTAAGAGGTGCAGGTGATACTAAATCTGTACTTTGGATAACGTCTATTGGAATGTTTTTTGTTAGACTTCCTCTTACATATCTATTCCTATATGTATTTAACTTCGGATTAAATGGTGCTTGGCTGGTTATGATTATTGATCTAACTTATAGGGGACTTGCTTGCTTATATAGATTTAAACAGGGAAAATGGAGATATATTGAGGTGTAATTATGATAATACAAATTTTTGGTAAAAAGAGTTGCAATGATACAAAAAAAGTTCAAAGATTTTTTAAAGAGAGAGGGATAAACTTTCAGTTTATTGATATATCTGAAAAAGCCCCTTCAAAGAGGGAGTTTGAAACTTTTTTCAGATTCTATACTCCTGAGGAACTTTTAGATACAGAGGGAAAGGAGTATAAAAAAAGAGATTTACAGTATATGGTCTATGATGTAAAAGATCTACTTTCAGAGACACCTATACTTTTAAAAACGCCTATTATCAGATCAGATAAAGGGGTCACTCTTGGATATAATCCTGATATTTTAAAAAAATTATAATTTTTTCAACTTTTTTATCTTTTAGCTGGTCTAAAGAGTAAATAAAGTGTTAAAGTAAAGTAATTTTAATCCCCCCAAAAAGAACTTCTCTTTTCTGAGAAGTTCTTTTTTTTTACTCTAAAAAACTCTTTTTACTTCTCATACTTCAACAATACTTTTCTATATTTGCCTTTAAACCACTCTCTCAGTTCAAGAGGTTCCAATATTTCAACCTCATCTAAGAAGAAACTAAAATATCTTTTTGCTTTCTCTTGAGAGGATTCCAATAGATAGATATTTCTATCCTTTTTTAAAATCTTAGGTCTATTTGTCTCTAACTCTTTAAATAATCTTTCTCCAACCTCTGTCAAACTAACTTTTATACTTTGACCAAAAGAGATAAAAGGATCAAAACTCTCTCTCATCTTTTCAATAAACTCTTTATCTCTCATTTTAAAACAAATACTCTTTACATAGATTGCTTTTATATATTTCACCTTATAGTTTTTCCAACTATTTTCTTTTAAATTATAGCAGAAGATATAGTTTGCCACTTCTAACTTTGAACTCTCTATTAAATATGGTTCTACCTCTACACATTTTCCATCTCTAAAAGTTATTCTAATGATTTTTTTCTCTTTTATTG
>NZ_DBGBQB010000382.1:0-16902 GCF_048470075.1 Cetobacterium sp. | reverse complement strand
CCCAATAATATCCTCTAGTTAAAAATAAAAAATTAATTAGTAGGATTTTAGATATTTATTTTGTATTAATACAAATACTCATTTTATATTCTTCTTAATAAACTTGAAAAATCCTACATTTTTTTTTCAATAAAAAACAGGTTAGTTAAACCTGTTTTATCACAAATTAAATTTCCTTTAAGATTTCATTAAAAATATGCTTTGCAATTTCACTTTTAGGTTGCTCTTTATAGTCTATTTTTTCTCCATTTTTTTTGATAATCTGTATAGTGTTAGTTGTTTTTTGCATATTTTCTGCATTGTTGGCAACAATTAAATCTAGATTCTTTTTAACTAATTTTTTCTTAGCATTTTCAACTATATTTTCAGTTTCAGCTGCAAATCCAACAAGAATTTGATTTTGCTTTTTTTGTCCCATATTAAATAGTATATCTGGATTTCTTTCTAAAACAATAGTTAAATCTCCTTCAGCCTTTTTTATCTTCTCAGTGGAATAAGTTTTTGGTCTATAATCTGCAACAGCTGCGCAAGCGATACCAATATCCTGATTATCAAATCTTTCCATAACAGCATCGAACATATTAACAGCACTTCTAACTCTAACAAACTCTTTTAGACCTGTTGGTATTTCAAGGTTAGTGGGACCTGATATTAAAGTTACATCAGCTCCTAAATCAATAGCCACTTTAGCTAAAGAGTATCCCATCTGCCCACTTGATCTATTTGAAAAATATCTCACTGGATCTAAAGGTTCCTCTGTTCGTCCCGCTGTTATTAAAACTTTTTTACCTTTTAAAAGTTTAGGAAGAGGAGTTTGTAAATCATTTTCAATAATTTCAACTATCTCAGCTTCATTTTTTAATCTTCCTTTAGCATTTACATTGCAAGCTAAAAATCCCTCGTCAGACTCTATGAACTTATATCCTAAACTCTCTAATTTTTTTATATTTTCTTTTAAAATTGGATTTTCATACATATTTACATTCATTGCTAAAGCGAAATAGATAGGTTTATTACAAGCGGAAATAACTGTTGAAAGCATGTCATCAGCTATACCATTAGCGACCTTTCCAACTATGTTAAATGTGGCAGGTGCTATTAGAAAAACATCAGCCCACTCCGCCAGTGAGATGTGTTCAACTTCAATTTGATGGTTTCTTTCCCACATATCTGTAACAACTCTATTTCTAGAAAGGGTTTCTAAAGTTTGAGGAGTTATTATCTTAGTTGCACTTTCAGTCATTATAACCTTAACATTATATCCTTTTTTTCTTAATATAGATATTATATTAGCTGACTTATAAGCTGCAATACCTCCAGTAACTCCTATTAAAATATTTTTCATATCTGTCCTCCTAAGTAAAGAAAATCAAATCTTTTTTATATATTATACTATTTTAAGCTGAAAAAAAACAGAATTTGTTATATAATTAAGATTATAATTAAATTGGTTAAGGAGGTTTTAATGAAGGTAGTTGCATTTAACGGAAGCCCAAGAGAAAAGGGAAACACATATTTGGCTTTAAAAATGGTTGGAGAAGAACTTGAAAAAGAGGGGGTGGAATTTGAGATAATTCATGTTGGAAATAAAGCTATTAGAGGTTGTATAGGGTGCAATGGCTGCGCAAAAAATAGAGATGAAAAATGTGTTATGACCGATGAGACATATGTGAATGAATGGGTTCAAAAAATGAAAGAAGCAGATGGGATATTACTGGGATCTCCTGTTCATTTTGCATCTTTAGGTGCAACAATGAAAGCGTTTTTAGATAGAGCTTTCTATGTGGCATCTGTTAATGGAGGACTGTTTAGACATAAAGTTGGAGCTTCTGTTGTAGCGGTGAGACGTTCTGGAGGTGTACCGACATTTGATCAATTGAATAACTATCTAAACTATTCAGAGATGTTGATGCCTTCGACTAATTATTGGAGTGTAATACATGGATTAAGACCTGGTGAAGTTGAGCAAGATGAAGAGGGAAAACAAATAATGAGAATTTTAGGAAAAAATATGGCTTGGCTTTTAAAAATGGTTGATTATACAAAAGATAAAATAACACCACCTGAAAAAGAGAATAAAAAATATACACATTTTATAAGATAAAAAAAGAGCCCAAAAGGCTCTTTTTCTATATACTTGAAGTTTTTAGATTTTTATTTATCTTAAGAATTTTAAAAATTATAACTGTCAATATAAAAGTTAATACATCTGCAAAGGGAAGTGTTAACCAGATACCATCAACTCCAAGAAGTTTAGGTAGAACAATTATTCCAATACCCATGAAGACCACTCCTCTACAAACGGATATAACATTGGCTAAAAATGCCTTATCCATAGCTTGTAAATAGGAGATATTCATAAAATTAGCACCCACAAAAATAATAGCACTTGAGTATAAAAATAATCCCTTAGCTGTATACTCAAAAAGATGAGATTCATGTGTAAAAACCTTAACAACATCTAGTGCAAAAAACTTTATTAGTATCAAAGCTATTGTAGTAGATATAAAACAGAATTTATGAGCATATCTAAAAATAGCAAGAACTCTTCTATAGTTACGACGACCATAGTTAAAACTAACAAGGGGTTGAATTCCCTGAGCTAAACCTGTGAAAAGCATTCTATATATAACAAAGGAATAGGATATGATTCCATATGCAGCAACTCCTATCTGCCCTTCTGTTTTAGAAAGAGTTATGTTTAGAAGGATTGTTATAACCATAACTGCAAACTCTAAAATAAATGATGAAAACCCTAAGGAACAGATTTTACCCATTAATTTCCACTGTATATCCTTGATATCAAAACAAAGTCTAAAAGTGGATTTTGGAAAGTGCATACATAGATAGACTGCTGATAAAACCTGACCAATTGCAGTGGCATAAGCTCCACCTTCAATTCCCATATTTAAAATAAAAATGAAAATATAATCCAAAACGATATTGGTAATAGCTCCAATGAAAAGAGAGTTCATAGCTTTTCTAGGTGCATTATCATTTCTAACAATAGCGTTTAAAGATGTGGATAGCATTAAAAAGAAAGTAGCAACTATGCAGGGATACATATAGTCTTTAACCATTGGTAGTAAAAGCTCTGTCGCTCCCAAAGATTTCATTATTTGATTGGGAAACATAAAAACTACAGAAGCGATTAAGATATAAAAAATAAGGTTTAAAACAATTGTATAGGTAAAACTTTTATTTTTAAAATCTTGATTATCACTTTTTAAAGATATTAAAGTAGCTCCTCCAGCTCCAAACATAAGGCTTAGAGCAGCTGTTAGATTTATTATAG
Source organism: Cetobacterium sp. (assembly GCF_048470075.1). Taxonomy (GTDB): domain Bacteria; phylum Fusobacteriota; class Fusobacteriia; order Fusobacteriales; family Fusobacteriaceae; genus Cetobacterium_A. The sequence goes on along the minus strand of NZ_DBGBQB010000382.1, from coordinate 13,607 downwards.
GGTAACCGATATTAACAGCAGCTATCCCCACGCTTCCAATACCTCTTGATATAAAAACTCCATCTGCAACGACATAAAGGGAGTTTACAAGCATTCCAATAGAGGCAGGAATGGCAAATTTATAGAACAATTTATTAATCGGTTGATTCTCTAGTTGATTGAATTTTGTTGGCATTTTTTCTCAAGTCCTCTTCTTTTTCTAAAAGTTTAAGATTTTTCATCTCTTTTTTGGTCATAATAAAAGTAACAGTAACAGATAGTATATCTGCAGTCGGTATAGCCATCCACACACCACGTACGCCCCAAATTTTAGAAAAGATTAAAACAAGAGGGATCAAAAATAATACTTGTCTGGATAGACTTAAAAACATAGTTGTCTTAGGTTTCCCAATAGCCTGGAAATATACCGCAGCTATAATTTGGAATCCTACAAATGGAAACATTAAAGTAAAGATTTTTAACCCTTTTGCAGCTGCATCTAAAAGCTCAGGATTGCTGGTAAAAATAACTATAAAATATTTGGATAAAAATTGAATAGCTAAAAATCCAATTGTAGAGATTGTAACAGCTCCCTTTACGGCTAAAATAAAGGCTTCCCTAACTCTATGAAAGAGTTTAGCACCATAGTTAAACCCTAAAATTGGCTGAACCCCCTGATTTATACCAAAAATTGGCATAAAAATAAAGGTATTTACAGCATTAACAATAGTCATAGCACCAACAGCGGTATCTCCTCCATATTTCATAAGACTGCTATTTAAAATAAAGTTTACAGCACTTGAACCCAGTTGTAGAACAAATGGACCAGCACCTATTATAAAAATATCTTTGACTTTTTCCCATTGTAATAGTAGATTTTTAAAATGTAATTTAATACCACTATATTTAGAGAGAAAGTATCCAACAGTCCAAATTGCAGAAACAATTTGTGAGATAATTGTAGCAAAGGCAGCTCCTTTAACTCCCAAATTTAATCCAAATATGAAGATAGGATCCAGGATGATGTTAGTTATTGCACCTAGCAAAAGTGTAATCATAGAAATTTTTGGATTTCCATCAGATCTTACAGCGGCATTAGTAGCATATCCCACCATTAAAAAAGGAAAACCTAAAGCAACAATAGTTAGGTAATCTCTGGCAAATGGCTCTGTTATTGGACTTGTACCTAATTTTCCAATATATAGATCCATTGTAAAAATTGTTATAATGGTTAAGATTATACCAAAAATAGTGGCAAGAGCTGTGGCATTACCCAAAAACTTTTCAGCTAAATCTTTCTTTTTTTGTCCCAATGAAATAGAGATATTAGTAGCTCCACCCAAACCAATTAAAAGACAAAATGCTAAGGAGATTATCATAACTGGAAAAACAACTCCTACACCTGCAATAGCGATAGGTCCAATTTCAGGAATGTTACCAATATAGATTCTGTCTACAATATTGTACAGGGCATTTACAAACATCCCAATCATAGCAGGAAGCGAAAATTTTAAAAGCAGTTGACCGATGGGCTGCTCTCCCATTTCTTTGTGTTTTTCTTTCATTCATTCCCCCAGTTTATTAAAATATAGTAAAAGATAATATAACTCTAATTATATATCAAATGATTGAGAAAATCAATTTTGTTTAATATATAAATAAGTGATTGGAATATAGAAAAAATAGTTGTATTATATATTAAATAAGTGATGTTTAAAAGGGGATGTTTATGTCAAAAATAAATATTTATATAGATAAGAATTTAAAAGAAAAATTATATCTGCAGATATATAATTGCTTAAAAAAACAGATCTTATCAGGGGATATAAAGGTTGGAACAAAGTTGCCATCCATTAGACAAGTGGCTATTAAATTAGATATAAATCAAAATACGGTTATTCAAAGTTATAATTTTTTAGAGGAAAAGGGGTTAATAAAAAAAATATCTGGAAAAGGTTGCTTTGTCCAAGAGTTCTGTGAGTTTAAAGTGGAAAGAAAAGAGATACCTTTAATAGAGAGTTTTAAATATGGTCAAAGTTTAAAAAATGAAAAGATAAACTTTTCCAACGGAACTCCTTGTTCTGAATATTTTCCTATTGAAGATTATAAAAAATTTTTTAATGAGGTTATAGCTGAATATGGAGGAGAGATTTTCCAATATCAAAGTGTGCAGGGTGTGGATAGTTTAAGAGGACTACTTTCAGAGGAGTTTGAAAAGGAGGACATCTTTGTAAAAAAAGAGAATATTCAAATTACATCTGGAACTCAGCAGGCCTTAGATATAGCTATAAAGCTCTTTTCAAAGGAGACAAAACCAACAGTGGCACTGTCAGACCCAACTTATCCAAATGCTCTTAATATATTTAAAGGGTGGTGTAATATAAGAACTTTAGATATAAAAAATGATGGCTGGGATATGGATGAGTTTGAAGAGATTCTAAAAGAGGAAAAAATCGACTTTGTGTATGAGTGTATAAATTTTCAAAATCCTACAGGTGTTACATGGTCTCTAGAAAAGAGAAAGAAACTTTTAAATCTTGCTGAAAAATATAATTTCTACATAATAGAGGATGACAGTTTTTCAGATTTTTATTATGTTGGTGAAAAACCATACTCCTTAAAAAGCATCGATAAAGCTGGAAAAGAGAGAGTGATATACATAAAGACATATTCAAAAACTCTTATGCCAGGGATAGGTTTAGCTGTGATGGTTATTCCCGAAAATCTTATTGAAAGAGTTCTTTTAATAAAGTATGGACTGGATACGACAACTTCTGGAATGAATCAAAAAATTTTAGAAAAATTTATAGTGAGCAATAAACTATCCCAACATCTAAGTAATTTGAGAAAAGAGTTTGGAGAGAAACAGAAGTTATGCCTAACTATGTTAGAAAGAGTTAAAAATTTAGAAATCTTACATAAGCCTAAAGGAGGGTTTTTTATTTGGGTCAAGCTATCAGATGAAATAGATGGAGAAAAGTTTTATTTAGAGTGTAAAAAAAAGGGGGTAGCTCTATTACCAGGAGCACTTTTTTATAAGGATAAGAGAGATGTTTGTAAGATAAGATTGAGTTTTATATCTCCAACCCTAGATGAGATAAAAGTAGGGCTGGAGATATTAGAAAAAACATTATTTTTTTGTATGATGAAAAATTCTAAAGAATGTAGTTATTAGAATTATACCTAATGCCATAGAACCTGCAATTATTGAGGTTTCCATTCCTTTTAAAATAGATTCTTGATATTTATTTTGAATTAAATATAACATAGTATAGTAAACTCCGCCTCCAGGAGCCATTGGGATAAGAGCTGCTATAAGTAGAGTGGGAACCGTAGTTTGTAACTTTTTTGCCATTATTTCAGAGTAAAAAGCAGTGATAGCTGTGGCTAAAAGATAACAAGTTGAATAAGAGAATCCCTCTTTCATAAAAAGTAGATAAAATAGCCAACTGATAGCTCCTCCAATTCCAGAGTATATAATTAATTTTCCTCTAACATTAAAAAGGACTGCAAAACTAACAGTGATAAAAAAAGCGAAAACAACTTCTAATAAAAGCATTAAAATCCTCCAAAATTAAAAAATAGTTTAGTAACAAGTCCGGCTCCAATAGCTATTGCTCCACCAATCATAAGAACCTCCATAGCTCTGGAAGTACCCGAAACCAAATCTCCAGCTATAATATCTCTTATGGAGTTGATAAAGGCCACTCCAGGAACTAAAAGCATTAAGGCTGAAATGATACTAATAGATGGATTGGTAATAATTCCTCCAACATAGAACATATTAGAAACAAAGGCACAGATAGCACCAGAGATCAGATTCGTAAAGAAACTATTCAGTTGTAATCCAGAAACAATATATGAAAAAAGAGCTACTCCACATCCAGCGACAAATGCAGCAGCAAAGTCATTGGGACCACCTTTAAATGAAACTACAAAACTTGCAGCTCCCAGAGCAGAAGCGATAAAGTTCATACCAAATCCATAGGATGGAATCTTATTAATAGCTTCTAAAGCTTTTTTTAACTCTGAAAAAGAGTATTTTTCAATTTCACTAATCAATTTATGAACTTGATGGATTTTATCTAAGTTAGTTGAACGAGAGCTTATTCTTTCAACTAAAGAGACCACTTCATCATCAGCATTTTTTCCAGAAACAATTATACATGTCAGTGTTGCAAAACAATCAATTTTTAAATTAAAATGTTGTCCAATACGTGAAATAATATCTTCGACTCTATAAACTTCTCCACCACTGGTCAAGACTATTTTTCCGGCGAAAGTTGCTAGTTGAAGAACATGGTGTTCGGTAATTAATTGTTTTTTAAGCATAAAATCTCCTATAATTATAAAAATTTAAAACATAATTAATAGTAGCATTAAAGCTTGGAAAAAGCAACAGAGACATTATTAAAAAAAATAAAAAAAGTTATTGACAGAAAGTTTAAATTATGGTATTATTAATTTGTTGAAAGCGAAAGCAATCACGCCTGGGTGGCGGAATAGGTAGACGCACAGGACTTAAAATCCTGAGCTATCTGATAGCGTGCCGGTTCGATTCCGGCCCCAGGCACCATACAAGTGGTGAGGTTCCCGAGCGGCCAAAGGGATCAGACTGTAAATCTGACGGCTCTGCCTTCGAAGGTTCGAATCCTTCTCTCACCACCATTTTTATAAGCCGCTTTAGCTCATCTGGTAGAGCAACTGACTTGTAATCAGTAGGTGATTGGTTCGACTCCGATAAGCGGCACCATAGATGTGTACAAACTCCTTTTAAAGGAGTTTTTTTTATTTTTTCTATTTTGTAATGGAAACCAATCTCTTACTTTTATTTCTGTTCATAACTTTACTCCCTTTACTACTAATTTTAAATATGATATTATCATAGCGTGGAGAGTATGAGTTAAGCGTTAAATTTTGGTAATTCAAAAATCTAAATGTAAGTATAAATATTCGGGAAGGGGTTGGTAGAGGTTTACCAGCCTATTGAAGTATATCAGGGCAGTGACTTCACTGATTTAAAAGTACATGGGAGGGAGATATGGGAAAAATATTTATATTGCTGCTTTTAATTTGTTTAAAACTTATGGGAGAGGAGAGCAGCATTTCAATTAATTATAAGGTTGATGAACCTTTATTAGGAAAAGGTTACTATTTGACACTTTCAGATATACCAGTTGCAAATTACCCAAATACAGTAGGTTATTTTTCTAGTGTAAATATTGAAGGGAAAAATTTAAAAATTGAAAAAGATTTAAAAAAAATTATAATAAAGAGAAGCGGAGAAGTTATTAGGGAAACAGATGTCACTTGGGAAAAGTATGCATTTGATATAAAGGGATTAGACTTAGGCGGATTGGTTATAGATTTGAGATGGGTAATTTTAAATCGTCAAAAGATAGATGTGATGATCTCTGAGTGGAATTTAGAAGATGGCAGTTATGAGTTGGAGATTGAATATATATATCCTGAAAAGAAAGATATACAGAAGATGAAGATATCAATGCCTAAATTTAATCCAGATATATACTTGGATTTTGATTATAAAACTCCTATTTTAAAAAAGCAGGAATACAACAAAAAATATCTTGTTGTAAAAAAAATCGCACTAAATGACTACGATTTAGAGATAACTAAAAATAGGGAAAACTTAGAAGGGTTAAAAGTTATTTTGAGCAAAGAAGCCTCAATAGAGGGGAAAAATGCAGAAGAAAACCAATATATAAGCAGTGTAAAAATAGTTCCTTTAATAGAAAAATATCCGAAAGTTTTTGTGGAGGAGAGAGATAGTGAAAATATCTTTAAGAATTCCAAAGAGATTTTTATAGGGCTAGAGTTACCAAAAGATATTGAATATAACTCGAATTATAAAATTTCGGGAGATATTTTAAAGGTTAAGTATAGAGATTTAGAAAAAGTATTGATAGATAAAATAATTATTATTGATGGAATGAATGAAGTTACTAAAACTATAGGAATAACTAATTGGTATGGAGAAGGGGAAAAAATTTATATAGATAATACAAATGATGGGAAAAGATATTATGAGATAGAGTCTATAAATGAAGTTCAAAAAAATTATAAAAACTTAAAAATAAAGATTGGAGATTTAGAGAAAGATATAGATAGTGAAGGAGATTCAGAGATTATCTCTTTAGAAAATATGAAGGTTAAGGTTGAGGATGGCACAGTGTCGGTATCTTTTGATGAGTTAAACAACTTTAACCAGGGGATGGAATTAAAGTATGATATTCTAAGTAATAGAAATGAAATAATTGATAGAATAAAGTTAAAATTTTATATGGAGAATTAAAGTTTTACATGTTAGAATAGGGCATAACAATTCTTAAAAGAGGTGAAGGAATGAAAAAAATAATACTGTTTTTAATTGCAACGATGTTATTTGTAGGGTGTTTTGGTAAGAAGGAGGATATAGCTTCCAAAATAGTTGGAAATACATATGCTCTTCAAGGAGTTCTTCCAGAAAGTGAAATAGATATCACTTTTGAAAAGGATAAAGTTGCTGGAACTTCAAGTGTTAACAGATACTTTGCAAACTATACATTGGAAGGGAATAAAATTTCGATTCAAGAACCTGGTTCTACTAGAATGATGGGACCTGAAAACTTAATGGAACAAGAGCAAGAGTATTTAAAGAATCTTAAAGAATCAAAAGAGATTGAAGTAACTAAAGACGGAATTGTTCTAATTACAAATTCAGGAGTAAAGTTAAATTTTGTTAAAAAATAATAGAGTTTTTTTAAAAATCTTGCTTTTGTTTATTTTAGTTTTATTTACAGGGTGTTCATCAGCTAGAATTAGTGAAAGAGAAAGAAATGAAAGAGTAGCTAAAATAACTACTTTTTATAAAAGTTGGAAAGGAACTAAGTATAGGTTAGGCGGAACTACAAAAAGTGGTGTAGATTGCTCAGCCTTGATGCAACACTTGTATAAAGAGAAGTTTGCTACAACTTTACCAAGGACAACGAAAAAAATGGCCCAAGAGGGTGATAAAGTGAAAAAACGTAATCATTGGGAAGTTGGAGATTTAGTTTTCTTTAAAATAGGGTGGAGAAAAACTCGTCATGTGGGAGTTTATTTAGGAAAGAATAGATTCATGCATGCATCTACCTCAAGAGGGGTTATAATTTCAGATATAGATGACTACTGGAGTGACCACTTTTGGCAAGTGAGAAAAGTTTTGTAAGAAAGTTATAAAATAGGGTATCATGGTTATACCTATAATAGAGATAAAAATAGATTGGGAGTAGCTGTTCCAAGATATATTTCTGATAATGATAGAAAAAATCCTGGGAAAATTTCTGGTTCAAAATATGAATCCAATGATAACTATTTAAAAATTACTAAAAATATATCTCCAGATACAGAGTTCTTAATGTATGGAAATTACTATTATAGAAAAAATAGTAACTTTAGTAGAGATAATGGAAATAGATACTATGGAAGTTTTAAAAGAGATGGAGATGATGAGAGAAAATATGTAAAGGCTCAAATAAAACATAACTATAGCCCAGAAGGATATTTTATAGTGGGTGTAGACTATTTAGATGAGGCTTTTAAACCCTACTCAGTTGGACAGGAGTATAAGAAGGTAACAGGGTTAGGAGAAAATGGCAAAGATAAGATAACAGGTTATAAAAATGTACAATCTGGAGATTCCACTAAAGAGAATTTTGGAACATTTTTTATGAATAAATATGAATATGGAAAGTTACAATTGAGCCAAGGGATAAGATATGACTATTCAAAATATAATTTCTATTGGAGAAATGCAAGTTTAAACAATTGGGATAAGATTGGAACAAAGGATGATAGTAAGTATAATAACTACTCCTATGAGTTAAGTGCCAACTATTTATATTCTGATACAGGTTCTACTTATATCTCATACAATAGAGCTTTTAGAACTCCAACAGCTTCTGAAATGAGATATACAAAGAACTCAGAAAAATTAAAACCTCAAGTTCAAGATACAATAGAGATAGGGCTTAAAGATTTTGTTAATAATACATATCTATCTATGTCCACATTTTATAAAAAGACACATGATGAGATATACTCAGCTATACCTCCAGAATTTTCAGGTATGGTAAACTACAATATTGGAAAAACTGAAAGAGTTGGATTTGAAGGTGTTTTAGAACACTATATAGATAAGTTAACATTGAAATCATCTATAACTTATATTAAAAGTAAGGTAGTGGATGGAGAGTATGCTGGGTCTGAAATTCCAAGTGTGCCTAACTGGAAAATAACTGGTGGATTAACATATGATTTTACTGAAAAATTTTCTACAACTTTTGAAGGAATCTATTATAGTCAGTCATATGATTTGGATGACTTAGAGAACTTAAGAGGTAAAAACTCAGGAGAGTATGTAACTTTTGATCTATCTGCTTATTATAAAATAACTTCTGATCTTATGGTAACAGGTAGAATTGAAAATATATTTGATGAAAAATATGATGAGTATGCTGGATATTGGGATGACAACTATGAAAACAATGAATGGAAATTTAGAAGACAGTATTATCCTGCTATTGGAAGAACTATAACTGTGGGAGTTTCATATACATTTTAAAGGATGAGAAAATGAAAAGATTAAGAGATATATTAGATGATGCAAAAAAAGAGATAGTGAATTTAAATGGAGAGAGAATATGTAATCAAACTTCTAATCCATGTGGGTGTTGTAATGGAGATTATGCTCTGATATCTATAGATGAGAAAAAGGAGATACTGGAGTTTTTAAATGCCAATAGTGAGATAAAAGAGATGGTAGTAAAGAATAAAGCGAAAGAAAAAACCTGTTATTTTCATGATAAAGTTTTGGGAACTTGTTTAATTTATAGTTTAAGACCAATATGTTGTAGATATATCTCATATAAAATCTATGAAAAAGAGGACTGTTTTAAAACGTGTTCTCCCAAGGAGCCTTGTAAAAAAGGTTGCTCCACAGTTATAAAAATAGATAAAAAAGATGTTGTGATAGAGAGTTATCCTCTGAAAAGTTATAGATTAGACAATAGAACATACTATTTTATAGATGATAAAGTAATACCGGAATATCAGATATATAAGGAGAAACAAAATATAAGATTAAGTAGTGTAATAGATGAAATAAAAAAGTGATTGCTTAATGCAATCACTTTTTTGATAGTTTGTAATTAAAAATGGCAGCACCTATGATAATCAATCCACCAATTACACTTAAAATATCAGGTATCTCTTTCCAAAATATAAATCCTATTATTGCAGAGAATATGATACTTAGATATTGGTATATGGAAACTTCGCTAGCTAAAGCGTATTTATAGGCATGTGCCAATCCTATTTGTCCGATAGTTGCAAAAATACCAGTTAAAATAAGATAGAAGAGTTGAACTCCATTGGGAATCACAAATCCTTCTACTAACATGGGTGGAATCATACCAATCATAGAGAAAGCAGAGAACCATAAAACCAGAGTGGATGGCTCCTCCATAGTTCTAAGATATCTAACTAGAGTATAGGCTCCACCTGCAAAAATAGCGGATAAAAATCCTGCTAGAGCTGGAAGCATCTCAAAACTAAACTTAGGTTTAATAACAAGAAGAGCACCAAATAAAACAACAATTAATATTGGGATTTGATGTCTTTCCAACTTTTCTTTTAGAAACAGCGTTGCAAAAATAGTTACAAAAAATGGTGAAAGTTTATTTAATAAAGCGGAGTCAGCTAAGTAAAGTTTATTTATACAATAGAAGTATAAAACTGCACCAGTTAATCCTAGAACGCATCTATAGATCATAAATAACCTGCTTCTATTACTACTACCCCAAATATTTATGTTTTGTCCCCTCATTGTGAATAGTAACATAACTACTCCAATAAGATTTCTAAAAAAAAGTTTCTCAAAAGTTGATATTTCACTTCCAATAAACTTAACAGTAGCACCCATTAATGCCATTCCCAAAGCGGAAATGCACATCCAAATAGTACCTTTTAATCTATCATTCATATTAAGACCTCCTAAAGTGAGGATATTATAACATGAAAAAAAATTAAATTCTACTTGTTGAGTATAAAAAAAGAGCCCTTAGGCTCCTTTTGATTATTCAACAGTTACTGATTTAGCTAAATTTCTAGGTTTATCCACATCAATTCCTTTATCTACTGATGTAAAATATGATAAAAGTTGTAAAGGAATAATGGCAAGTAAAACAGAGAAAACATCTTCAATATCTTCAACTCCAATAAATTCATCAGATACATCTATAGCTTCTTTACAAGATTTTCTTGCAACAGTTATAACATGTGCTCCTCTAGCTTTAAGTTCTTTTATATTTGATATTGTTTTTTCCAAAAGGTTTGACTGCATAGCGATAACAACAACGGGAGTTCCAGGCTCGATTAAGGCTATAGAACCATGTTTTAACTCACCAGCTGGGAAAGCTTCAGTGTGAATATATGTGATTTCCTTCATTTTTAAAGACCCCTCTAAAGCTGTAGCATAATCTACACCTCTTCCAATATAAAAACCATTGTGTTTATCTTTCATAAAGTTTGCAACAGTTTTAATAACAGCAGTATTCTCTAGAGAGATTTTGATTTTTTCAGGAATACTGTATAGAGAGTGTATGAACTCGTCCACTTTCTCCTTAGAGATTATTCCTTTTTTTTCAGCTAAATACAGAGCTAATAGCTGGAAAATAGTTACTTGTGTTGTATAGGCCTTTGTTGATGCAACGGCAATTTCTGGTCCAGCCATAGTATAGATAGTACTATGAGCTTCTCTAGAGATAGTAGAACCAACAACATTGGTGATAGCTAGAGTTTTAGCTCCTCTGGCTTTAGCTTCCTTTAAAGCTGCTAATGTGTCTAAAGTTTCACCAGATTGGCTCACAAAAATAGCTAATGTATTTTCATTGACAAAAGGGTTCATATATCTATATTCAGAGGCAATTTCAACTAAAGAGTTAACTTTTGAAATCTCTCTCAATGCATATTGCCCTTGGAGACCAGCATGATAAGCAGTTCCACAAGCAACAATATGAATCATATCAAATTTTTCAATCTCATACTCAGATAAAACATCAGAAAAATCGATAACTCCATTTTGAACTCTTCTATTTAAAGTTTCCTCAATAGATTTAGGTTGTTCAAAAATCTCTTTGATCATAAAGTGAGGGAAACCACCTTTTGTAGCTTGTTCATAATCCCATTCAATAACTTTTACTTCTCTTTCTACAGGAGTTAAAGTTTTGTCAAAAATATCAATAGAGTTAGCAGTCAATCTTGCGATATCTCCATCTTCTAAAAAATACACATTCTTAGTATATTTTAGAAGTGCAGGAACATCAGAAGCTATAATATTCTCATTTTCACCAATTCCAATTACAAGTGGACTATCCTTTCTTGCACAGATAATTTGATCAGGAAAATCTTTATGAAGAATTCCAAGAGCATAACTTCCTCTAAGAAGTTTGATTGCTTCTGTAACCGCATTAAACAGGTCTCCCTTATAAAGAGAGTGGATAAGATGTGCTACCACTTCAGTATCAGTATCAGAATTAAAATGATACCCTTTTTGAATAAGGTCATTCTTTAGTGAAGAGTAGTTTTCAATTATACCATTGTGAACTACTGCAATAGACATATCCTCGCTGTAATGAGGGTGTGAATTTTTATCAGACGGCTCACCATGAGTTGCCCATCTTGTATGTCCGATTCCTATATGAGAGTTTAAATCCATTCCCTCTAGATGAGATTCTAAATTTTTTAGTTTACCTTTTTTCTTTTCAACTATAATTTTAGAATCCTTTACAATGGCGATACCAGCAGAGTCGTACCCTCTGTACTCAAGTTTTTCAAGTCCTTGTAAAACTACGCTTTTTGCATCTCCTTTTCCTATGTAACCAACAATTCCACACATAAAAAATCCTCCTTAAAATATTTAATTTTCAATGTCCTTTATATTTAAGAAGAATCACTACTTACTTTCTTTTGTCCTAAAAGTCGCCTTTTAGATTTGTAGAAGGTCTAAGGTTGTAGTCACCTCTGGAATATCCGCCGAATATTCGATAATTCCAGTCCTCGTCAACTTAAAAAGTTCTGGCGCTTGTGTTCTTTTTAATTCTTCCAAATATAGAGTTATTCCATGGTATCATAAGTTGAAAAAACTTGCAATAAAAATTTTTTTCAAAAAAATAAAAAAACTTGTTGACTTTTTATGAAAAAAATGGTACTATTATTTTGTTGAAAGCGAAAGCGAAAAAAACAACGCCTGGGTGGCGGAATAGGTAGACGCACAGGACTTAAAATCCTGAGCTATCTGATAGCGTGCCGGTTCGATTCCGGCCCCAGGCACCATTTATGGTGACCGTAGTTCAGTTGGTAGAGCGCCAGTTTGTGGCACTGGTTGTCGCGGGTTCAAATCCCGTCGGTCACCCCATAAAAATTTCTTAAAATGCGGGAGTAGCTCAGTTGGTAGAGCGTCAGCCTTCCAAGCTGAATGTCGCGAGTTCGACCCTCGTCTCCCGCTCCATAAAAAATGCGTCATTAGCTCAGATGGTAGAGCACACGACTTTTAATCGTGTTGTCACTGGTTCGAGCCCAGTATGACGCACCACTTTGGGGTGTCGCCAAGCGGTAAGGCAACGGACTTTGACTCCGTCATGCGTTGGTTCGAATCCAGCCACCCCAGCCATTTGCCTAGATAGCTCAGTTGGCTAGAGCACTCGGTTCATACCCGAGCGGTCGAAGGTTCGAATCCTTTTCTAGGCACCATTTAGAAATTTTAAGCACAGATTAATCTGTGCTTTTTTTATTTATTCATAAAGTTAATAATTTGAGAATTTACAAACTTAGGATTTTCTAAGTTAGATATATGTCCAGCATGTGGGATAACCACTAATTCAGAATTTTTAACCAATCTATGCATTTCAAGACTCTCATAAGGGGGTCTAGGCATATCCTCATCTCCAACCATGAACAGTATAGGATTTTTAATATTTTCCATCTCATTTAAAAGATTTTCTCTTTGAAAAATCTCTCTTCCTAAGCTGATAATAGTATCAATATTTTTCTCTTTTTTGCTTAGTAATTCAGTTTTAAATCCTTTATAAAGAGTACCCTGTACAGTAGACTCATTTTTGCTAAAAAACATAGGAGCGATTATATTTGCAAGTTCTTCAGGTATATGTCTTAGATTTTCAATAGCACTTAGTAGGTTAAGATATTTTTCCTGAGTTACCAAAGGCTCATCTCCAGAGTAACCATCCATTAGAACTAGCTTTTTGACTCTATTACTATAATTTAATGCAAGATAAGTTCCCAACATAGCTCCAACAGATAGACCAATATAGTAGAATTTATCAATATTAAGTTGGTTAGCAATAGCGATTATATCATTACTTAAATCTTTGAGAGCACAAGGTTCATTTTTATCTAAAGCATCTGATTCACCATGTCCCCATAGATCAATAGCAATACATTTAAAATGTTTTGAGAGCTCTTTCAGTTGTGGTATCCACATATTTTTATCCCAAAGATATGAGTGAACAAAAATTATTGGCTCTCCCTCACCTAAAATGTTTACCTTTATTTTTTTATTTTCTCTTATTGTT
>NZ_DBGBQB010000381.1:0-11584 GCF_048470075.1 Cetobacterium sp. | reverse complement strand
TGATAAAAGTTTATAAGTATGGAGTTGAAAAGTGAGATGGATATAAGAATAGGGATTGATATTGGTTCTACCGCTACCAAAGTTGCAATATTTTATGGTGAGGAGTTAGAGAGAGTATTTTCTGTTCCAAGTGGATGGAGTAGCGTAGAAACATCTGAAAAAATAAAAAAAGATCTTGAAAGTGAAGGTTATAATTTTGAACATTGTAAGGTTACTGCAACAGGATATGGAAGAGTTTCAGTTCCATATGCTAATAAAACAGTGACAGAGATTACTTGTCATAGTAAAGGAGTTCAATATATAACTAAGAATAAAGACTTTACAATTATAGATATAGGAGGACAAGATACTAAAATTATAGAGGTTTCTTGTGGTAATGTCGAAAATTTTATAATGAATGATAAATGTTCAGCTGGAACTGGACGTTTTATAGAGGTTATGTCCAATATACTAGGAGTAAAATTGGATGAATTATATGGATTAGCTAAACAGGGAGAAAAAGTTGAAATCTCATCTATGTGTACTGTTTTTGCAGAGAGCGAGATTATTAGTTTAATGGGAAAAGGAACTGCCAAAGAGAATATTGCTTGTGGTATTATAGACTCAGTTGTAAATAAAGTTGCAGGTCTTGCAAGTAGAAGCAAGTTGACAGAGGAGTATTTTCTTTCTGGTGGATTATGTGCAAGTCCATATTTTTTGGAGGAACTTTCTAAAAAATTAGGTTCAAAAGTATCAACACATGAATTAGGTCGTTATGCTGGGGCCATTGGAGCTGCACTGATGCAAAAAATATAAAACTATACTTTTTTACAAATATAAGATATAATGATATAAGGATTATTTTTTGCCAAAATGTATATTTTATTTTAAAAATATAAAGTCTTTAAATGATTTATCATACAGCCTTGTAACAAGAACAGGGCTGTTTTGTTTTATTTGGTCATTTTATAAAATTTAAATCGGAGGTTTTATGAATTACGTAAAAAAGCAGGAATTAAAAAGGCAGTATAAGGTTGAAATTTTCAAAGGGATACAAGTCATTAACAATGAAAATTATGATTTTATAGATTCAAGACAGTTTTTTCCAACACCAGAGGATGCAAACAAATATATTGAAAAACTGAAGTTAAAGTTGGAAAGCAACTGGGTCATTAGATATTTTAAAAGAAGTGAAGATGATTGGGAGTTACTAGAGATAATTAATTAGAATAAATTCATATTGAAATTAATTTTAAATGGTGATATCCTAAAAATAAAGGATTAAAGGATGTATCTATGATTAAGAAAAAATCTGATTTAAAAGTTAATGAAATTGAGGGGTTAAAAGGTGGAGAAGGGAAATTAAAAATGATTGAAATTCTTACCAAAGAGGAGTTAAAAGATGAGGGTAAACTTTTTAGTAGAGTGATTTTAGAGAGAAAATCATCAATAGGACTTCATAAGCATATTAATGATTTTGAAGTTTATTACATCTTAAAAGGAACGGGACAAGTTTTGGAAAAAAATAAGACTTATACAGTTAATGAAGGTGATGTAGTCTACACATCCCATGAAGAGGAACACTCCATTGAAAATATAGGGGATGATGAATTGGAGATGTTAGCTGTAGTAATCAATCATAAAGAATAATAGAGGTATAAGAGGATAGAATCATTATGATTCTATCCTTTTTTTTTTAAAACAAGGAAAATATATTAATTTTTTCTATAAAAGTCTAACTAAAAATTAAAAGGAGGACTTTATATGAAAGAAAAGAAAAAAGAGATTTACAATAGAGATTTAAGTTGGCTAGAGTTCAATAGTAAGGTTGTATATGAAGCAAAAATTGGAAGAAATCCACTCTTGGAAAGAGCAATGTTTTTAGCAATAGCTTCAACTAATTTAGATCAATTTTTTATGGTTAGGATTCCTAAAAAAAGAGAGAGAAAAGAGAGAGAAAGAATTTATAATAGCATAAAAAAAATGGTAGATAATATGTACAATGAATATAGCCTCTATTTAAAAGATTTAAAAAAAGAGTTAGATATAGAGATAAAAGAGTATTTAAGTTTAAATAAAAAAGAGAGAGAGTTAGCTGATGACTATTTTAAAAGATTAATTCAACCTGTATTAGAGATAATTGAAATTGATCCCTTTCATCCAATTCCAAGAATAGCCTCTGGAAATCTAGTTTTACTAGGAATAATCGAGAATAAGAAAACAAAAGAGAGAAAAGTAGTTATGATTGAATTAAGGGGGGAGTTTGAAAGGATTATAAAACTTGAAGAGGATAAAAATCATTTTATTTTAATGGAAGAGTTAATAAAAGGAAATTTATACACTCAATTGGAAGATTTTGAGATAAAAGAGATTGGGACTTTTAGATTAACAAGAGATGAGGGTGTTGAAATTTTAGAGAATTCCAAAGTAAATTCGGATATTATAAAGGAAGTTGAAGATCAACTGGAGGAAAGAGAGTGGGGAGAGGTTATTAGAATCGAATATGATAAGAGATTATCTAGAGATATGAAAGCCTTTATTACAGAGAATTTTAGTCTTTTGACTACAGAGATATATGAGATATCTGGACCTATAAATTTAGACTTTTTATGGACAATAGAGGGCTTAAAGGGATATGAAAAATATAAGTATAAACCATTAAATGAGAAATTTTTTAAAAAAATGAAAGGAGAAAATATATTTGATACTTTAAATAAAAAAGATAAATTACTGTTGCATCCATATGAATCCTTTGAAGCGATTACAGAGTTAATTGATACAGCAGCAGATGATTCAGATGTATTGGCCATAAAACAAACCCTATATAGAGTTAAGCATCACGACTCGCCGATAATCGACGCATTGGAAAAAGCATGTAAAAAAGGAAAACAAGTAACCGTTCTAGTTGAAGCGAAAGCTAGGTTTGATGAAGGAGATAATATCGAATGGGCCAAAAAATTGGAAAGAGTTGGTTGTCATGTAATATATGGGATAAAAGATTTAAAAGTTCATGGAAAAACACTTCTCATTTTAAGAAAAGAAGGTAATAAAATAAAAAAATACGTACAGTTGGGAACAGGTAATTATTACAAAGCGCCATATATTGATATATCTTTATTTACTGCTGATGAAGGAATAGGGGCGGATATATCTAACCTATTTTGTAATTTAATAGGTCCTCAAGAAAAGAGTGATTGGAAAGAGATAGGAGTTGGTCCTAAAGAGCTGGAAGATAGATTTAAAAAGCTTATAGATAGAGAGATAAATAATGCTATAAAAGGGAAAAAAGCTAAGATTATAGCTAAAATGAATGGTTTGACAGACATAAGCATGATAGAAAAATTATATGATGCTTCTAATGCAGGAGTAAAGGTGATATTGATAGTGAGAGGAGCTTGCTGTTTACTTCCAGGAGTTAAAAATATGAGCGAAAATATTGAAGTATACAGCATAGTTGGACGATTCTTAGAGCATAATAGAATTTATATTTTTGAAAATAATGGTATGAAAGAGTATTTTTTATCAAGTGCAGATTGGATGACTAGAAATTTAGAACGAAGAGTTGAGCTTATTTTTCCTATAAAAGATAGCAAAAACAAGCAACAATTAGACCTATATTTTGAGAATATATTAAAAGATAATATGAAAAGATGGAAAGAGAATGAAGATGGAACATACTCCTTAGTTAAAATTAATAAAGATGAGAAAGAGTTCTCATATCAAGATTATTACTTAAATAATAAGTTTTAAGAAAAGAGAGTTAGGAGGATAAAATCATGGATAAAATCTCAAATGATGATTTATTAAAAAAATTAGAAACAGATGAGAAAAAAGGTTTGACTACTTCAGAAGCTCAAAAAAGGCTAATGAGGGATGGAAAAAATGCATTGGAAGAAAAACAAGAAACACTTTTACAAAAATTAATGCCATATTTTTGGGGACCTATTCCGTGGATGATAGAGGTTGCAATTCTACTTTCGCTAATAACAATGGATATAAAGGACTTTATCATTATATTATTACTACTACTATTGAATGCCTTTATAGGATGGAGACAGGATAAGAGTGCACAGGATGCACTTGCAGCCTTAAAAAATGATTTAGCCTTAAAAGCTAATGTTCTAAGAGATTCTAAATGGCAAGAAATATCAGCGGCTGATCTGGTTATTGGTGATATTGTTGCAATAACTCTAGGAAATGTTGTTCCAGCAGATGCTCAAATATTAAGTGGAGATTATTTAACGGTTGATCAGTCAGCTTTAACAGGAGAAAGTTTACCAGTAACTAAAAATATTCAAGATGTTGTGTATTCAGGTTCAATAGCTAAGGAAGGAAGCATAATAGCTGCCATAACAGCAACAGGAGTTAATACATATTTTGGTAAAACTGCAAAACTAGTAGCTGAAGCTGGAGCAAAAAGTCAACTGACGGGTGAAATTACATCTGTAGGTAATTTTTTAATAATAGGAGCCATAGTCCTTTCAATAATTTTAGTAACTTTTCAATTAATTTTAATAAGACCACTAGATCAAGTAACAATTTTAAGAATAATAAAAACAGTATTAGTTTTAATGGTTGCAACTATTCCAGTTGCAATGCCAGCAGTGATATCTGTAACAATAGCTTTAGGTGCTTTACAACTTTCAAAAATGAAAGCAATAGTATCTAAATTAAACTCTATAGAGGCATTGGCCAGTGTAGATGTGCTTTGTAGTGATAAAACAGGAACCTTGACTCAAAATAAATTAAGTGTGGCGGGAGTATATCCAGTTGGAGAGATAACGACAGACTTAATAACGATATATGGAGTTTTAGCATCTGATCCTAAGGGAAAAGATGTAATTGATTTGGCCATTGAAAATACTTTGAAATCTAAAAATCTATTGGATGGATATAAGGTGGATACTTTTATCCCATTTAACCCAGTTATTAAAAGAGTTGAAGTCATTGTGGAAAAAGATGGAAAAAAATTTCATATTGTAAAAGGTGCTCCACAAGTTATTGTTGAAATGTGTAAATTAGCCGGAGATATTCTAAAAAATATTCAAGATAAGATAGATGAATTGGCATATCATGGCTTCAAATCTTTGGGACTTGCAATAGGAGATGGAGAAACATGGAATTATATGGGGACATTTTCTTTGGCAGACCCATTAAGAGTAGATAGTAAGTCAACAGTTCAGGCTTTAAAAGCAGAGGGAATAGATATAAAAATGATAACAGGTGATAGTCAAAATATTGCAAAAGAGGTAGCTAATCAATTGGGAATAGGAGAGAATATTTTATTGGCAACAGATGTCTTTGGAGCAGATGATAAAAATATGACAATAACATCGAACATGCAAAATCAAGTGGAGAGTGCAAGTGGCTTTGCAGAGGTATTTCCACAACATAAATATGAAATAGTGAAAGTTTTACAATCTAAAGGACATATTTGCGCAATGACAGGGGATGGGGTAAATGATTCACCAGCTCTGAAACAAGCGGATTGTGGAATTGCAGTTTCAGGAGCAACAGATGCTGCTAGAGCAGCAGCAGCACTGATTTTAACAAATCCAGGATTAAGTGTAATTGAAAATGCTGTAAATGAAGCTAAAAAAATATTCTCAAGAATGATGAGCTATATATATTATCGTATTGCAATGACAATTAATATAATGATATTTTCCGTTATTGTGACATTAGTTGGAAAATATTTAATCCACAGAGTAACTCCACAAATGGGAGAATCCTTTTTTCCATTGACAGCTATAATGCTTGTATCATTAGCTCTCTTGGATGATATTCCCATAATGACAATAGCTTATGACAACGCTGAGATAAGTTCAGGACCATCTATTTGGAATAAAAAGAAAGTTTTCACAGTTAGTTTTGTTTTGGGGATTATATCTGTTGTTCAAAGTATTGTACTTGTTGTATGGGCAGATAGAGATTGGAGTCAAATAACAAGTTTTAGTCAATTGCAAACATTGGTATTTTTACAATTAGTTGTTGGAGGACATCTATTATTGTTTATAACAAGGCGTTCAGGTTGGTTTTTCACAAAACCTTTTCCACAATGGAAACTATTTATGGCAATAGTTTTAACTCAAATTTTTGTTGTGTTTATGACATATTTTGGTTGGTTAGTTGACTCAATAACAATAAAAGATATTGTATATATTTGGATTTACAATATTTTATGGATGTTTCCATTATCTTTTATCTCAATAGTTTTAAAAAAAATTAAATAAAATTTTTTTCTAAAGAAGGAACAAATAATCGTGTTTTGTATAACAGTGCAAAATTAGTTCATCAAATTAATTGATTATAATAATAAGGAGGAATTTATTATGACAGCACCATTACAAGGAATTAAGGTTATTGATTGGACACAAGTACAATCAGGGCCATCATGCACACAACTATTAGCATGGTTAGGAGCTGATGTTATTAAAATTGAGCGTACAGGAACAGGAGATCCAACTAGAACTCAAATGTTAGATATTCCAGGTCTAGATGGATTATATTTCTTACAGTTAAATAGTAATAAAAGATCAATAGAATTAGATGCAAAGACACCTGAAGGAAAAGAGATTTTAATGAAACTTTTAAAAGATGCTGATATATTTGTTGAAAATCTTCATCCAGGTGCTGCAGATAAGCTAGGATTTTCATGGGAAGAAGTTCATAAATTAAATCCTCGTTTAATATATGGGTCTATAAAAGGATTTAATCCAGAATCACCATATGCTGATGTAAAAGCTTTTGAACCTGTTGCACAGTGTGCTGGAGGGGCAGCAGCAACTACTGGATGGTGGGAAGGAGAGTACAATATTCCTACTCAATCTGGAGCAGCTTTAGGTGATAGTAATACAGGTATGCACTTGGTTATAGGACTACTTGCTGCTTTAATGCAAAGAGAGAAAACAGGAGAAGGGTGTTTTGTATATCAGTCAATGCAAGAAGCTGTTTTAAATTTATGTAGAGTTAAACTTCGTGATCAATTAATTTTAGAACATACAGGAGAACTTAAACACTTCCCAGGATATCCAGAAGAAAAAGTAGGAAACACAGTACCGCGTTACGGAAATGCAGAGGGTGGACAAGTTCTTGGTTGGTGCTACAAGTGTAAGGGTTGGGAAACAGATCCGAATGCTTATGTATATATAGTTCTTCAGAATGAAGATAAAGCTTTTGCTGAAGCTTGTAAGGGTATTGGAAAAACTGAGTGGATAACAGATCCTAAATTTAACAGTTCAGCAGCTCGTAATTTGGTTAAGCAGGAGATATATAAAGAGATTGAAAAATATACAATGACGAAAGATAAACTTGAAGTAGTAAATGAGTTAAGTAAATTTGGAGTTCCTTGTGGACCTGTTTTAAGTATGGCTGAAATAGAAAAAGATGAGTCATTACATAAATGTGGGACTCTTGTAAAAGTAGAGCAGCCAAAACGTGGAGAGTATCTAACTATTGGTTGTCCTCAAAAGTTCTCGAACTATACTCCAGAGATCAAGAAAGCTCCTTTATTAGGTGAGCACACAGATGAAATTTTAAAAGAGATTGGATATTCTGATAATGAAATAAAAGAGTTCCGTGCAAAACATGTTGTTTGTAAATAATTAACTGAATTTTGTGGTAATTGGTTTCAATTACCACAAAATTCTTTACAGAGATATTAAATTATATTAGTAGCTTATATTTAGGAGGTTATTACTATGGCTATTGCTCAAGATGATAATTTAACAGATGGAATGCATATAATGGTGGAAGCGCTTAAAAAAAATGGAATTGATACAATCTATGGAGTAGTTGGAATTCCCATAACAGATTTAGCAAGACATGCTCAAGAGGTAGGAATTAGATATATAGGTTTTAGACATGAGCAATCTGCTGGAAATGCAGCAGCAATAAGTGGATATTTAACAAAAAAACCTGGTATATGTTTAACTGTTTCAGCTCCGGGTTTTCTAAATGGACTAACTGCTCTAGCAAATGCTACAGTTAATGGATTTCCAATGATTCAAATAAGTGGTTCTAGTGATAGAGCAATTATTGATTTACAACAAGGAGACTATGAAGAGTTAGATCAAATGAATATAGCTAAACCTTTTGCTAAAGCGGCATATAGAATCAATAAACCAGAAGATATTGCAATAGGATTGGCAAGAGCTATTCGTGCAGCAACTTCTGGTAGACCAGGTGGTGTATACTTAGATGTAACAACAGCATTACTAGGAAGCGTTATAGATAAGATTGAAGCGGAAAAAACTCTATTCAAAGTGGAGGACTCAGCTCCAAAATCTATACCTAGTTCTGAATCTATTATAAAAGCGTTGGATTTACTAGCAAACGCTAAAAAACCTTTGGTATTACTAGGAAAGGGAGCTGCATATTCACAAGCGGATAATTTAATAAAAGAGTTTTTAGAAAAAACTGGAATTCCATTTTTACCGATGTCTATGGCGAAAGGATTACTCCCAGACGATCATCCTCAATGCGCAGCAGCAGCACGTTCTCTTGTTTTAGAAAATGCAGATGTAGTTGTACTTGTTGGAGCTAGATTAAATTGGCTTTTAAGTCACGGAAAGGGAAAGCATTGGAATCCAAATGTTCGTTTTATTCAATTGGAGATTGATCCTAAAGAGATTGATAGCAATCGACCAATTGAAGCTCCTATAGTAGGGGATATAGAATCAAGCATGGAGCTTTTAGTCAATGGTTTAGAAAGTACCTCAATAAAAGCTGATCCATCTTGGATTCAAGAGATTGAAAAAGATAAAGAGATTAATATAAACAAAATG
This sequence comes from Cetobacterium sp., assembly GCF_048470075.1. Lineage (GTDB taxonomy): Bacteria > Fusobacteriota > Fusobacteriia > Fusobacteriales > Fusobacteriaceae > Cetobacterium_A. The sequence goes on along the minus strand of NZ_DBGBQB010000381.1, from coordinate 2,819 downwards.
TCCATAAAATTAAATACAGAAACTTCTCCTATGAATTACTTTAATGCTTTAAAAGTTGTTAAAGAGGTAGTAGATTCTCACAAAGATATATATCTTGTAAATGAGGGAGCAAATACTCTTGATGATACAAGAAATGTTGTTAACATGTATTATCCTCGTAGACGGCTAGATTGTGGAACATGGGGAGTAATGGGAATAGGAATGGGATTTTCCATTGGAGCTGCTATAACGAGTGGAAAACCAGTGTTAGCTATTGAGGGTGATAGTGCTTTTGGATTTAGCGGAATGGAGATAGAAACTATTTGTAGATATAAGCTTCCTGTAACTATAGTGGTATTTAATAATGGCGGAATTTATCGTGGCGATCATATAAATTTAGGTGGAGGAAGTGATCCATCACCAACTACACTTATGGCATCAGCAAGATATGATAAATTAATTGAGGCTTTTGGTGGGGTTCCATATAGTGTTTCAACTCCAGAAGAGTTAAAAGAGGCAATAACAAAAGGAATAGAGTCATTAAAACCAACATTGATTAATTGCATAATAGATCCAAAAACTGGAACTGAAAGTGGGCATATTACCTCTTTAAATCCTAAAACAGCAACAAAAAATTAAAAAATAAATTAAGGGAGCTGATAATATGTGGAACATTATTATGAAAGATATAATTCCAATTTTTGTAATTATGCTATTGGGATTTTATTCAGGAAAAACAAAGGCCTTTAATCAAGACAATGCCAGAAGTTTTAATAAATTAGTTTTAAACTATGCTTTACCAGCAGCTTTATTCGTATCAATTGTTAAAGCCGATAGACATATGCTATTTGAAGATATAAAGTTAACTTTAGTCAGTACATTTGTTATTGTTGGTGTTTTTATGTGGTCATTCTTTAGCTGCTATAAATTTTTTAAGCATACAAAGGGTGAAGCAGCAGTTTGCGCATTAATTGCAGGATCACCAACAATTGGATTCTTAGGATTTGCAGTGTTGGATCCAATTTTTGGAGCAACTGCTAATACTGGTCTTGTTGTAGCAATAGTTTCAATAGTTGTTAATGCTATAACTATTCCAATTGGGTTATCGCTTTTAAATCCTGGAGGAGCAAAAGTTACAGGACAGCTTATTAAGGATCTTAGCGGTGAAACTGGAATAAAAAAAGATATTGATGAGTTTGAGCAAGAGATGCAAAAGTTAGAAAAAAATCCAGTTATAAGTGCTTTGACACAACCAGTTGCATGGGCACCTATATTGGCTGTTATAATTGTTTTGTTAGGAATAAAATTCCCACCAATTTTAGACCCTAACTTTGAGTTAATATCGAAAGCTAACTCAGGAGTTGCAGTATTTGCTGCAGGATTAACATTATCAGGGTTAAAGTTTGAATTTGATTTAGAGATTATTTATAATACTTTTATTAAATTAATATTAATGCCTGGACTTTTATTGATAGTTGGATTACTTGTAAAATTAGATCCAATTCATCTTCAGATGCTTGTTCTTTCAGGAGCACTACCACCTGCATTTTCAGGAATTATTATAAGTAGCCGTTATCAGGTTTATGTTCGTACTGGAACATCTTCATTGGCTGTAAGTGTACTTTTATTTATGGTAGCAGCACCATTTTGGATTTGGGTAACAAGAATAGTTTCAACATGGAGTTTGTAGATTCCTAAAATAAAATTACATAACGATATATAAGGAGAGTAGCCTATGAAGAGGAAACATTTGATATATTCTTTGATTTTAAGTTCAATTTTATGTAATAGAGCATTTGCAGAACTTAAAAGTACAGATATTGGAAACAGTATACAGAACTCATATGAAAAGAAATTAAAACAAGAAACAAATTTAACTCAAAATTCTTTTACTCCTTATGGAGAGATTGGAACAATTTTTACAATCTATGGAAATTCAGGTAAATATAAAACAGCTACTGCACATCCAATGCTTTACTTAGATTATACTTTTACTCCACAATGGTCATTATTCTTTGAATGGAATAGATTAATGAATATCTACAGTGGAGAATATGAAAAAGATAGTAATAAATCCAATCATGATTTTAGTGTTCCAAAAGGACATTTTGAATATATACATAAAAATTTTTTTGATACTAAAGCTATTTGGAGAACACAGATAGGAGCTAGACAAACCAATTTTTTCCATTCAACTGATGATAAATACTGGACTTGGATAAGTACTTCATTAGATTTTTACAAATATTTTCCTAAAAGTGAAAACTTTGAAGTACTACAATTTGCAATACAACCCCTTTATTTTTATGGATCATTTGTTAAATCTAATCCTAATGGACATATGAACCATGCAGCACTTAACCTATTAACACAGTTTAAAATTTATGAAGATTTTAAATTTCAATTTAATGGATATCTATCAAAAGAATGGTATAATGGTGATTTTAAAGTAGATAAAAAAGAGGAGATGAATTACTTTGCTATAGTTTCTTGGCTTGAATACTCTAAAAATATATACCAATTCAATGAAAAAACAAATCTTCAATTTAATTTCGCAACTGGATTTGATCCTTATATATTTACAAGTAGTAGTGAAAAAGGATGGAAACCAACTTTTTGGATAATAGATCATGGATATGGTTGGTTATGGCCAACAAAGTTGGATAATGATAAAAGCTATTCGAATATGTTTAATGCTTTTGTTTTACCACAGTTAAAAGTAACATATAATCACTCTGAGGAGTTAAAAATGGATTTATTCGTTCAGGTTAAGTATTCAAATCAAGTTTGGGGTTCCTCTGAAAAAGATTGGAAATTACAACCTCAAGGTGGTATAGGAA
>NZ_DBGBQB010000380.1:0-2304 GCF_048470075.1 Cetobacterium sp. | reverse complement strand
CATAGTAAAGAATGAAGATATTTTAACAAATATGATGACTTTTATAAAACATGCTATAAAAGGTTCACCAATAATAGATAAAAAAGAAAAGATTAATGATGTTATGTCTAAAATAAAAAAATTAAATCGTTGGACAGCACCGCAAAAAACAATTTTAGAAAGAATAGAAAAATATCTAGAAAATAATGAAATTTTAACAGAGGATGATTTAGAAACATCTCAATTTAAACAGTATGGTGGCTATAATAGAATTGATAAGCAGTTAGATGGGATGTTAAATGAAATAATAAGTATATTAAAACAAGATTTGATTTTAAATTAATAGGAGAAAATAAATGACAAATAATGAAATTGTACAAAAATTATGGAATTTATGTAATGTATTAAGAGATGATGGAATAACATACCACGAATATGTTACAGAACTAACATACATATTATTCTTAAAAATGGCTTCAGAGCTAGATACAGAAAAGAAAATAGGTATAGATCATAAATATACTTGGAATGAATTAAAAAAATTAGATGGAATTGAATTGAAAAAAACATATCAACAAATGTTAATAGATTTAAGTAATAAGAGTGGAAGTTTAGGAATTATCTATAGAAGCGCTCAAACAAAAATAGAGGAACCTGCTAACTTAAAAAAGATATTTAGTGAAATAGATAAGATAGATTGGTATTCTGTTGATAAAGAAGATCTAGGAGATTTATATGAAGGGCTTCTAGAAAAGAATGCTTCTGAAAAAAAATCTGGAGCGGGACAATATTTTACTCCCAGAGTTTTAATAGATTCAATAGTTAGAATGACAAAGCCAGAAATTGGAGAAAGAATATTTGACCCAGCTGGTGGAACATTTGGATTTATAATAGAAGCAGATAAATATTTAAAAAGTAAAACAGATAATTATTTTACATTAACATCAGAACAATATGAGTTTCAAGAAAAAGAAGCTTTTTCAGCTTGTGAGCTAGTTCCAGACACTCATAGACTTGGTGTTATGAATGCTTTATTACATGGAATAGATAGTAATTATTTTATCCAAGGAGATACTTTATCTGAGTTAGGAAAATCTTTAAAAAACTATGATCTGATATTATCTAATCCTCCATTTGGAACTAAGAAAGGTGGAGAAAGAGCAACAAGAGATGATTTAATGCATGAAACATCAAATAAGCAATTAAACTTTATGCAAATAATTTATAATTCACTAAAGAAAAATGGAAAATCGAGAGCAGCAGTAATAATTCCAGACAATGTTTTATTTGAAGGTGGAGTTGGTAAGGATATAAGAGTTGACTTATTGAATAAATGTAATGTTCATACAATACTAAGATTACCTACAGGAATATTTTATGCACAAGGAGTAAAAACAAATGTTTTATTCTTTGATAGAGGAGTTACAGAACATGGGAATACTAAAGAGATTTGGTACTATGATTTAAGAACTAATATGCCTAATTTTGGAAAGACAACACCATTGACAAAAGAGCATTTTGAAGAGTTTGAAAGAACCTTTAATAATCAAGAAGAGAAAGAAAAAATTGAGAGATGGAATAGATTCTCCTTAGATGATATTATAAAAAAAGATTACTCTTTAGATTTAGGACTTATAAAGGATGAAGGTATTATAGATTCAGAAGATTTACCAAATCCTATTGAGAGTGCAGAGGAAGCTATATCAAAATTAGAAGAAGCTATGGATTTATTAAGAGGAGTTATAAAGGAACTTCATATTTGTGGAGTTGAAAGCAATGAGTAAGAAAAAAGAGGTAACATTAGAAGAGAAGTTAAAAGAGGCTATTATACCAAAAGAAGAGCAACCTTATGAAATACCTGATAATTGGGAGTGGGTTAAAATAATATCTATTATGGATATAAGAGATGGAACTCATGATTCTCCTAAATATGTAGATAAAGGCTTTCCTTTAGTGACTTCTAAAAATCTAAAAAATAATGAAATTGATTTTAAAAATGTGAAGTACATATCAGAAGAAGATATGTTAAAAATAAATCAAAGGTCTAAAGTTGAAAAAGGTGATGTGCTGTACGCTATGATTGGCACAATAGGGAATCCAGTTTATGTAAATGTTGAGAGCTTAAATTCATATGCTGTAAAAAATGTTGCTATCTTTAAACCTTTTGACAAAAAAATGGGGAAATATATTTTTAATTATTTAAATAGTTTTAATTTTCAACAAATAGTAAATTCAAAATTAAAAGGGTCTACACAAAAATTTATACCACTAAATATTTTAAGAAGTTTAAAATTACCATTACCTCCATTAGAAGAACAAGAAAGA
>NZ_DBGBQB010000379.1:0-2106 GCF_048470075.1 Cetobacterium sp. | reverse complement strand
ACCTTTCTGAAGTTCTATGTAACTATTTAATGGGATTTTCTTATCCCATTTATTTTTAGTTTTTCCATAAGGTAAGTCTAAAATAATTAAATCTAATTTTATTTCTTGCTTAGCTAAAGAATCTAAAACTTCAAAGCAATTATCGTTATAAATTTTATATCGTTCTTCTTGGAACATAACTAAGCTCCTTTTTCCAATAGATAATACTTTTCTAAAATTTCAAACTTAGTTTTAGTTCTGGCCATAATTTTAGCAACAGTTACCCCATATTGCTCTACAGCTAATTGGTATGCATCATCATCAATTTTTTTCTTTTCTGAGTCGCTTAAAACTTGATATATCCCTTGCAATCTATCAATTTTAGCTGTGTATTCCTCTTTAGCTTCCTTAGCTTCTATTGTGCTGTCTATGGCTTCAGAATTAAACTTATGTCCTCTTGCTGTAGGTGTAGTGCTGATATTCTTTTCAGTTGAATATGTTATATCTTTCAATGTCCAATTCTCTTCTAAAGCCTTGTAAATAAAGCCAATTCCTTTTTGAGATTTAGTTGCATAATTAACAACCTCTTTGATTCTTTCAAGAGATAGACCTATATTTTCAACTAAGAACATGATGTTTTTACAAGTTGGTATATCTTTTACGTTCTCAAGTAAATATTTTTTAATCTCTTTTATATTTTTTTCAAAAGAACTACTACTAACTTTTTCAGGTTGGTTAGTATCTTGGTCTTTATAATTTATATTATCTTGGTTAGTAGTAGTTATTATTAAATTATTATGATTATAGTTATTATTATTAGAGTCTAAATTTTTAGACTTCTGTGAGTCTAATTTTTCGGACTTCTGGAGTTCAATTTTTTGTACTTCTGTACATTCGACTATTTTTTTAGACTTCTGAGTTTTTTCATATTTATCTAATTTTTCAGTCGACTGTAAAACATTAGTTAAATAGAATTTGCTTGATGTACTATATCCCTTTTTTTGAATAATTAAATTTAAATCTCTAAGCTCATTTAAAGCTGTCGATATAGTTCCTTTACTCTTAATTCCTAAAATAGTCATTAATTCTGGATATGAATACTTTAAATAGACATCTCCTTCTTTATCTATCCAACCGTTATATGAAGATAATTTTAATCTATCAAATAACTCTACATAAACTTTAAATGTTGATTGACTTATTTTCTTTTCAACAAACAAACTCCATACAGATCTAGGAATCTGTAAATGATAAAAATAGTCTAAATCTTCTTTTTTTATTGCTCTCATCTCTTCCTCCTCTAAAAGCTAGGAAACCGCCAAGTGACCTAGTCTTTTTATTTCTTTATAGATACCACCTACCAGTAAGGTCACTTGGCTTTCTAGTAGGTAGCACATATAAAAAAATAATTTTTTCATTGCGTATCTTAAAAAAATCTATTATAAATAAATTAGAACTAATAAAACTTTTACCCCCGTAATTGAAAGGAGCATTATTTACTATGAAATTTTATATTAACACTAAAACTTGTGAAGTTCACAGATACTACTGCGAACATATTAAAAACTCTGATGTTATTGAATTAGGAGATTATCCATCATCTTACCGAGCTATTGAATCAGCTAAAAAATTGGGTTATCAAAAAGCTAAAGGATGTTCTCGTTGCTGCCCACAAGTTACTCTAAAAAGTAGTTAATCAATATTAAAAAATCTCTTAAGCTAGTGATAAAACTAGCTTTTTTTATTTGGAGATTTGTTTTCAAAAAAGTTATAATATTCTATAGAAAGGAGGTGCTATTATATGGCTAAAAATCAAAGTGTTACTAACCAAAGGCAACAATGGCAAAGATTAGAACTAGAAATAATCAAACAAAAAATCTTTCTAACACTAAAAAAAAGCCATAGCCAAAGCAAGAAAAATAATAAAAAAATTTAATTCTTGCTCATATAGAACCTACTTAGCAGTAATAAATTTCTTATTACTGCTTTTTATCTTTTAAGAATATAATTAAAGAAAAAATAAATACTCTTCTTTAAAGAAACTTTTTTCCATAAACTATATGATAATTTTATTTTCTCTATCTTCTCACCTCCTTGAAATCTCATTAATCTGGTTTTATAATCAGT
>NZ_DBGBQB010000378.1:0-6894 GCF_048470075.1 Cetobacterium sp. | reverse complement strand
GGTTTATACTAAAGCTATAACAGAAAAAAAATAATAAATTCCCCAATTTATTATGAAAAAGAGTATCAAGGAGGAGTTATGCCAGAAGCAATATTGAAGGAGACGGCAGAAGCTGAATTTTTAGAAAAAGAAGTAAAAATTGCAGCTTTAAAAGAACAAAGCAAAAAGGATTTTTTAAAAAAGGGTATTAAGATTGCACTATTTTCAGGAATGACCTATGGTATTTATACGGCTTTTTTAACTTTAGGAATGACAAAAGGGGTTTGGGCTGATTGGTATGGACCTAATCTAGCAGGACTTTCAACTTTCGTAATTGTGTATCTATTAGCGGCATTAGGAAATGCAATAAATGATACATGTAGCGCATTTTGGGCTTTAGGTAATGCTGGTTATCAAGGAAAACTTGGTGATTTTGCAAGAACATTGAATACAAAACCTGGAAGAATGCTTATGTTAGCAGCAATGTTAGGAGGACCAATAGCTGGAACAGCTTATGTTATAGCACTTCAAATGGCGGGGTCAATAATAGTTCCAATATCAGCTCTATGCCCTGCAATAGCAGCAATTTTAGGAAAAGTATTTTACAAACAAGAGATCAATAAAAGAATGGCTTTTGGAATATTTATATGTGTATCTGCAAGTTTTTTAATAGGAAGTACAAGCTTTGGTGGAGAAGAGATTTCAACAGAAGTTTTACTAGGAATTTTTATAGCGATAATAGCAGCCTTTGGATGGGGATTTGAAGGGTGTGTTGCAGGATACGCATCAGCTATGGTAGATCCACAAATTGGAATATGTGTTAGACAGTTAACTTCAGGACTTACAAATATATTTATAGTTTTACCAATACTTGGATTCCTAAGTGGAGATGTAACAACTTCAATAACATTAACTATGAAAGCTTTTTCTAGTTCACCGGCAATGCTTTGGTTTGTATTAAGTGGATTAGCAACATTTGTTTCTTTTACAGCTTGGTATACAGGAAACAGTATGTGTGGAGCAGGGCTTGGAACAGCATGTAATGGAACATACTCATTCTTTGGACCGTTTTTCTGTTGGTTATTCCTAGGGGTAGTTGTTGGAATAGATGGATGGGCTCTTCCTATGGTAGCTTGGATAGGAGCAATTATAATGGTTATTGGAATTTTAATAATTGCTGTAAATCCTTTGGATTTCTTAAAAAAGAGGGAGGAATAGTCATGATGCCACTTAACTATGCTATATTGAAGTATTTTACAAGACATGGAAGTTCATCTGTTTATGATGTGATGAATTCTTTAAAAAAGGATTATAAAAACTTTAAATCTTTCAATAAGGACTCTATAATAAATGCTTTGATGACAGCTGAAGCAAATGGGTTAATTGAAGAAGTAAATGCAGACTTAGATGAAAATGGAAACTTAGTTTTATACTATGAAGCTAATAAAGAGAGCAAAGATATAATCAATAGTTTTATAAAAGATTAATAATTAAGTTTGGAGGATAAAATGAAATATTACGGAAATGAAGCTTTAGGATTGGTTGAAACACTTGGACTTGTTCCAGCTTTAGAAGCGGCAGATAAGATGTTAAAAGCTGCTAATGTTGAATTGGTATCTTATGAAAATGTGGGGTCAACACTTGTTACTGTAATGGTAAAAGGAGATGTGGCAGCAGTTAAAGCGGCAGTGGAGGCTGGGGCAGCGGCAGCAGCGGCAGTGGGAAAACTAACAGCTAAAAATGTTATGCCAAGACCTATAAGTGAGATTGGAAAAATAGTAACAGTTCATGATATAGATCAATAATCAAAGGGGAGTTGACTTGAATGTTAAGAAGAGAAGCAATAGGATTAATAGAAACATTTGGATTAGTGTTTGCTTTAGAAGCGGCAGACGCTATGTGTAAAGCGGCAGATGTGGAGTTAATAGGATATGAAAATGTGGCATCAGGATATATAACTGTCATAGTTACAGGGGATGTTGGAGCTTGTAAAGCAGCAGTGGATGCAGGTGTGAATGCAGTAAATAATATGGAGGATGGAAATCTGTATAGCTCAATAGTTATAGCTAGACCACATGGTGATATACAGAAAATAATCGATAAGTATGCTATTCCAAACTTATAAAATAAGAGGTGGAATTAAAAATGACTATTATAGATAATGATTTGCTTTCTATGCAAGAAGCTAGAATAATAGCTGAGAATTCAAAAGAGGTTCAAAAGATTTTAAAAACTTTTTCTCAAGAGCAGTTGGATAAAGTTATAGATAGCATAGAGGGAAAATTAAAAGAGAATATTGAACAGATAGCTTTTGAACTCTATGATGAGATTGATTTTGGAGTGAAAGAGGATAAAGTAACAAAGTTAAATTTACTTTTAGAAAATGTTATTGAAAAAATAAAAGATATGAGATGTGTGGGTATTATATCTCAGGACAATAAAATATCTAATATTGGGGTTCCAGTAGGAGTAATAGTAGCATTTTGTTCAGAGAGCAATCCAATATCTACACTTATTTATAAGGTTTTAATAGCTGTAAAATCTGGTAATTCAATAATATTTAATCTACAAAAAAATTCAAAAAAAACAATGATAAAAACATTAGATTTAATAATAGAAGCAGCTGAACAGGCTGGGTATCCAAGTGGAGCTATCTCATATTTAAGTAGAATATCTCTAAATGGAACAAAAGAACTATTGAATCATAATGGAGTAGATTTGGTTTTAAATACTGGAGTAGAGGAGATTTTACCAGAGATTTATAAAAGTGGAAAGACATTGGTTTATGGAAGAACTGGAAATACCCCTGTATTTATTGAAAAAACTGCTGATATAAAAAAATCTGTTTTGGATATAGTTATAAGTAAAACTTTTGACAATGGAGTCATGCCAGGAGCAGAGCAGGCAGTGGTAGTGGATAAAGCTATTTTAAATGAAGTGGTAAAAGAGTTTGAATTAAATGGAGCTTATTTTTTAAATGAGATTGAAAGTGAAAAAATAAAAAATCTTATATTTGATTCAAAGGGAGATTTTAAAAAAATATATATAGGTAAAGATGCACAGTTTTTAGCTCAAAGAGGAGAGATAACCATACCAAAAGATACAAAGATACTTATTTCAAAGGAGAGATACGTGTCTTTAGATAATCCATTTTCTAAAGAAAAATTGTGTCCCATACTCTCATTTTATGTGGAAGAGGATTGGATGACTGCCTGTGAGAAATGTATAGAGCTTCTATTAAATGAGAAACAGGGACATACCTTAGTAATTCATTCTAAGGATGAAAACATAATTAGAGAGTTTTCTTTAAAAAAACCTGTGGGAAGAGTTTTGGTAAATACATCAGGAAGTTTTGGAAGTATGGGAGGGACTACAGAGTTGTTTCCATCAATGACACTAGGATGTGGTGTTATAGGAAGAGGTATGACTTCAGATAACGTTTCTCCAATGAATCTGATATATATAAGAAAAGTTGGTTATGAAGTGAAGAGTTCTGAGGCTCTACTGGAAAAGTATAGAGATAAAAAAGATAAAGAGCTAGAGATATTAAAAAAACTAGAAAAAATATTGAGAGATATTTTATCTTAAGGAGTGGGATATGGAAATTCGAGAATTTTTAAATAAATTTATGAAAGCTACTGAAAATATGTCAGTGGAAGAAAGAGAAGCTTTGCTTAAAATGTTTCAAGGAGTGAGCCATGAAATAAAAAGTGAAAGTTGTGAAAAACAAAGTTATAACTGTACTAATGAATGTAAAGAAGTTCCTGAAAAAATAACTGAAAGATTGGCAAAATTAAAAGAGAACTATTTAAAGCAGATTCCATCTATAACTATTCATAGAGCTAAGGCTTTAACAAAAATAGCTAAAGAAAATCCAGGACTTCCAAAAGCAATATTAAGAGGAAAAAGTTTTAAATATTGTTGTGAAACAGCACCTCTTGTGATTCAAGATGGAGAGCTAATTGTTGGATCACCAAATGGAGCTCCAAGAGCTGGTGCATTTTCTCCAGATATAGCTTGGAGATGGCTAGAAACTGAATTAGAAACAATTTCAAAAAGACCACAGGATCCATTTTATATATCTGAAGCTGATAAAAAAACTTTAAAAGATGAGATTTTTCCATTTTGGGCTGGGCAATCAGTAGATGAGTATTGTGAGCAGCAATTCCGTGAAGCGGGACTTTGGGAACTATCAGGGGAATCGTTTGTTTCTGATTGTTCATACCATGCTGTAAATGGAGGGGGAGATTCAAATCCTGGTTACGATGTTATTTTAATGAATAAAGGTATGCTAGATGTAATTAAAGAGGCTAATGAAAAGTTAGAAACTTTAGATTATGCAAATCCAGAGGATATTGAAAAAATATATTTCTATAAATCATTAATAGATACAGCTGAGGGTGTAATGATATACGCTAAACGTATGTCAGAATATGCCGCTCAATTAGCTGCAAAAGAATCAAACCCTAAGAGAAAAGCTGAACTTTTAAAAATATCAGAGATAAATGCAAGAGTTCCAGCTCATAAACCTGAAACATTTTGGGAAGCAGTTCAATCAGTATGGACTATTGAATCGCTTTTAGTTGTGGAGGAAAATCAAACTGGAATGTCAATTGGTCGTGTGGACCAGTATATGTATCCACTGTTTAAAGCTGATATTGAAAGTGGAAGAATGTCAAAATATGAAGCTTTTGAAATAGCTGGATGTATGTTAATTAAGATGTCAGAGATGATGTGGTTAACAAGTGAAGGGGGATCTAAATTCTTCGCAGGATATCAACCATTTGTAAATATGTGTGTTGGAGGAGTTACAAGATGTGGTAAAGATGCAACAAACGATTTAACATACTTGCTTATGGATGCAGTTAGACATGTTAAAGTTTATCAACCATCACTAGCTTGTCGTATTCATAAATCATCACCACATGAGTATTTAAAGAAAATAGTTCAAGTTATAAAAGCTGGTCTTGGATTCCCTGCTTGTCACTTTGATGAGGTACATATAAAGATGATGTTAGCGAAAGGAGTTTCAATTGAAGATGCGAGAGATTATTGCTTAATGGGATGTGTCGAACCTCAAAAATCAGGAAGACTATATCAGTGGACATCAACAGCTTACACTCAGTGGCCAATTTGTATTGAGTTAGTTTTAAATAATGGAGCAACTTTGTGGTATGGAAAGCAAGTTTGTCCAGACTTAGGAGATGTGGAAAGATACAAAACTTATGAGGAGTTTGAAGAAGCGGTAAAAGATCAAATAAAATATGTAACAAAACTTTCAAGTATAGCAACTGTTATAACTCAAAAAGTGCATAAGGATTTAGCTCCAAAGCCACTTATGTCAATAATGTATGAAGGATGTATGGAAAGTGGTAAAGGTGTTGAAGCTGGAGGGGCTATGTATAACTTTGGTCCTGGAGTTGTATGGAGTGGACTAGCTACTTATGTTGACTCAATGGCAGTTATTAAAAAACTTGTATTTGAGGATAAAAAATATACTCTAAAAGATATAAAAGAAGCATTAAAAGCGGATTTTGTGGGATATGAAACTTTAAGAAAAGATTGTTTAGCAGTTCCAAAATACGGAAATGATGATGACTATGTAGACTATATAGCAACAGATTTAATCAATTTTACAGAGAATGAGCACCGTAAATACAGAACTCTTTACTCTATACTTAGTCATGGAACACTTTCTATTTCAAATAACACTCCATTGGGGCAGATAACAGGAGCTACACCAAATGGACGTAGAGCTTGGACTCCACTTTCAGATGGAATAAGTCCTACTCAAGGTGCAGATACAAAAGGACCTACTGCAATAATAAAATCTGTTTCTAAAATGGCATGTGACAGTATGAATATAGGAATGGTTCATAACTTTAAGTTAATATCTGGTTTACTTGAAACTCCTGAGGGAGAAAATGGAATTATAACACTGTTACGTAGTGCTTGTGCTCTACAGTTAGGTGAGATGCAATTTAACTACTTAGACAATGAAACTCTACTTGCAGCTCAGAAAAATCCTGAAGCTTATAGAGATTTAATAGTTCGTGTTGCAGGATATAGTGCGTACTTTGTTGAGCTATGTAAAGATGTACAAGATGAAATTATAAGCAGAACGGTGTTAACACACTTCTAAAATTTGGAGAAACTTATGGAAAATAAGCATTTAGAAAGAAAAGCAAGAATTTTTAATGTTCAAAAATACAATATGTATGATGGACCTGGAGTAAGAACCTTAATCTTTTTTCAAGGATGCCCTTTAAGATGTAAATGGTGTGCTAATCCAGAGGGATTGGAAAAAAAATATAGGATCATGTTTAAAAGTAATAATTGCATTAATTGCAATAGATGTAAAGATGTTTGCCCTGTTGAAATCCATGGTGTGAGTATGAATAATACTCACACTATAGATAGGACTAAACAATGTATAGGTTGTAGAAAATGTGAAAATATATGTAATCAAGAGGCTCTAAAAATAGTTGGAGAGGATAAAGGGATATCTGAATTATTGAAAGTTATAGAGGAAGATCGTACATTTTATGAGATGTCTGGAGGAGGAGTTACTTTAGGTGGAGGAGAGGTTTTAATGCAACCTGAAGCAGCTATAAATCTCTTGATGGCTTGTAAAAATATTGGACTAAATACAGCAATAGAGACTTGTGGTTATACTACTTCAGATGTTATAGAGAAAGTTTCTGAATATGTGGATCTATTTCTATTTGATATAAAACAGATAGATTCAGAGAAACACTTTCAATGGACTGGAGTTAGAAATGAAAGAATTTTAGAGAATCTAAAATATCTTTTAGAGAATAAATATAATGTAGAGATTAGAGTTCCATTGATAAAAGGGGTAAATACTGAAAATGATGATATAGAAAATCTGATTAAGTTTTTATTACCATATAG
>NZ_DBGBQB010000377.1:0-3799 GCF_048470075.1 Cetobacterium sp. | reverse complement strand
CCTATAAATAGAGTATCAAAAGATTGTTTCAGAATTATGTCATAAAAATATTTTTCTGTTTTTTAAAAAAAAGATTGTGCTATTTTACCACTGTATTATCCTAATTATTCTGTTGGAGTTGCAAGTGATATTGAAGGATTTAAAGGAGATGAAAGAGGACTTTATAATTTCTCACAACTAAATTTTAAAAATTAGACTTTAAACTTTTATAAAAATAAATAGAGAAGACTCAAATCTTCTCTTATTTATTTCTATTCTCTTTTGAAATACTGTAAATTAAATGTAACATATTTTCATTATTATAAACTTTTATAAATTCACCTTCAATTTTCATTCCAGCCCTTTCAGCTACTTTTCTAGATTTAATATTTTCTGGTCTAATTTCAGCAATTACTTTATTTGCTTTTATAGTATCAAAAGCATAGTTTATACATGCCTTTAGCCCTTCTGTAGCATACCCACATCCCCAATATTTCTTATCCAATATATAAGCTACTCCTATATATTTTTTACCATCGATCTCCTCTATTAAAGGTCCAATAAGTCCAATAAAGTTTCTTGATTTCTTTTCTGTAACAAAAAAATAACTATATCTATCACTTTTATAACGAACTTTATTTTTTTTAATCCACTCTCGGGTTTCACTTTCAGAAAATCCATGACCCCATGCATATATAATCTCTTCATCTTTTAAAATATTATAAACAGCATTGAAGTCTTCTTCATTAATCTCTCTAAAATTCAGTCTCTCACTAACTATTTTATACTCAATCTCTATTTTTTGCATACATCAACCCACGAAATAAACGGCGTATATTTTTCTATCTCTTCTATTGTTAATTCAATCGCACTATTACTACTTCCACAAGCTGGAAATACAGTTTTAAATCTTTTTAAAGAGCTATCTAAATAAATATCTATATTTTCATTGACTCCAAATGGGCATACTCCGCCAACCTCATGTCCAATGGCTTCTAATACTCCATCAAATTTAAGCATCTTAGCTTTTGATTTGAATTGTTCTTTATATTTTGAATTATCAATTTTTGTATCTCCAGCAGTTACAATTAAAATAGGATTATTATTGACAATAAATGAAAGTGTTTTTGCTATCCTACATGGTTCACATTGTAAAGCCTCTGCTGCTAAATCTACAGTTGCACTAGATACTTCAAACTCTTGAATCCTATCTTCAATTCCAAATTTTTTAAAATATTCTCTAACTTTTTCAATTGACATTAATCTCCTCCTAAATATTTTTAGAAATAATTTTATCATAACAATAAAATGGTTTCTCTTTTCCTAAAAACTTCATTTCTCCAACTAATTGAAATCCAAATTTTTTAAAAAGAGAGTTCATTTTATCATTGATCGAATACGTATCTGTTTTTAAATATGAAACTCCATTTTTTAATGCTAGCTCTTCAGAAAATTTTAATAAAGAGATTGCCACTCCTTGATTTCTAAAATTTGAATTTACTGCCATTCTATGAATAACCATAGCTTTTTCCAAAGATTGCCAATTTATGTAGTTATATTCAATAGGCTCTATATAATTTACACAAACAAAGCCTCTTATTTCATCATTTAACTCATCCACATACAAATCACCAGCTTCTATGTCTTTTAAAAAGTTTATCGCTTGTGGATAACTCTCATCCCACTGAGTATTATTATATGATTTCATCTCATTTATTGTTACTGCTATAATTTTCATAATTTTTGAAATATCTATTTTTGTTGCTTTTCTTATCACACTTAATCCCCTTCTTTTAATTAAAATATATTAGAGATTTTAACTCTTTTTTGTATATTTTCATAGCCTAAATTTATAAAATCCTACTCTTATTAAGACATCAGTGAACTACCACCGCCCTAATAGAGGAAGAGGTTTTCTCAGGGCGTTTTGATAAATAAAAAAAATTTCCACTACAAAATTTTAACTGTAGTGGAAATCTAATACTTCTAAAACTAAAACTATTTTTTATAATTAAAATCTGGAATTTGTTCCCATCTTTTCTTCAATGTATGAGCTGCTAGTTTAGGTTTTCTCTCTCTTGTAAATATACCTTTTTTATTCCCACCAACTCTCATTATACTATCATATCTCGTTGCAAAATCAGCAAAATTCCAAACTTGCTCCCCTATAAAATACTCCACTTTATCAAAAGCTCTTCCGTGTATTTCGTAGTAAATTTGCTGATACTCTTCACTGTAAATCATAGGAGTAGTTTCTCTTAGTCCGCTCACTGTGTCTGCTCCAAACTCTGTATACATCATCGGTTTTTTATGACGATTCCACCACATCTCTAGCTCTTTTACAATAACTCCCTCAACTAACTCAATCTCTCCTGTTCCCCAGTACCATCCATAGTATCTATTAAAGCATAAAACATCTAATTCAGCACAAATCTTATGAGCCTCCTCTGTATTTAATGGATAAGCAATGTGTGAAACCAATGTCACAGGTCTTTTTTGTGGGTCTAATTTTTTTGCCAAATCAATCATTGGTTTGAAATAATCATATGATCCTTCCTCCTCTAAAGCTGCTTCATTTCCTACACACCACATAACAACACATGGATGATTTTTGTCTCTTTCAATTAATCCTCTAATATCTTTTTCATGTTGAATTTTTGTTTCTAAAACTTCCCAAGTTGATACTGATGATTTTATTCCCATATATGTGTTCATAAAATTTATATGAAGTCCAACTGCTGGAACCTCATCAATAACAACAACTCCTTCTTCATCAGCCAATCTCATAATCTCTTCAGAATATGGATAATGCGAAGTTCTAAAAGAGTTTGATCCAAGCCATTTCATTAAGCTAAAGTCTTTTCTATTTATTACTTCGTTTAAACCTCTTCCATTTGAATTTGAATCCTCATGTTTTCCAAATCCTTTAAAGTAAAATGGTTTTCCATTTATTAAAAACTTTCCTTCTACAACTTTAACTGTTCTTATACCACATTTTTCATAATATACATCTAAAATGTTTCCTTCATCTTTCAATGTAACTTTTATTTCATAAAGATATGCATCCCCTGGCTCCCAAAATTTAGCATTCTCTATCTTTATTTTACCTTTTTTTCCAAATGATTCAGCTACCATGTTTCCATCTCTATCGAAAATTTCCACTAAAACATCTTTATCAGTTGATAGTTTTATCTCATAATTTATAACTCCAGTTGTATTTTCTATATCTGTAATTAAAATTATATCTTTTATATATTCTTTTGGAGTTGTATAAATTTTTACAGGTCTATGGATACCACTATAGTTAAAAAAATCTACACAATAGGCCGTATGACGTTTTACTTTAGGTATCATCAGTTCTTCTAAACCTCTAGATACATTTTCTAATTCTTTTACTCCTCCTACAGGTAGTGTCGTATGATCCAATACATTATCAACCAGTATTGTTAATCTATTTTTTTCTAATAGATTCTCCTTTTTTAATTCAACTTCAAATGGAAGAAAGCCTCCTTTATTTTTACAAATCTCTTCACCATTTAAAAAGACAATAGCTTTGTGAGTAACACTTCCAAATCTTAAAATTATTCTATCTTCATTTAAAATATTTCTAGGAAGTTCAAACTCTTTTTCATACCAAACTCCTCCTACATGCTCTCTTACTTTCTTATCCTCTATTAAATCATTATAACTTGAAGGAACTGGTAAATTATAAACTTTACCTTCTAACTTTTTTTTTGCCCAATTATTTTTTTCTCCCTTACCATCATCTAGTTTAAATCTCCAAATGCCTGATAAATCTATTAAGTTTCTAGTTGTAGTC
>NZ_DBGBQB010000376.1:0-2776 GCF_048470075.1 Cetobacterium sp. | reverse complement strand
TTTTTATAAATTAAATGGAGGATATTTATGAGAGAAACTAAATATGTATTTGTAACAGGTGGAGTTGTATCATCATTAGGTAAAGGGATAACTGCAGCATCTCTAGGAAGATTATTAAAGGAGAGAGGTTACAGCGTAACTATACAAAAGTTTGATCCATATATAAATGTGGATCCAGGAACAATGAATCCCTATGAACATGGAGAGGTGTTTGTAACTGACGATGGAGCGGAAACAGATTTAGACTTAGGTCATTATGAGAGATTTTTAGATGAGAACTTAACAAAATATAATAATATAACAACTGGAAAAATATACCAGTCTGTAATAAATAAAGAGAGAAAAGGGGAATACCTAGGAAAAACAGTCCAAGTTATTCCACATATAACAAATGAAATAAAATCAAAGATAGAGTTAGTGGGAAAAGAGAACTCATCGGATATAGTGATAACAGAGATTGGAGGAACCGTTGGTGATATAGAGTCAACTCCTTTTTTAGAAGCTATAAGACAGTTTAAGTATGATGTGGGAAGAGAGAATGTTCTGTATATCCATGTGACTTTATTGCCATATTTAAAGGCTGCAGGAGAGCTAAAAACAAAGCCTTCTCAACATTCGGTAAAAGAGTTGATGAGTTTAGGAATAAGACCTGATGTTTTAGTATGTAGAACAGAGCACACAATGAGTTCAGATATAAGAAGAAAACTATCGATGTTTTGTGATATAGATGAAGATGCGGTAATAGAGGCTCCAGATGCTAAAACAATCTATGAAGTACCCCTTATTATGGAGGAGAATGGTTTAGCAGATGTGGTGTGTAAAAAACTTCAAATAGAGAATAAAATGCCTAACTTAACTGATTGGAAGAATATAGTAACTAAGATTAAACACCCTGGTGATAGAATAAAGTTAGCTGTAGTTGGAAAATATATTGAGTTAAAAGACGCATATATAAGTATAAATGAAGCTATTGAACATGCAGCTTATGAAATAGGATTAAAGGCGGATATTAAGTATATTCAAGCTGAAGATTTAAATACAGCTCTTTTAGGAGAAGTTAATGGAATACTTATTCCAGGTGGTTTTGGAGATAGAGGTGTACAGGGTAAAATAGATGCTATAAAATATGCAAGAGAAAATAATATCCCATTTTTAGGGATATGTTTAGGGATGCAAAGTGCAGTTATTGAATTCTCTAGAAATGTTTTAGCTATGGATAAAGCCAACTCCACTGAGTTTGATAAAGGGACTAAATTCCCAGTAATAGATATTTTAGTGGATCAAAAAAATATAGAAAACTTAGGTGGAACTATGAGATTGGGAGTGTATCCATGTAGATTGGACAGAGATAGTTTAGCATATGAGCTATACCAAGAGGAGCTTATATATGAGAGACACAGACATAGATATGAGTTTAACAATATCTATAAAGAGGTCATTCAAAAAAGTGGATTAAAAATATCAGGTTCATCTCCAGATGGAAGTTTAGCTGAAATAGTTGAGTTACCAAGAGAGCTACACCCATTTTTTATAGCGGGGCAGTTTCATCCAGAGTTTAAAAGTAGACCTGGGAAACCGCACCCATTATTTTTAGGCTTTGTTAAAGCTATCTATAAAAGAGAGAAATCTTTAAAAGATTAATCAATGGAAATTTTTCTAGAGTTTCCTCTGATATCAACTTCAATAATTTTTTCAACAGTTCCGTTTCTATGACCTATTAAGTAGTTTGTCATATTAGCAGCAGAACAAGAGTGATTAGGAATAATCTGAACTTTATCACCAATTTTTAGGGCCGTAGGGCCCTCTTTTTTTACTTTTGCAACCTCTTCAGAAAGTCCAATAACAGTTAGCTCAGGATGATCTTTAATCATTCCAAACCCCTTTGTTAAAGAGTTTCCGTGTGCTCCTTGATCAAGTCCTAAACATTTACTTCCACAATCTAAAATAAAAAGATCTTCAGATGGATGAGAAACAACAGTTGCCAGTACAGTTAAAGCACAATCCTCCTCTTTAGCAGCCCCAAGAGCAACTTGAATAGCATCAAAAAATACATAGTTTCCAGGTCTTGAAACTGTTATTTCATCCGATTTAATAGCACCTTCAAAAGTAGGTGTAGTTCCTGTAGCTACAAATTCAACTTGAGCATCATTCTCAATTAGAAGTTTTTTTGCCATAGACATCACATCTATCTCTTTTTGAGTAATCTCTTCAATATAATCCTTTGAGAAGCCATAAACTTGTCCAGTATGAGTTGAAATTCCTTTAAAAATAAGATTTGGATATTTTTTTAAAGCGTTGTACAGATCAACACCCTCCTCTGGGGAAACACCGAATCTATTCAATCCGCTATTTATGATTATTTGATAATTAACTTTAGTATTATTTAATTTTTTAGATAACTCCATTGCAGGGATTTCATTATCAAAGGCAACAAATAGCTCACACTGCTCATTAAGAGCTATAATTCTATCTAGATTACTATCTCCAATAACAGGGTACGCAAGCATAACTTTATTTACACCACTTTTTTTAACAACCGCTTCAGCTTCATCCAATGTTCCAACTAAAACACCCTTAGCACCAGCTTCAATCTGCATTTTAGTGATTTCACTACTCTTGTGAGTCTTTAACATAGGAAATAGCTCCACAGAGTTTTCATCAGCCAAATTTTGATATCTATTTATATTATTTTCAAGTGCATCTAAATCAACTAAAAAACTAGGTGTAGTAAGTGACAATATATTTTTTTTATTCATAATGTGAACCTCCAATTTAT
>NZ_DBGBQB010000375.1:0-4325 GCF_048470075.1 Cetobacterium sp. | reverse complement strand
CTATAAGTGAGATTGTATAGCTTAAAATCTCTTTTATAAACTCTCTATCTGAAGTGTTAGAGATTATCTCATCCACAAAGTACAACTTATCAATCAATGTTAAGTAGTCCTTTGTATTTAAAAAATCTCTTATTGATTTGTAAACTTCAACTTTATGTTGAAACTCTCCTGTATCTACCCAGTTCTTTATGTTATGTCCCACTCTTTCAAAGGAACACCCCTCATTTAAATCAATTGTAGGATTATTTTTATACTCTTCAATCTCTTTGGATTTTCCTAAGAAAAATCTATACTCCTCCTGAGTTACTCCAATCTCCTTGGCATCCTCTTGAAGAATATTCAATAGAATAGATCTGGATTTTATAGTTGGCAAAACATTTAATCCAGTGGAAGTCAATATAAAAAAGCTTCCACTATTTGGTTCCTCTATCATTTTTAAAAGTGCATTAGCCGATTCTTTTCTCAATTTTTCCACATCTCTTATTATATATATCTTTCTCTTCCCTTCATAAGAGTTTGTAGAATCTTTATAAGATAGCTCTCTAATTTTTTCGATTTTTATCCCTGTTATATCATCTAATATCTCTAAATCTCCATGAGTTTCACTTTCAATTCTCACACAGCTTTCACATACGTCACAAAAATCATCTCTATAGTTATCGCAATTTAAACTTTTCGCAAAGGCCTTTGCGAACTTTTTCAAAAGCTCTCTATCCACTCCATGAAACAGATATGTTCCTGACTCTCTTTGAAAATTTAACTCCCTTTGTAAAAACTCTATCGCTTTTTTATTGGAGTTTAAATCTTTAAACATTATCTCTCTGCCTTTTCAATCTTTCTTAAAATAGATATTTGGTCAAGAGCCATTCCAGCACCTTTAACAACACTCTCTAGAGGTGAATCTGCCAATCTTACATTCAACGAAGTGTGCTTTGATATCAGTTCAGGGAAATTTCTAATTAAAGAACCTCCGCCTGCCATAACTATTCCTCTATCTATTATATCAGCTGCTAACTCTGGTGGAGTTTTTTCTAAAACATCTTTTACACAAGTTACAATCTCCATTAAAGAGTCCATAATGGCCTCTCTTATCTCCTCTGATCCAACTGTGACAGACTTAGGTAATCCAGTTATTAAATCTCTTCCTTTTATTGTCATTGTTTCCTCTTCTGCTAAAGGAATAGCAGTTCCTATCTGCATCTTTATACTCTCAGCTGTTTTATCTCCAATCAACAAAGTATGTGTTTTTTTAATATATTTTATTATATCCATATCAAAGTTATTTCCAGCTGTTCTTATTGTTTTACTTACAACTGTTCCACCTAGTGATATTACAGCAACGTCTGTTGATCCACCACCAATATCTACTATCATGTTTCCTTCAGGAGCAGATATATCAATTCCTGATCCCAATGCCGCTGCTCTTGCTTCCTCTATCAAGTAAGCTTTTTTAGCCCCAGCTGAAAGAGTAGCTTCCAATACAGCTCTCTTCTCCACACCAGTAACATCTATTGGAACACAAATCATAACCTCTGGCATAAATAGTGAATATTTTCCAAATACCTTTTTTATAAAGTATTTTATCATTGCTTCAGTTATATCATAATCGGCTATAACTCCCTCACTTAAAGGTTTTACTGCCACTATTGAGTCTGGAGTTTTTCCCAACATATCCTTAGCTTCATTTCCAACAGCTAAAACTTTTCTACTCTCTCTTTCTACAGCTACAACAGATGGCTCATTTAGAATTATCTTCCCATGTTTTTTACTATATACCAACGTATTTGCCGTCCCTAAATCTATACCAATACTTCTACTAAATCCAGGTAGTTTCAATTTGAATCCCACTTACTATCACTCCTTAACCTAAGTTTTTTTCCACTATTTTATTTATTTCATCTAATTTTCCCTCTGTATAAAGCGCTCCAATTAAAGCTTCAAAAGCCGTCGCTTCCTTATATTCCATAACACTACACGATTTAGGAAAAGTTTTTATATTACTATTTTTAGCTCTATTTATCAATGTAAGTTTATCTTCATCTAGTTCATCAATTATATTTTTTAAATATCTGCTCTGAGCTTGTGCATTTACATGCTCCTTTACCAGTCTATTTAAATTTTTTATATTGTATCCCTTATTTATAAAATACGTTCTAATAGAAAGTTCCCAAACAGAATCACCTAAATATGCTAAAACTAATCCATTTGCTTCACGCACATCTAAATTGACCATGTTGTTTTTTCCTTTCCATCCTTTATTTTAATTCCCATCTCTAAAAGTCTATCTCTCACTTTATCTGAAAATGCCCAGTCCTTATTATCTCTAGCTTCTCTTCTTAATTCAAGTAAAAACTCTATTAACTCTGTTGTCATATCTCCCACTTGAACCTCAATCTTTAATAGAACTCCAAGTACCTCTTCCATAACAACTCTTATATATTCAATGCTCTCCTCTAAAACTTCAAATCCACTCTTTGAAATTTTTTCCTCTTCAGTTGCCTTATTTAACTCTTTTACTAGTTCAAAGATAGCTCCTATTCCACCAGCTGTATTAAAATCCTCATCCATACATCTAATAAACTTGTCTTTTGAGCTCTCTAAAACCTCTTTTAGTACAACTAGATCAGATCCACCATCCACTGGCTTAGAAGTTAATCTCTCTTTTCCTCTAACTACAGCATTTTCTATTCTTTCTAGTCCAGCTTTACTCTGAATCAACTCATTATCAGAGAAATCTATTGGCTTTCTATAGTGAGAACTCAATATAAAGAATCTCACTACTCTTCCCTCAAATTGCTCTAATACCTCTCTTAAAAGGAAGAAGTTACCCAATGATTTAGACATCTTTTCCCCTTTTACATTTATGTATCCATTGTGTATCCAATATCTTGCAAAATCTCCACCAGTTCCACATTTTGATTGAGCAATTTCATTTTCATGATGTGGGAATATTAAGTCCTGACCTCCACCATGTATATCAAATGTCGCTCCTAAATATTTATTTGACATTGCTGAACACTCAATATGCCACCCTGGTCTTCCCTTTCCCCAAGGAGAGTTCCAATATGGTTCTCCGTCCTTAGCCTTTTTCCAAAGAGCAAAGTCCAGTGGATCTCTTTTTATCTCTGAAACATCTATTCTAGCTCCACTTTTTAAGTCGTCAACACTTTGACCCGATAGCTCTCCATACTCCTGTTTGTAGCTATTTACATCAAAATATACATCCCCTTGTGATTCATACGCATAACCTTTTTCTATAAGAGTTTTTATGATTTTTATCATTTCACCAATATGCTCTGTTGCTTTTGGTCTTATCATTCCCTCCTCTTTTAGATTTACTTTTGCAGTATCTTCAAAATAGGCATCTATATATTTTTTTGCTATATCTTGTAGAGTAACGCCCTCTTCATTGGCCTTTTTTATCATTTTGTCATCAACATCTGTGAAGTTTTGAACATACTTAACTTTATATCCTCTAAATTCAAAGTATCTTCTTACAGTATCAAAAAATATAGCTGGTCTTGCATTTCCTATATGTATATAGTTATAAACTGTAGGTCCACACACATACATTGAAACCTCTCCCTCTTTTAGAGGTTTAAATATTTCTAACTCACTTTTTAGTGTATTGTATATTTTTATCATTTTATGTCCTCCTATTTAACTGCATTTAATAGATTAAGTGCTGTTTGCTCATTTAAAATTGTACTTATTCTCAATCTATCCTCTTCTGCTATTCCTTTTAATTCTGCTTTCCCAATCACTTTACCTTTTATTTTAACATCTATATCTCCTGATATAAACTGTTTTTCCTCTATTTTTACATTTGTTAAACTATCCTTTGGTAAAGTATCTGTTTTTGTACTATCTTTTGGAGCATTTATATAAACATTTGAAGAAACTCCCTCTATAAAACTATTTCTAAAAAAGTAATTCAAGAAAAATAAAAATGATCTCAACTCAGTGTCTCTTGTACTTCTTAAATAAAGTTTATTTCTCTCTATAACTCTCTCTCCAGCCAGTCCATCTTGAGATATTCCATTGAAACTTTTTATAATATCGTTTTTTCCACCTATATTGGCAGCTAATATTACCTGCTCCTTTTTATTCACATCTCCTGTTAATACAAGTTCATCAAAACCACCTAAAGGATTTTTCCCAAGATTTAATATCAGCATTCCAAGGTTATTTCCTCTTTCTCTATCCAATATTTTTAAAAGATTTTGATTAAAATATTTTTCATTTTTCAAAATTCTCTCAATATCTTTCTCTTTTTTTCCTATTAAAAAATTCCCTTTTTCTATTTTTAAATATATCTTTTCACC
>NZ_DBGBQB010000374.1:0-1686 GCF_048470075.1 Cetobacterium sp. | reverse complement strand
CAATAAAATCCAATATAACTACATATTCTTTATTTATACTTTTTCTAAGTCCTCTTCCCAACTGCTGAATATAAACTATTGAAGACTCTGTTGGTCTTAAAAAAATAACTTGATTTACACAAGGGATATCAATACCCTCATTAAATATATCCACTGTTACTATATATTCAATCTCACCTTTTTCTAACATCTCTATAGTATCTTCTCTTTCTGAATCACTACTTTTTCCACTTAAAGCTCTGCTTCTAACTCCTTTTTCATTTAATTTTTCAGCTAAAGCTGTGGCTTCTTCAACCTTTGAAGCAAATATAAGTCCATGTAACTTATCTCCACTATAACCATAGTATCTACTCTTCTCTATTATGTGATTAACCCTTTCATCTAACACTAAATTTTTTACCGACGTTTTCTCATCTATCTCTTTTCCTTCCACAACTATATCTGAAATACCAAAATAATGAAAAGGACACAACAGATTCTCTCTCAAAGCATCATGTAATCTAATCTCATAGGCTATATTATGATTGAATAGGTTATAGATATCAAAATCATCACTTCTCTCTGGAGTAGCTGTCATACCCAATAAAAACTTAGGTTTAAAATAATCTATTATTTTCTGATAACTTTTTGCCCCACTGTGATGTACTTCATCCACCACTATATAATCAAACTCCTCTTTTGAAAACAGTTCTAAATGTTTATCTTTGCTCAAAGTTTGGACCATAGCAAAAACTACATCTCTATCTATAAGTATATCCTCTCCATATATGCCCATATTTTTATTTTTTATTATAAGTTCATAGCTTTTTTTTGATTTTTCAAGTATTGTTTTTCTATGAGCTAAAAACAGTATTTTTTTGGGATTAGCCGCTTTTATATCAAAGGCACTTAAATATGTCTTTCCCGTTCCTGTGGCACTTATAAGCAGTCCTCTTGCTCTTTCTTTACGCAACTCTTCCAAAGATTTTAAAGCCTCTATCTGCATCATATTAGGTTTAATCTCTTTATTTTCTAACTCTCTTTGTTTTTGTAACTTTACTATTTTTTTATTTAATTTATATATCTCTTCATATTTTTCCACCATATTTAAAGTTAGATTTGGAAGATTATCAAAAGTTTTATTGAACTCATTTAGTATCTCATCTGCAATTTTACCTTTTTCTAATGAGCTTATTTTTAAGTTCCACTCAAAATTTACAGTTAGGGCTGTCTGAGTCAGATTACTACTTCCTATGATTAAGTTCCATATTCCATTTTTTTTAAAAAAATAACCCTTAGCATGAAATTTTTCACCACTTAATAGTTTTATATCTATATTTTTATACGACAATAATTTTTTTAACGCTTTAGGTTGAGTAAAATTTAGATAATCTCCAGTTAAAACTCTTCCTTTAATCCCTTTTTTCTCTAGCTCTTTTAATTGATCCAATATAAGAGAAAGTCCACCCTCTGTTATAAAAGCCACAGAGATTATGAACTCTTCACAGTTTTCAAACTCTTTTCTTATATCTGTAACTATTTTTCTATTTTTATTTGATAAAAGTTTATGTTGGTATTCACTTTTAGATTCTAATTCAAAATCAATGGAGCTTGTTTTTAAACTTTCTATTAAATATTTTTCCATTTTTCACCCTTATTTTCTTTAATTTTTATAAATTATTATACCATATTTTACAACCTTTATGT
>NZ_DBGBQB010000373.1:0-2381 GCF_048470075.1 Cetobacterium sp. | reverse complement strand
TTTTGAGAGAGCTCACTGTCATTTAAAATAGAGACTATTTTCACACTATTTTGAAATTTATCAAAAATACCTTTTAATTGAGATATAATACCTTCATCTAAAAATTTTGAATCACTTCTCTCATTTGAAATATCAGAAGTTTTAGCAGTCTCTTTTGTCTCTCTTTTTAGATTTAATATCACTCTTTTTTCATTTACATTTTTTTCTAAAACTGTTGCTGCCAATGCTCCATCAGCTACTGCCGTAACAACTTGTCTCAATTTTTTAGGTCTGATATCACCAACGGCATAAACATCTTTAATATCTGTTTCCATATTTTCATCGGTGATGATATAGCCATTGGAATCTAAAGTTACATGATTTTTAAAGAGATCACTTTGTGGTTTATATCCAATAAAAACAAAAATTCCAAAAGAACTATTGTCTGGAGCACGATATTCCCAAGTCTTATCTGTGATATTATCTTTAAAAATAGCTTTTCTAAGAGTGGTATCACCAGTTGCCTCAACAATTTGAGAGTTAAATTTAACCTCAATTTTAGGATGATTTAAAACTTTTTCAGCTATTGATTTAGCACATGTAAACTCAGGTTCTCTAGCTATAATTGTAACTTTTTTTGCGAATTTAGTTAAAAAAATAGCCTCTTCAGCAGCGGCAAAACCAGCTCCAATAACAAAAACATCTAAACCAGTGAAGAACTGTCCATCACAAGTGGCACAATAAGCCACTCCTCTACCTTTGAACTCAGCTTCCCCAGGGAAACCAAGAGTTCTTGGATTAGCACCAGTGGCAATAATCACACTTAAGGTTCTATATGTTTTTGACTCTGTAATTATCTCCTTAATATCTTCCTTAAAATTTACATCTATAACCTCTGATTTTAAAAACTCTACACCGAATCCAAGAGCTTGTTCTCTCATTTTTTCACCTAAGTTATGACCAGAAATATCCTTAATTCCTGGGTAATTGACAACTTCAGAGGTCGTAATAATCTGTCCTCCAAGGGAATCTTTTTCTATAATAAGGACATCCAGTTGAGCTCTACCAGCATATATACCAGCTGATAAACCAGCGGGACCTCCACCTATAATAATTAAATCATATATTTTCTCCATAGTTCACCTCTAATTATATATATTATTAAAAACTGAAAGGCACTGGATAGTGCCTTTCAAAGAAGTCTAAATTTTTCCGATTAAATCTAAAGATGGCTTTAAAGTTTCTGATCCAGGCTTCCATTTTGCTGGACAAACCTCTCCACCATGCTCAGCAACAAATTGTGCAGCTTGAACCTTTCTTAAAAGCTCTCCAGCATCTCTACCAATTCCTAAGTCATGTATCTCATAAGCCACTATTTTACCTTCAGGATTTACAACAAAGCTTCCTCTTAAAGCTAATCCCTCCTCAGGAATTAAAACACCAAACATTTCTGATATCTTTCTTGTAGGGTCAGCAACCATAGGATACTGTATTTTCTTTATAGTATCAGAAGTATCATGCCATGCTTTATGAACAAAGTGAGTATCAGTTGAAACAGAGTATATTTCACAATTGATCTCTTTAAACTTCTCATAATTATCAGCTAAATCACCTAACTCAGTAGGACAAACAAAAGTGAAATCTGCAGGGTAGAAGAAGAATACTGACCATTTCCCTTTTATAGATTCATTAGTAACCTCAATGAAATTGTTGTTGTGGTAAGCTTGCGCTTTAAACTCTCCAATATTTTTTCCAATTAGTGACATGTTATAACCTCCTATTAATTGTAATTATTTTTTATTTGTAACTATTACAAACTAATAATAATATAATTTTTTTGTTTTGTCAATATTTTATTTAAAAATATTTTTATTATCAAAATTTTATTTGGCTGTGTTAATTCTTAGAGGGATTTTCAACCTCATTTAAGTCCATTTTTATTCTTTTTATAAAGTCTACAGTACCCCACAATAAATGGAATTTTTTAGTAGGTATATTGTCAGTAGATGTATCTGTATCACTATCCTCTGAAGGAGATGGTAAAGTTGCTCCAAGAGCTGAAAAAATAAATCCTAAAGAGAAGCTAGTTAAAAATATACCCAAAATAGTTTCTAAAACACAGAGTAATCTGATATACGCATTTAGCGGAGATATACTTCCTGAACCGACAGTAGTTAAACTACCTAAACTTATATAGAGATGATTTAAAAAATTCTCTAAATCAAATGTAGATGGCTTTTCAACTCCCATAAAGAGATTTTTTTGAGACATTAGATTTAAAATATAATAAAATGACCCAAAAGCTAGACCGAGAGTTATATAAGTTAAAAATGTAGTCAGAATATCTAGCCCTTTAATTTGACGTTTTTTATTTATAAGCATAATAAATTGTTTTGATACAA
>NZ_DBGBQB010000372.1:0-1908 GCF_048470075.1 Cetobacterium sp. | reverse complement strand
GTTAAAATTGTTAAATAGTGTTTTCAATTGTTGATTTGAAAGATTTAAAGAGTATATACTCTCTTTTTTCTCGATTATTGGTAAATCTATTGATTCTAAAAACTCATTAAGTTGTAAAATTGATTTCATTATTGAGCTTTTTTCTACCTCTAAATACAACTGCATATCATCTACGGACATCTCACTTTGAGATAAGATTTTTAAAATATTTGCAGCTGTTGTGTGCATTTATATCACCCCCCGCTATTGAATATATAATATCATATGGTGGGCATTCTGAAAAGCTTTTTTTTATTTAATGATTATAGGTCTTTTAAATGTGGAGGATATATATTAAAAAAGGTCTAATCAATTAATGATTAGACCAATCTTTCTATATTTCTAACTCCTCTACATTTAACTTTTCAACAAATTTATATATGGAATCTATTTTTTTTATTATAAAAATATGCTCTTTAAGAATCTGTCCGCCAAAGTCAGTATATGTCTGATACTTAACTCTTTGAGCGAATATATTATCCTCTAGTTGTACAACCTTACTTGCTTCTAAAACTTTTTTAGCTGGAGAGTTAAAATAGTCTCCTAAGGCGAAAGCTACTCCTGTTCTATATGATGTCTTCGGTGCTGAATAAGTCAATGTAGAAAATGCTAATAAGAATAAAAACGCTTTTTTCATAGTGTGTACCTCCCGCAGATATTATTTATAATATCAATTATATCTTATGGGACTATATTTTAAAAATATAATTTTTATATAATTGCCATTTTGACTTATTTTAATACATTTTTATTTGTAAAGTTTTTTCTTATAATAGGTATCTGCAGTATATAACGGTGCTAAAGGATTGTGACCTGTTACTCTATCTTTTACAGCTAAGACTGTTGCTGGTGCCCCTGAATATTTTATAAAAAGAGAATCATGCCCAACACAAAGCCCTAAAATAACATTTAATTCTGTTTTCATCTCATTTAAAAGTCTTGCTTGTCCTATAGGATTACATATCACCTCTTTAGTTCCTGGTCTCACTTTTTCGCAGTCAGATATCCCTATAAACTCCTTTGGCACAGCACCATTTTTACAAATTATTGAACATACTTCAAACCCTCTATTTTCAAGTATCTTTCCAAAAATTTCAGCTTCTTTTCTAAGACCTATACAGAATGCCAATCCTATTTTTTTAAAGTTATTTTTCTTTGCAAACTCCATTATCTCCTCAACTCTAGTAAGTTCGCAATAGCCTTCACTTTCAACTAAAGCTGAACTATGAGCTAATTTATAATTTTCCTCCTGTAAATAGAGAACTTTATTCTCCTCTTGAAACTCTTTGTCCCTACTTGGACAGTTTTCAGGCATTTTTTTATAATCCTGATCTTTACACCCATGAACCTTACAATTTGCGCAACTATACATTTTCTCTCCTCCCTAAACTTTATAAATTCCCTCTATCTCTGCTTCTCCCAAAATGTGCCCCTTTATCTCTTTATAAGCCTCATTTAGATAAAAGCCGTTTTTTAAGTTTGGAATTTTATCTAGAGCATATATCTTTATCTCATATATATGATCTTTATCCGGTGGAGTTGGACCTCCATAAAATGATGCTTTCTCCTTAGCTAGCCCACTTATTTTAGATGCCCAGCTGTTGACTCCTTGCACTATATTTTTATCTACTCTGCTATCATTCTCTTTTAATTCTGTATAATTTTTAGGAACAACTGCAATCCAATGTATCCATGAAAATCCTGTAACTGGTACAGCATCATAATCTTGCATAACAATAAAAAAACTCTCTGTCCCTTCTGGTGCATTTTCCCATTTTAATTCTAGTGATTTAGATGGCATTTTATCTATCCAGGAATCTCCATATTTTCCAAACTCACTTTTAATATATCCACCTATAATACTATCAC
>NZ_DBGBQB010000371.1:0-2482 GCF_048470075.1 Cetobacterium sp. | reverse complement strand
TTTATCTTCTGAACCAACACTTAAGTAGAATTTTTTTCCTATATATCTCTTAGGATCAGTTACTTTTATAATACTGTATGGATCATTTTTTAAAATTTTATAACCCCAAGGACTGAATACTTTTACAAAATGAGCTTTATTTACATCATTAAATAAAAATCTAGGTACATACAAATATCTAAAAATTCTCATCACTCTACGATTTATACTCATTCTTATTAAACTTATAGCCCCTGAAAAACTTGCAATAACATCATATGATTCTAAATTTTTAAGTCCTATTTTTAACGCTCCATATCCACCCATAGAAAATCCACCTATCCCTTTTTTAGAGTTTGGATATTCTTTCTCTATAAACCCTGTTAAATCCTTTGAGAAAAACTCCTCATATTGATGATTCTTATCCTCATAAAAGTTAGTATACCAGCTCTCGCCATTATAACCTGAATCAGGAAGAATAAAGACAATGTCCTGTATTCTTCCTCCTTTTTTTAAACTTAAATAATTCTCTCTCAATTTGGCCTTATAAATCCAATCCTCCGCCTTATCTCTTATCCCATGAAATAAAACTAAACACAGAGGGTTCTCTACAATTTTTTTAGGCTTAAGTATGAGTATTCTCATCTTCTCGGTTGTATATTTACTCTCTAAATGTCTCTCCTCTAAATCAAAAGCATCTAATAACTCTCTATTAGAATATTCAAAAGATTTTGCTCTAGTATCTTCAATCTTTTCAACCTGAGGAAAATTAAGAACTCTTTTTAATTTTCTATTTAACTTAAAATCATATGGATATGTTACAATATAAAAAAGTAACGAAATAAAAACTAGAAAAACTAGTATTTTTAATATCATTCCTATTCCTCAAAATTAAAACTCTGCATTATTTGGAGTTCTAGGGAAAGGTATTACGTCTCTTATATTTGTTATTCCTGTAACATACATTATCATTCTTTCAAAACCTAATCCATATCCTGAATGAGGAAAACTTCCAAATCTTCTTAAATCTAAGTAGAATCCGTAGTCCTCTGCACTCAGTCCTACCTCTGCCATTCTCTCCTCTAAAACTTCTAAATTATCCTCTCTTTGAGAACCACCTATTATCTCTCCAATTCCTGGAGCTAATAGATCCATTGCTCTTACAGTTTTTCCATCTTTATTTAGCTTCATATAGAATGCTTTAATCTCTTTTGGATAATCTGTTACAAAAACAGGTCTCTTAAAATGCTCCTCTGATAAGAATCTTTCATGCTCACTCTGTAAATCGATTCCCCATTTAACAGGATAGTCAAATTTTTTCCCTGAATTTATAAGTATATCTATAGCTTCTGTATATGTAACTCTTCCAAACTCATTGTTCAATACATTATTTAATTTATCAAATAATCCTTTTTCAATAAACTGGTTAAAGAACTCCATCTCCTCAGGACACTCATCCATAACATATTTAATTATGTATTTTACCATAGCTTCAGCTAACTCCATATTTCCCTCTAAGTCTGCAAAAGCTATTTCTGGCTCTATCATCCAAAACTCAGCTGCGTGTCTTGAAGTATTCGATTGCTCTGCTCTAAATGTAGGTCCAAAAGTATATATATTTCTAAATGCTGAACAATAAGTCTCTCCATTTAATTGACCACTTACTGTTAAATTAGTCTCTTTTCCAAAGAAATCTTTTGTTACATCAACTTTTCCATCATCTGTTTTTGGTACATTGTTTAAGTCAAGAGTTGTTACTCTAAACATCTCTCCTGCTCCCTCACAATCTGATCCTGTGATTATTGGAGTGTGTGTATATACAAATCCATTCTCTTGGAAGAACTTATGAATTGCATAAGCTAAAACTGATCTCACTCTAAATACTGCTGAGAAAGTGTTTGTTCTAGGTCTTAAATGCGCAATTGTTCTTAAGAATTCAAAAGAGTGTCTCTTGTTTTGTAAAGGATAATCTAAATCAGCTTTTTGGAAAACCTCAATCTCTTTAGCTTGAACTTCAAAAGTTTGTCCAGCTCCTTGAGATTCTACAACTACTCCCTTTACAATTATTGATGATGATATTGACAATCTTGAAACTTCATCAAAGTTTGGTAAATTTGTATCAAATACAATCTGAACTCCTTTGAAAAAACTTCCATCATTTAACTCAATAAATCCAAAGTTTTTTTGCGATCTTATTTTTCTTACCCAACCTGATAATTCCACTTCTTGACCTAAATATTTTTCAGTTTCTCTATACAGAGTCTTTACTAGCTGTTTCATATATGTTTGCCCCCTATATCATCTTTGTTTCATCGACAATTTCGATGTTATCTAATTTTTGTCTTACTTGTGCTTTAAACTGTTCTAAATATAACTTTCTATACTTCTCTCTCTCAAGTTTCTCCTCAGCTGTTAGCTCTCTTTTTTTGGCTTGATTCGAAAAATAATTAACCATTTCTATAATATCTTTCATTTCCATTTTGTTTCCTCCAAACTATAAAAT
>NZ_DBGBQB010000370.1:0-24988 GCF_048470075.1 Cetobacterium sp. | reverse complement strand
AAAAGGAATAGATAAAAAACGCCGGTAGAAAATTGTCAACTTAAAATCAGGATTATAAAATTGGAGGGGCTATATGAGGAAAAAAATATTTTTATTGCTTTGTCTAAGTTTACTGGGCTGTGAAAAGGGGAGCTATAAAGATGTGAAAACACAACAACAAAGTGTAAATCGAGAGGTGAAATTAGAAGAGAATTTAAAAACTCAATTGGATAACTTAAAAACTTCACTGGGAAAAATATACACTAACAATGAAAAATTAAGTTATCAATTTATAGGAAATGAAAGGGGAACAGTAACAACCTTTGTAACAGGAAAAGATCTAGTTATTCCAATTTTATATGAAAATATAGGGAATGAGCTGGTATTGAGTATCGCAATTTTAATCAATTTAGAAACGCAATCTCAACAAATTTTTATAGATAATCTATTAGTGGATTATCATCAATTCAAAAATATAATATCTAAAGCAACAGAGTGGATATATAAAACAGATAATTTTTCAAGTAAATTTCTATTGGAAAAATCTTTAAATGAAGTAGTTGAAATTACTTTACCTCAAGAGATTGAAAAAAAGAGATTTGAAACATTTATGATTTTTGATGGAGAAAGAAATTTAAGAGATCTAGTTTTAAGAGAGAGTGTAGCAAAAGAGACTCAAACGGTAATATCTTTTAAAAGAAATAAAGTTATATATTTAAATGACAAAATAAAAGAGGAGTTTATACAGGGAGCTGTGTTGGAAAATTATGATTCGATGCTCAGTGAAATCAATGCACTGGTAAAAGCTTACTCTGATTTAGATGAGTTATTAAAAAATAATTAAGAATAAATGATTTAGGAGGAGAGTATTATGAAAAAAATATTAGTGCTATTTATTTTAATAGTGTCAACGGTTTTTGCAGAGGTAAAAACACATCTTGGAAGTATGAAAATTATGAAAAATGACAAGGGTGGTGTAGAAAAAGTTGAGGCAAAAAATGTATCTCCGGGGGATATTTTAGAATATACCTTTACAATAGATAACCAAGAGGAAGAGGCTATAAAAAATCTCAATCCGACAATTCCAGTTCCCGCAGGAACAACTATAGTTCCAGATACAGGGAAACCAAGTAATTATTTAGTTAGTATAAATGGAAGAGATTATTATCCATACCCAATAGAGGTTGATGGAAAGCCAGTGGAACTATCTAGCTATAAAGGTGTAGGGTGGAATGTTGCTGAGTTAAAACCAGGAGAGAAAGCTGAGTTTCAAATGCAAGTTAAATTAAATGGAGGTGAATAGTTTAGAGAAAAATAAAATTTTTAAGTATTCTTTCGATACTAAGTAGACAGAGGGAGATGACGTATGAAGAAAAAAATTGCTAAATTTAAGTCGCTTTTAGTTGCCACTTCGCTTTTAGGAGCGGTTACCTATAGTTCTGCAATGGCATCAGTGAGAGATGATATTCCACTTGCAAACTACGATATAGGAAACCAGGCAACATTGACATACCAAACTCTTGGTGGAACAAATAAGTTATTACAATCTAATATTGTACTTACAACAATCAATCAAACATACGCATTAGCTTTAGATCCAGATAGAATGGTTGAGGTAACAGCGGGAAAAGACGCACTATTTAATCATACTTTAACAAACTATGGAAATGGAATTGATAGCTTTGATATCACTCATACATATGCGGGAAGATCAGTAAAAATGTATTTAGATGCAAATAACAATGGTGTTTTAGAGGATGGAGAAGCTGAGATAGTACCAGTAAATGGAAAATACACTATCACTGACATAGGTCCATGGGCAAGTCAAAGTATCATAGTAAGAGTAAAAACAGAGACAAATGAAACAACACCAATACAATCAACATTAACAGCTACAAGTAAAGGGGATGGCTCAAAATATGATACAGCGGCAGAGGAGATTAGATTTACAGCAAAAGCTAATGTGGGAGTTTATAAAGCTTTAAGTTCAGCTTCAGGAGCTTCAGACATGAATAGAGAGATAACTGTATATTTAAAAGTGTATAACGATTCTCCAACTTATGCAAAAGATGCGATATTATCAGATATATTAAACACTAAATTCACTTATGTAGAAAATAGTGCTAAGTGGCAAGATTATAATACAGATACAGCAGTAGCAATAACAGATAACTATGATCAAGGAGGTATAGTTTATAAGGTAGATAAGAAAAATTCAGACGGAACAGGAACTGATACTGTAAACTTTACAGTTAAACAAGTACCAGGAAATAAAGGGATTGACTCTAAAGATGGAGTTTTATCATTTAAAGTTTTAGTAAAAGAGGGAGAGGATATAGGATCAGTAACAAATAAGGCAACATATGAGTTTAAATCAGGTGAAGAAACAGATCCGATTAAAGGTAAAGAATCAAATACTGTAACATATACAATTTTAAAATATGTAAGAGCAACATTTACAGGAGATACAATAAACAATGCTCAAGCTGGACAGGAATTAAGATTTGTCAATGTCTTTAAAAATACAGCAAATGCACCAGAGATATATAATTTGACAATAGCAGATAAGTTCTTCCCAGCAGGAACAACATTTAGATTAGCTCTTCAAACTCCAGGACAAGATGAAAAACCAATATTGGATAACAATGGAGATGGAATAGTTGATACAGGGTTAGTAGCAAAAAATGAGATTGTAAATGTAATTCTATATGCACAATTGCCAAATAATATAACTAATTTACAAAGTAGTTATACTGTTAAAAAAATTGCTACAAGTACTCATACACCAACATATAATGTAAATGCTCTTGATACTTTAACAAGCTTAACAGCAGCAACAGTTGACTTAACAAATAATCAAGATTTAGTAACAAACATAAATGCACCAGGAAATGGGTTAGGACCGGAGCAATCTCCAGTAACTCAAATATCTTTAAATCCAGGACAAAAAGGAAATTTTGTTTTATATGTTAATAATACAAGTTCATATATAACAGACACATTTAAGTTAGAGGTTAGTACAAAGGCTGATTTTTCGGATCAAAATTTACCAAACGGTGTTTCTGTTAAGTTTAAGATAGGTGGAGACGTTGAAGTTACATCAACATCACCAATACTGCCAAAAGGTAGCCAAAGAGTAGATGCTGAAGTTTCAATAGCGCTTAATACGACTGCAAAGACAGTTCCTCTATATTTCAGAGTTACATCTGTAACAACAGGTGCTAGAGATATAAAATATGATTCTGTAACAATAAATGCAATTAGAAATGTCTCAATAACTCCAAATAATACGGGTTCAACTTATGCAGGCGGACAAGTTATCTATACACATTCTGTTAGAAATAATGGTAATGTTTTAGAGGGAGATGGAGCGGCAAGTGAGATTAATATTATAACAACAGAAAGTTTAGTTCAATGGGCTACAGAGATATTCTTAGATAGTAATGGAAATGGAATATTTGATATAGGAATTGATACACCATTTAGAGATTTCGCTACAATTGGTGGATTAACTCCAGGACAAGAGGTAAAAATATTTGCTAGAGTTGCAGTGCCAATTGGTGCACCTGCAGGAGTTACAAATGTTACAACAATAAGACCAGATGTAACATTGGGAACATATTCAACTCCAGCAATAGTGACTGTAGCAACAGATTCAACTACCGTTTTAGCTGAAGATTTAACAATAATTAAAGGACAAAAGCTATCTGCGGGAGGAACATATGTAACTACTACACAAAAAGCAAGTCCAGGAGAAACTATATACTATAGAATCGAAGTTAAAAATAATGGATTAGTGGATGCTAAAAATGTTCAAATAAAAGATACTGTTCCATACTTTACAACTATTCAGTCAGGAACAGGAGCGGGAGAGGGTGTGTCCTATAAGGCATCATATATAGTGACAGATGCTCAAGGAACAACAAGTTCATTTAAAGTTGCTGAAACTCAACCAGAAACTGGAAAAAGAGGAGAGATAATTGCTAATGTTGGGACATTAAAACCAAATGAAAAAGCGGCTCTATATTTCCAAGTAAAAATAGATTCAGTACCAGCAAAACCATAGTTTAAAATATAATCAAAGGAGGGTCAATATGAAAAAAATGAAATTATTCTCATTTTTATTGATTCTCCTTTTTTTTAATTTTAGAACTTATTCCAATACAGTTTTCAATATAGCTTATCTATTTACCTCAAATTTTCAAAAGATCAGTAATGAAGTGAAGGTGGAGGTTAGGGATAAAGAGCTTTATTTCAAAGAGCATATAACCAATATTAGGGAGCAATATTTAAGTGAGGAAAATAAAATTATAACGGTGGGTGAGCTAAATTTAGAAAATTATGATACCTCATTTTTCTATTTTAAGAAAAAAATGTATACTTCTTTTTATCCAACTACAATAGATTTTTTTATTCAAGAGGGGGATGGAAGTGAAGTCAGTTTAGAAAACGATCCTCAAAATCAATTTCAAACAAAACCAGTGAAAATAGAGGGAGGAAAAAAATATAAAATTACATCAATTGGATCAAATTTAAAGAATACTGTAAATCTAAAAGAGGGTGAATTTTCTTTAGAAGCCTTTGAAAATGGGCAGAGTTTAGGTGAGGTAAAAAATAAGCTTACTATTGAGAATAAAATTTTTGTAGAACCAAATATAGATAATGAATCACTACAGTATCTGGATTTTACAGGTGTTGTAAAAACTAAGCTAGATATAAAATTTCAGAATATATTAAAAGAGAAGATTCGTTTAAAAATGGACTATAGGGGTATGTATATAGGAGAGGTTAAAGGAAAGATACAAAATCAACAAATAAATTTCTACTGGAGTGATAAAGATAGATGTTTTTATTCAGAGGAACTCTTAATTTTAGGAGAGGTTACAGTAGAGGTTGAAGGTATTGGAAGTAAGGCGATAGGAGGTTCAAAAGAGGGAGAGTTCACTGTGGGTGTTTTGATAGGGGATACAAACTATGGTGGAGTAACTAATAAAGCTATTTTAGAATCTCAAAATAAGATACTTTTGGAAAAAAAATCTGAACAAAAACGGGTAAGAGTAGGTGACCTTTTAAAGTATACTTTGGAGGTTAGAGTATCTAAAGAGGACAATTTGAAAAAATTTTTATTTAAAGATTTTCTTCCAAGAGGATTTAAGTTAATAGAGAAGAGTGTTAAAGTTAGTGATGGTATTGTAAAAAATATAAAAAATCAAGAGAGTAATGGCTTTTCTTTTGAGATTGACTTTAATCAAAGGGAGTTTCAAAAATCTCTTTTAACAATAGAGTATATTGTTCGTGTAGGAGTTACATCTAAACATGGAAAAAATGTAAACAGAGCTATTATATATGGTGATAACTTTGTAAATCCAATTTTAGAATCAAATACAGCATCAGCAACAATTGATGTTGATAGTGAAAACTTCTCAGAAAAAGGGATAATATTGGGAGTTGTCTATTTAGATTTAGATGGTAACAATATATATGATAGACAAAAAGATATAGCAATTCCAGGAATAAAGATATTTTTAGAAAATGGGGATTTTGCTATAACTGATGAAAATGGAAAGTATAGCATATATGGTGAGGATGCCACAACCCATATAGGAAAAATTGATAGAAAAAGTTTAATAAAAGGGATAAAAGGAGTGAAATTGACAACTAAGCATAGTGAAAATGGAGAGTCTCAGTTTATTGACTTAAAAAAGGCTCAGCTCTATGCTGCAGATTTTGCTTTTTATATAGAGAATAGAGAGAAGAAGAGAGAGATTATTGAAAAAATAATGAAAAGAAAAGAAAAGTTAGAGGAAAAAATAAAGGAGTATATATATAGCGTAGAAAGTAAAGAGTTGTCTTTTAAAGGAGCTCCATCAGTTGTGGAAAGGAAGGAGCTAGGTAAAACAGGGACAATAAATGATATAGAGATTGTTGAATTTGAAAAAGATGAGAGCGTTAAAGAGGAGGGAAATAAAAAGGAGAAAAAAGTTATAGTAGAGAACTTAAGGGAGAGTTTAAATGTACTTTCAGCAGAGGAGATAACAAGTTCAATAGAGAGTATGGATAACTCCCTAGATATAATAAATATCTCCAATGGAGATGTTGTTCCAGAAAATATGACATTTCAAATAAAAGCACCCTCAGGTGGAGGAGTGGAACTATATATAAATGGAAAAAATGTCGATATCAGTCATATTGGTTTAAGAGCTAGTTCAGCTTTAAACTCACTATTTTTTTTGGAGTATTCCTCAGTGAAATTGGAAAAGGGTAAAAATATAGTAAAGGTTAGTTTTTTAGACCCTTTTGGAATAGAGAGAGGATCTGTAGAAAAAGAGGTTTTAGTAAGGGGAGAGCTATCTCAAGTTGTATTAAAAAAAATTCCAAAGGATGAAAATGAAGAGGATGGAGTAGAAAGTTTTATCATTAAGGGAGCGGATGAAAATGGATTGGCTATACCCCATATGTTAAATGTGTCTATATTGGAATCTGGAGGAGGGGAGTGGCTAAGTTCTGATGATAGAAAGGAGATACAGGGAATTCAGACAACAATACCACCAAATGAGGAAAAAGTTTTAAAATTTAAAACTAAACCTGGAAAACAAAATGTAAAATTTATGACAAAATTAGAGAATATTGAGAAGGAGTTTGAGTTTGAACTATATGGTAAAACTGAGGAGTTATTTATCAATGGAATTTTAGAGGGAAGATTAAATTTTAAAGGGAATAGCTCTGAAAATTTCTTCTTTGAAAAAAAGGTAAATAATCTATATAGAGATAAAATTTATTATAGAGGTGCTCTCTTTGCACAAGGACATATAAAAGATAAATACTATTTGACAATGACCTATGACAGCGCTAAAGAGAACGAGAAATTTTTTGCATATAAAGATCCAGAGGACTACTATCCAATCTATGGGGATAACTCCATAAAAGGATATGTGGGAGAATCCAAGGATGATCTCTATATAAAGGTTGATAGTGGAGAATCATATGTGATGTATGGAGATTATAAAACATCCAATCTATTTGATAATAGATTGAGATTAAATCAATATTCTAGAACTCTAACTGGTGTTTCAACAGAGATAAATGAGAAGAAAACTCGATTAAACACTTTTATAGCTAAAACAAGTAGTGAAAAAGTGGTAGATGAGTTTCAAGGAAGAGGGGTTTCAGGACCATATACACTTTCCAATAGAGATATCTTAGAGGGAAGTGAAGAGATTAAACTTATTGTATATAGCAGAGATAATGGAGGAGTTATTTCAGAGATGCCTTTGAGTAGAGGGCAAGACTACTCCATTGATTACAATTTAGGAAGAATCTATTTTTCGGAACCAATAATGAGTTATGATTTGAATTTTAATCCCATATTTATAAAAGTAAACTATGAGGTAGAGGGAGATAATGGAAATAAACACTGGGTATATGGAGCAAATGTAGAGCATCAAATTAAAGATAAAATCTTGCTAGGTGGAAGTTATGTTAAGGATGAAAACTCAATAGATGAGTATGAGATGAAGGGGATATACGCTTTATATGACGATGAAAAAAATCTCTTAATAATAGAAACTTCACAGACAAATGACCAAGAAAAGGGGTCTGGAAATGGTAGTTCTATATTCTATAAATATGAAAATGAGAGTATAGCATTGGAAGCCAATTATGAAAAATCAGATACAGGTTATTACAATCCAGATTCAAAGTTGACCCAAGGAATAGAGCGTATAGATATTGAAGCGGAATATGAGTTTTTAAATAAAAATATATTAAAATTCGAAACAGAGTTCTTAAAAGATGAACTGGAGGGAGGAGGATATAAAAAAAGAGATGTGTATTTAGGGCTGGAATTTGCTAAAAAAACAGATTTTATATATGAAATTGGAAGTAGACACTACTATAAAAGTGAATCTCTTGAGCAAAAAGAGGTGAATACGCTAGGAGCAAAAATAATTTGGGCACCTGAAAAATATAGCTTTTTAAAGGCGTTTTTAGAGTATGAACAAGACATATTATTAACTGATAAAAAAAGAGTTGCCAGTGGAGTTGATTACAATGTTAATGAGGAAACCACTGTCTATGTGAGACAGGAGTTTATATCTAATTTGGAGGATGAATATTATATTGAGCCAGAGGACGATAGTAATAGAACTTTAATAGGGGTAAAAACTAAAAGCTATTTAGATAGTGAGGTTTTTTCAGAATATAGAGAGAAAAATGAGGATGGAGGAGTTTTACCAGAAGTTGGATATGGGGTAAAGAAAGAGCTTGAAATAACAGAGAGATTAACTATTTATGGAACATTTGAAAGGATAGATCCAATTATAAAAAACTATAGTTCTGGGGAGGAGGAGACAAAACGAAAATCGTTAACTTCAATAACAGTTGGAGGAGATTATGAAATTGATAATCTAAGTAGAATGAAAGTGGACTTAGAGTTTGAGTTTGGTGATGAAAGCTCATTTTTAAGTAAGGTTGGTTATGGAAAAAAAATAACAGAGAGTTTATATTTTATAGGGAAAAATAGGTATTATACTGAGGGAGATATAGAGCAAGAGAATAGATTAATTTTAGGATTAGCATATAGAGAGAGTGAAAGTAGTAGATATAACTCTTTAAATAAGTATGAACTAAATTATTCTAAAAATATAATTGATGATAACTATAAGCAAATAGCAAATATTTTAAGAAGTTCACACAACTATAGATTTAATACGGAGTTTGATGGAACATTAACTTTTGGAGTAAAAAATATAGACACAGTATATGAAGAGATTGAAAGTAATTATACAGCGTATTTGATTGCAGGAGGATTAAGTTATAATATATATAAAAATTGGACCACTGGAATCAATATGTCTACAATTTTTGATAGTGATAAAAACTCTGATTATGGAATAGGTTTTGAAGTGGGGCATATATTTAAAAGTAATCTCTGGTTATCTTTAGGCTATAATATAGTGGGCTTTAAGGATAGAGATTTTGATCCCACAGGGGAGCTTAATCAAGGGTTGTATATAAGATTTAGAATGAACATAGGAGATATATTTGAAAAAAAGTAAGGGAAGTGATAAAATATGATGATTAGTAAAAATAGGAGGAGTTTTAAATTGGAAGATAAAATCACAATAACTATGCTAATTTTACTTACTTTGATGTTCATGAGAAATATAGCTTAAAATAAAAAGGCCCTAAAATGGGCTTTTTTATTTTATATTTAGAGAGAGTATAATACCTTCTCCATCCTCCTCAATTTGAAAGTTGTTTCCACAGGCAATAAGAGTATCTCCAAAGTTTAAGATATATTCATTATTATTGATAAGGACGTGTCTACTATCTCCTAAATTATAGAAAATATTGATAGCTTTTGATGAAAGGGATTTACCTACAAAATCTTTTTCTATGATTTTAAAATCTAAAAGCTCAACATTATCCTTATAGATTAGATTAAAATCAACACATTTTTTATCTGTAGAGCTACTAGTGTGGCTGTCACCTGAGAAAAATATATGAGAAAGAGGTTCTAAATAGTAGTTTTTACCATCAATCTCCAATTTAAGACTTCCTGAAAGAAGAACAAGTAGCCT
This sequence comes from Cetobacterium sp., assembly GCF_048470075.1. Lineage (GTDB taxonomy): Bacteria > Fusobacteriota > Fusobacteriia > Fusobacteriales > Fusobacteriaceae > Cetobacterium_A. The sequence goes on along the minus strand of NZ_DBGBQB010000370.1, from coordinate 15,428 downwards.
TTTGTAGCTTTTAAAAGCTGTAAAGTTATACTCTCCAGGATTTACACTTGCAGTTGAAACTCTAAAATTAAATAGACTGTCAATGGTAGAACCATCGGGATATATATATAGCTCTCTAGAAATTCCACCAGTCCAAGGATGTTCTTTTTGATTTTCTTTTCTAACAATTTTATAATCCATAGTGCCCTCCATATATTGAAGATATTCTCAATACTTATATAGCTCATAAACTTCAAATAATCAAGGATAAATTTACAAAAAATAAAAAAAACTCTCTGAATCTATTGAGAGAGTTATTAAGCGATCTCCATAAGAGGTTTTTCATTTTTAAAAGTATTAATTACAGACTCACCTTCATTAGTAGCTTCCAGTCCTAAGATTATCAAATCTAATAGTTCATCCACAGTTTTACCTTTTAGTAGTTCTTTTATGTTACTCTCCAGCATCTTTACACCTCACTAAAAAAGTTTTAATCGTACACATATAATAATACAAAAATTTTATGAAATAGTCAAACAAAAAAGAGACTTTTTTTAAAAAAAATGTTATAATTTTTAGTGAAAATGATTTTTAATAGAACAAGAGGTCAAAATGAAAAAGAAAATATTACCGATATTAGTAGTTATATCCATTTTTATAATGGCAATCTATTCACCAAAATTAAGTGTGGATTTAAAGGGAAAAACAAAGTTTCCTCAGGAGTTCGTTCAAGGTGAAGTGACTAAAGTTATAGATGAGGAATTGATGAAAGATCCTGTTATGAAGGGGAAATTTAGAGGAGGACAGAACTTAGAAGTAAAGATTCTAGAGGGAAAACATAGAGGGGAAACTTTCAAAGTTTATAACTCGTTGAGTGCTCTTCACAATGTTTATGCCAACACAGGGCTAAAAGCTATTTTTACTGTGAGAGAGGAAAACGATAAAACTACAGTTTGGTTATATAATTTAAAGAGAGATAGAAGTATCTACTTTCTGGCGGCTATATTTATAGGAGCTGTTTTGCTCCTAGGAAAAATGAAGGGATTAAAATCTCTTTTAGCACTAATTTTTACAGGTTCAGTAATAATATATGTGCTTCTTCCACTACTTTTTAAGGGTGTTGATCCAATTTCAACGTCAATACTATTGTCATCTATTATAATAGTAGTAAGTTTTCTTCTTATAGGAGGATATGATAGAAAAACATATTCAGCTATAATTGGAACTATAAGTGGAATAACCATTGCAGGATTAATATCTTTTGGTTTTGGAAAGATAATGAGATTGAGTGGATTAAATCTGTCTGAGGGACAACAACTTCTATATATAACTAGAGATTTTAAGTTACAGATTGAAGGGTTACTATTTGTATCCATCCTGATAGCTTCTTTAGGAGCTGTTATGGATGTGGCTATGTCCATATCTTCATCTGTAAATGAGATATATCAACATAAAAAAACGCTCACATCTAGAGAGCTATTTAATTCAGCCATGATAATCGGTAGAGATATAGTTGGAACTATGATAAATACATTGATACTTGCATTTGCAGGGGGTTCATTACCTTTAATGATGATGATTTGGGGATATGGAATGGTCTATCAACAGTTTATAAATATTCCAGCTATAGCCATAGAGATTGTAAATGCTTTGGCTGGAAGTATAGGTATAATAGCGACTGTACCAGTAACTGCAGTTGTTTCAATATTATTAATAAAAAGAAAAGGGGAGGAATAATAGTGAGAAGCACTAAATTCTTAGTTTTAGGGGTTCTTTTATCTATGGCTTTAATAGGTTGTGGAAAGAAAGAGGAAGCACCTAAAACAGCAACAAACACAGAGGTTAAAGAGTATAAGGAGAATAAACTTAACCTGGAAAAAAAAGTTATTAAAAAGGGAGAGGCTGGTCCAGATGAGGTAACTCTATCATTTGCAGCTACATCAGATGTACATGGAAGAATATATCCCTATGAGTATGGAATCGATTCTGAAGATAAGAGCGCTGGTTTTGCAAAAACTTACACAATCGTAAAGAATTTAAGAGAGAAAAATCCAAACTTAATATTAATGGATATAGGGGATACTGTTCAAGATAATAGTGCAGAGTTATTCAATAACTTAGAGACTCACCCTATGGTGGAAGCTATGAATACAATGGACTATGATGCTTGGATTTTAGGAAATCATGAGTTTAACTTTGAAAAGGATTTTCTATTAAGAAATGTTAAAAACTTTAAAGGTTCTGTTATATCTGTAAATATAGAGAATGAAGATGATGGATCAAAGTTTGTATTACCATATCAAATCTATGATATTCAAGGGGTAAAAGTAGCTTTAGTTGGAGGAATCCCTCCTCATGTACCTATGTGGGAAGCATCAGCACCAGAGCATTTTAAAGGATTGACTTTTGAGGATCCTATGACAGCAGTAAAAGAGACTTTAGATGAGTTAGAAGGAAAATATGATGTACTTGTTGGAGCGTTCCACTTAGGAAGAAAAGATGAGTATGGAAAAACTGGAGCCTTTGATTTAGCAGAAGCTTATCCTCAGTTTGACCTTATATTTGCTGGTCATGAACATGCTAGATATGTGACAGATGTAAATGGAACAACAGTTCTTGAGCCAGGGGCTTATGGATGGGGAGTTTCAAATGGTGAGATTAAAGTTGTAAAAAAAGATGGTAAGTGGGAGATTAAAGATATCGTAGCTAAAAACGTTGAAACTAAGGATGTTGAAGCTGATAAAGGTATGTTAGATCAGTTTAAAAATGTTCATGATGAGTCAAGAGAAGATGCAAATAAGGTAGTTGGAAAAGTTAATGGTAAGTTTATAAAGGGAGCAGATTATATAACTGGTGAGGATAAGGTTACAACAATGCCTACATCTCAACTTCAAGATAACGCTATAATTGAGTTAATAAATGAAGTGCAAAATCACTATGCTAAGTCAGACGTTTCAGCAGCAGCTATATTTAACTTTAATTCCAATTTAAATGCAGGAGACTTTAAAAAGAAAGATGTGGCATTTATCTATAAGTATACAAATACTTTAATGGGTGTAAATATGACTGGAGAAAATCTTTTAAAATATATGGAGTGGTCAATGGCTTACTACAACCAAACAGAGCCTGGAGATGTAACAATATCATTCAACCCAAAAGTTAGAGGATATAACTATGATATGTTTGATGGAGTGAACTATAAGGTGGATATCTCTAAGCCAGCTGGAGAGAGAATCGTTGATGCTACAATAAATGGGCAACCAATAGATCCAAATAAAACATATAAAGTGGCTGTAAATAACTATAGATTCGGAACACTTATGAACTTAGGACTTGTAACAGATAAGGACAAATATTATGACTCATATGAGGAGTTACAAGATGGTGGAAGAATTAGGGATTTAATTGTAAGATATGTACAAGAAAATCTAAAGGGAGAGCTAAACCCTAAGGTTGATAACAACTGGGAAATAATCGGTTTTGATGAGAATGTCCCTGGAAAAGCTGAAGTTATTGAGAAGATTAAGACAGGTGAAATAAAAATACCTATGTCTGAAGATGGAAGAACGTTAAATGTTCAATCCATAAACATTAATAACCTATAATAGGAAAAAAAGCGAAAAAGAGGAAAGTTTTTTCCTCTTTTTTTGTTTACTTTTTTGATAAATCACGTTACAATAAATGGAATTAAAAAAATAATATATGGAATATATAAGATTGGTGCAAGTTATAGGAGGGAAAGATGTATCTATTAAAATTTAAAAAGAATTTAGTTGAAAAAGTATGGGGTGGAAGAGGATTCGAAACAACTTTGGGATTTGATTTACCAACAGATGAACTATATGGAGAGTCTTGGGAAGTGAGTTGTCACCCTGCTGGAATGTCATATGTTGAAAATGGAGAGTTAGAGGGAGAAAGTTTAGAGAGTATTTTTACAAAGTTTGGAAAAGACCTTGTTGGAGATGAGATCGTTGAAAAATATGGAGATAAGTTTCCACTTTTAATAAAATATTTAGATATAAATGATAAACTATCTGTACAGGTTCACCCAAGTGATGAGTATGCTTTAAGAGTGGAAAAAGAGTTTGGAAAAAGTGAAGTATGGTATGTGATGGAAGCTAGTTCAGATGCAAAGCTAATTTTGGGATTAAAAAAAGAGATTACACCAGAGATATATTTGGAAAAAGTTAATAAAAAAGATTTTACAGGTTTATTCAATGAGGTCAATGTAAAAAAAGGGGACTTTATAGATGTTAAACCAGGTGTTGTTCATGGAACTTTAGAGGGATCTATACTGATATGTGAGATACAGCAGAACTCAGATACAACATATAGAATATATGATTTTGATAGAGAGGTAAATGGAGTAAAAAGAGAGCTACACTTAGATAAAGCTATGGATGTAATTGAGTTTGGAAAAGAGGTAAAAATAAGTTCAGAGAGCTCTAGAGAGAAGATAAAAGAGCAAGATGCAACGGTTGAGGAGTTAATCAGAGGAGAGTATTTCTCAATTGATAGATTATTAATAGATGGAAACTTCAGTGATAGAGCTTATAAAAATTTTAAAATCTATTCAATACTTGATGGAGAGGGAACATTAAAGGCAGAGAATAGAGAGTATGAGGTTAAAAAGGGAGATACATACTTTGTACCAGCTAAGATGTCAGTAGAGATTAGTGGGAAATTGGAGATTATGAAAAGTTACATATAAAAAGTAGGGGGATGGTATATGTCAAATAAAGCAATAGCACTGCTAAAAGTTTTGTTGCATGGAGATATCCAGATAGATGAGATAACGAAGTATGTGGATTTAGACATCAACTCTATAGAGAGAAATGTAAATGTTTTAAATGAGTATTTAAAAGAGAGAGGGCTAGACCCAATAAGAAAGATAAACAATGCATATAGTTTACAAAATAAAGATGAAAAATTTTCAGAATTTTTTTCAAAATTAGACATTCTATCATCGAGAGAGAGACAGGATATATATTGTATAAGATTGCTTTTAGATGGATTTATCAACTTAGAAAAAGAGAGACAAGTGATGGGAGTTTCAAGAACTACAGCTATAAAAGATCTAAAAAAAGTGAGGGAGTTTTTAGAGGAGAGAGGTATAGAGGTAGAATCTAGAAATTCTAAGGGAATTTTTTTAAAAGAGGTAAATGTTGGGAATCTATATAATATACTTTGTGAAAAAATGATGAAACTACTTATAGATAGGGAGTTTTTATCCAGACAGAGAAAGGAACTTTTAGAGGAGATAACAATACTAAAAGAGGAGATTTACCTAGAGATATATAGTAGTGTTACAGAGAAGTTCAATCTAAAAAAATCTATATTCTCTTTCTATGCAATCTACGCTATGGGTATTATTGAAAAAATGAAAGGTCCAATTAAATATGAGATAAATAGAATAGAGGAGCATGAGGAGTACGAGAAGATATATTCAGATTTAAATAGTATAGAATTTCCAATAGAGTTAACACCTGGATTTAAAAAATTTTTAACAAGTGTGGTATTGAAGGTGAAGTACAATTGTGATTTGGATATTCCTATTAAAGAGAGCTATGAAAAATTTATAAATAGAATAAAAAAGATTTTCAAACTCACTGAAAAAGAGGGGAAAGAGTTGGAAAGTCAACTTTCCACTTGCTATGCTATAGGATATTTAGATAAAAAATATGGAGTCCTATGGGTTAGAAAAAGTCCCAACTCTAAAAGATGTAAAAGATTGGGAGAGATAGTGGAAAGAGTTTTAAAAGAGCTGAACATAGAGATGATATACTCTGACATACTGAGACTTGCAGGATGTATAACAAACTTTTTTATGACAGAGGAGTATGTGGAAGGGTTTAGAGTTTTGAGCGTTTCAAGAGATATAAATAGTGAGTATAGCCAAAGAGTGATAAAATCATTAAAAGTTTTTTATCCCAAAATAACCTTCACAACTGAATCTTTTTTAGAGTTTAGATTTAAGAGTAAAAAAGAGATAGAGAGCTATGATTTAATAATATCTGATACAGAGAGTTACAGTATAAAGAATTTAAGAAAAGTTAATACACTGAGTTTAAGAGAGATTCAAAGATGCTTTATAGAGTATGTTTTAGATAAGAGATTTGAAAATCTTGAAAATATATAATGTATTTTTTCTGAAGAGAAAAATAATAAAAAAAGTATATATACAGAGATAGGAAAAAATGGTACTCTATACGTACAAATCCTTTTCTCTAATATATCCCCCCTAATATATATTTGAGAAAATTCCAGAAGAACTCCACCCCCCCGGAGTTCTTTTTTATTGTCAAAAAAATATAAAATAAAAATGGGATGTGTGATAACATCCCATTTGTCTTAAAAATTAATGTGGTAGTCTTAATTTTTATTATTTGTTAGAAATAGATTCTACACCTGGTAATTTTTTACCCTCTAAATACTCTAGAGAAGCTCCTCCACCAGTAGAGATGTGAGAGAACTTATCAGCAAATCCTAAAGAGATTGCAGCAGCAGCAGAGTCTCCTCCACCGATTATAGTAGTAGCATTCTCTAAGTTAGCGATAGCTTCACAAACTCCAATAGTTCCTTTAGCGTAGTTAGGCATCTCAAATACACCCATAGGTCCATTCCATACAACTGTTTTTGCTCCAACTAATTGATCAGCAAATAACTTAACTGTAGCAGGTCCTACATCTAATCCCATCTCATCAGCAGGAATAGCATCTACAGATACAACTGAATGAGGTGCATCATTAGAGAACTCCTTAGAAACTACTGTATCAATAGGTAAAATGATTTTTCCATTAGCTTTCTCTAATAAAGATTTAGCTAATTCAACTTTATCCTCTTCAACAAGAGATTTTCCAGTATTCTTTCCTAAAGCCTTAAAGAAAGTGAACATCATAGCTCCACCGATTAAGATTTTATCAGCTTTAACTAATAAGTTTTCAATAACTCCAATTTTATCAGAAACTTTAGCTCCTCCTAAAATAGCAACTAGAGGTCTCTCAGGTGCATCAACAGCTCCACCGATAAATTTGATCTCTTTTTCCATTAGGAATCCAGCAGCAGTGTTTCCTTCTCCAATGTTAGCAGCAATTCCAACGTTAGAAGCGTGAGCTCTGTGAGCAGTTCCAAATGCATCATTAACGAATAGGTCTCCTAAAGAAGCCCAGTATTTTCCTAACTCTGGATCATTTTTAGATTCTTTTTTACCATCTAAATCTTCGAATCTAGTGTTTTGGAACATTAGAATCTCTCCATCTTTTAAGTTGGCAACAGCCTTTTCTAACTCCTCTCCTCTTGTAGCATTGATAAAAGTTACAGGTTGTCCTAAAAGCTCAGCTAATCTCTTAGCAACAGGCTCTATATTTCTCTTTTCTAAGTCAGCAGCCTCTTTAACTTTTCCTAAGTGAGAGAAAGCTATTACTCTTCCACCATTTTCTAAAACATATTTTATAGTTGGTAAAGCAGCTACTATTCTGTTTTCATCAGTGATTTTTCCATCCTTCATAGGAACGTTAAAATCAACTCTCATTAAAACTTTTTTACCAGCTACGTCTAAATCAGTTACAATTTTCTTTGCCATTTTGTATGAACCTCCCAAAATTTTTATAAATTACTTATATTTTCTTAAAAAAAAGCGGAACTATATAGTTCCGCTATTCTGTTTATTCTGTTTTTCCTAGATGCTCTAATTACTTAGAAATTTCTACGAAGTACTTTAAAGTTCTGATTAATTGAGCAGTATAAGACATCTCGTTATCATACCAAGAAACTGTCTTAACTAATTGCTTATCTCCAACAGTCATAACTCTTGTTTGAGTTGCATCAAATAATGATCCAAACTCGATTCCGATGATATCAGAAGATACTAAATCTTCCTCAGTGTATCCGAATGACTCATTTGCAGCTTTTTTCATAGCAGCGTTGATCTCAGCAACAGTTACAGGTTTCTCTAAAACAGTTACTAACTCAGTTAATGATCCAGTGATAACTGGTACTCTTTGAGCAGAACCATCTAATTTTCCAGCTAATGCAGGGATAACTAATCCAATTGCTTTTGCAGCTCCAGTTGTGTTAGGAACGATGTTAGCAGCAGCAGCTCTAGCTCTTCTTAAATCTCCTTTAGCGTGTGGTGCATCTAATGTGTTTTGGTCATTTGTATAAGCGTGAATTGTAGTCATTAATCCTTCTACGATTCCGAACTCATCATTTAATACTTTAGCCATTGGTGCTAAACAGTTAGTTGTACAAGAAGCTCCTGAAATTACTGTCTCTGTACCATCTAAAATGTTGTGGTTTACGTTGAATACTACAGTTTTTAAATCTCCTGTTGCAGGTGCAGAGATAACTACTTTTTTAGCTCCAGCTTCTAAGTGAAGTCCAGCTTTCTCTTGAGAAGTGAAGAATCCAGTACACTCAAGAACAACGTCTACGTTTAACTCTCCCCATGGTAAGTTTTTAGGATCTCTATCAGCTAAAACTTTAATCTCTTTTCCGTTAACTGAGAATCCTCCTTCGATAACCTCGATAGTTCCATTGAATCTACCTTGTGCAGAGTCATATTTGAAAAGGTGAGCAAGAGTTTTTGCGTCTGTTAAGTCGTTTATTGCTACCACTTCAAACTCTGGGTTGTTGATCATTAATCTTAATGCTAATCTTCCAATTCTTCCGAATCCATTAATCGCTACTTTAACTGCCATTTGGAAACCTCCTAAAATTTATGTTTTTTTTAAATTAAGTTCAATAAATAATTGTACATCTTTGTATGGAATACTAGAAAATCTTGTATTTCCTTTTTCTTTTTTTCTAAAATGCTTTTGTTTATGTCTTAATGATATATTATCTTGCCTAATTTGTCAATTTATTCAGGGGAACTAAAATTAATCTTTTTATGATTACTTTTTCATTAAAATTATAGTATAATTGAAAAAAAGAAATTGGGGGGAGATTATATAGATGCTCAAAATTATACTCTTTTCTCTTTTATTATATACTGGTTTATTGGGAGAAGAGCATACAATTTTATTGGAAAATGAAAATAGTTTTTTCTTTTATAAAGATAAAGATGAATACAAAGGTTTATATCCTAAAATATTCAAAGATATAAATAAAGATAAAAAAATGAATCTAAAATTAAAGGAGTTGGATACTAATCTAATTTTAGATATGGAAAAGGGAAAAGATAGCTTAATAATGGATCTGGTAGAAAATGAAGAGAGAAGACAGAAGTACTACTTCATTCCTACCTTTTTTTATTTAAAGGCAAATATATATTTTTTAAACAGTGAGTATATTGATATAACCAACTTTTATAAAAAAAGAGTTGGAATTATTAAGGGTTCATATTTAGATCAGGAGTTTTTAGATAGATATGACTTCTTAAATCTTGAAATAGTGGATATCAAAACCCGTGAAAAAGGGGTCGAGATGTTGAAAAATAAAGAGATAGATGGATTTGTTGCAGATAATCAATATGGGTTTAAAGATAATATTAAAAAGATTGAACTGAATAGAATACCTATAATGGTCACAACCTTAGCGGTTCCTAAGACAGAAAAAAAACTTTATAAAGAGTTGAAAAAATATTTTGATGGAATATCACCAGAGGCTTTAAAAAATATGATAAGTAGTTCCAGAAGAGAGTTTTACAGAGATAGATTTAAAGATAAATATATAGGCTTAAAAGGAAAGACAGTGGAAGTAGTTTTTCCCAGTGAAAAAAGCAATTACCCACTCTATTATATGGAGAATGGGATAGAGAAGGGACTGGCTGTTGAATATCTAAATGATGTAGAGAATATATTGGATATTCAGATTAGAAAGATATTTTATTCCAAGGAGAGAGGTTGGCAAAGTGGTGATATAGCTATAGCGTCAATACCTGAAAGTGATTTAAAGGAGAGTGGAAACTATACAAATCCATACTATACATTGATACCTGTTATATTCAATAGAAAGGAGGATGGATTTATAAATAATCTAGCTGAAGCTAGAACAAAGAGATTTGCGGTTGTGGAAAACTCCTACTATATAAGTTATCTAAAGAAATTTATAAAATCAGAAAACTTTGTATATGTAAAAGATATAGATGAAGCAATAGAGAAAGTTAGAAATAAAGAGGTTGATTATGGTATTTGTGACCATAAAATTTTAAGTAATAAGCTCTATAACAGTGGATATGATAGCGAGATAAAAATAGCGGGTATCCCAGATAAAAAATATGATGTCTCCATGGTTGTAAAGGGGAATCAGAGTGAACTTTCTGAAGCTTTAAAAGATATATCAGTAAGTTTTTTAAATGAAAATATGAGCAAAAATATGTATTTAGAAAAAAATAGTTATCAAACAGATAAGTCAAAAAAGATGTTGATATTTTCAGCTGGACTTTTACTATTGAGTTTGATTTTACTATATAAAGGTAGAAAAAATTTGCTTGAAAAGAAAAAATATGAAGATTTAATGTTATCTTTAGTTTCGGCATTAGAAGCTGTAAATCAGTTTAATGATCTAGAAACAGGAAATCATATAAAAAGATTAAATAGATATTCTGAACTACTGGCAGTTAAGTTGGGATGTAATAAAAAGTTTTATGAAGAGATAGGAAAAGTTGCTTCACTGCATGATGTTGGAAAAATAGGAATAGATAGAAGTATACTAAAAAAACCGGGAAAATTAACAGATGAGGAGTTTGAGGTAATAAAAACCCATCCTGAAATAGGTTATGAGATAATAAAAAAATCAGGAGTCAGTGTAATGGCTGAAAATATAGCTAGGTATCATCATGAAAAATGGAATGGAACGGGTTATCCCTATGGTTTAAAGGGAGGGGATATTCCACTGGAAGCAAGAATAGTGACCATAGTGGATATGTATGACGCTCTGAGGCAAAAAAGAGTCTATAAGGAGGGGTTTACCCATGAGAGAGCTATTGAGATAATAAAAAGTGAGAGTGGGAAAAGTTTTGATCCAGATATAGTGAAAGTGTTCTTAGAGAATGAGTTTAAATTTGAAAGACTTTTTAATTCAGATGTTTAATATATAAAAAGGGATAGTTTAACTATCCCTTTTCTTTATATTATTTAAATCTATTTTACCACAATTGGTTCTAATCCTTGAACATCTAACCATTGAGAAAGAGTTAAATTATTTAACTCTCCAAAACCTTTTTCAGGGATAGCTTTTCTAGCTAAAGTAACGTATGGACCACAAGTTAATGATGTACCAATCTCTCCAGGTTTCATAATAGTGTAAGCGAAACCTACGTATGTTCTATCATATGCTACATGGGAATCTTTTCCACACTCAACAACAGACCATACAATAGCTTTTCTGTGATCCTCTAAGAATTTTTTTAAATCCTCTGGATTATCATTTTCAGTCCAAATTCCAGCGTCTTCTATAAATAGACTTGCATCCTTATCTCTGTCTTTAGCTATAGATATTGCTATAAAACACCAAACACCATATCCCTCATTCTCTTTAAACTCTCTGTTTTCAGTGGGTCTATATGCTGTAACTCCTTTGTTGGCACAAATCATATGAGAACCAGGTAAAGGAGTGAATCTTCTTTTAGATTCAGTTCCGAAAAGTTCAACTCCAGCTTCTAAAAGAGGCTTAGCATCATATACTTTTAAGACAGAACCATCAAATTGTGGAACCTCCAAAACTGTAGGATTTGAGTCATCTGCAATTGAGTCATGTCTAGCTAAATCATATCCCCAAACTTGACCTGCAAGCCCACAAAAAGATGAAGCTGTTAACATATTTATCTGACCTACATAAGCATCATTAACCTCAGCTCTATCATAAGCGACGATACCATCTATTAAAATATCGTCTGTTTTAGGAACTGTACCTACAGAAACCTTTAAAACAGAAACATATCCATTTCCTGTTGAGCCAGGAGCTCCATATCCATCACAATAATCCTCATAAAAACTAATAGCTGTTTTGTCAATTCTCATATTTGTTCCTCCTTTATTTTAAAAAAGTTCAGCGATCATGCATCTTACAGATCCACCACCATAGATTTCAATGGTAGAGATATCAGAGTATATAATTTCAGAACTTTTTTTGATCACATCTATCTGTTCCTTAGTAAAGCCATTAAAAGCCGTTTCAGACATAAGTGTATAACGTTTTCCCTGAGAGTTTTTTAACTCTAAAACATTGCCACAGAATTTTAAAACCTGATCTAAAGAGATATCTATAATCTCTTTTCCAGAGTTTATTATTGAAGTTTTAACATTCTCTCTCTCATTGGAATCAGTTATGGCATCTAAACAAATGACAACAAAATTCTCAGTGACACCCATCATTACATTTGTATGGTATATGGGTGTCTCTTTATTGTTGAAGTTTTGAGTAGAATGAAACTTAACTGATCTATAGTTTGTTATTTTACAAAACTCACTTAAAACATCCTCATTTGCTCTTGGAGAAAGAGAGCAATAGGCTATTTTATTGACTCTATCTAAAACCAAAGCTCCAGTTCCCTCTAAAAATTTATTCTCTTTTTCAAAAGAGGTTAAATCTATCACATCTATGGGGTGTGTAAAAAGATTTTTTAAAGTTGGAAGAAACTTAACTCTTTCCAATCGTCTATTTTCAGCAAACATGGGATAAACAATAAGCGTGTTATCACAGTGCGAGCTGAACCAGTTATTTGGAAAAATACTATCAGGTGTATATGGTGTAGACGTATCTTGAATAACATTTACATGTATTCCAACATCTTTCATTTTATTAACAAGTGAATCAAACTCATTTAAAGCTCTTTTTTCCACCAAATTAGGGTCCTCTTGAAGATCCTTTTGATAAGCGTTGTTAACAGCAGTTTGGGCATTATAGTAAAACCGAACAGGTTTAATCATAAGAACCCTATCTGTTATTTGACTATTATTCATATTCTCATCCCTTTTCATTATCCTAATAAAGCTTTATAATTCATAATTAAATATATCAATCCTAAAATTCCAAGAATAAACAAAACTATTGAAAATACTTTTTCCTCTTTATTAAATTCAGGATTAGTTGGATCAAACTCTTTTCTGGCTCTCATAAAGAATGGGATACCAATAGCATAGATAACAGCAGCAAGAAGCATATAGTTTAATCCAGCAGCATATACAAGCCATAGACCATAGATTGTTCCTAAAAGACCTGTTATTTCAGCATTTTTTCTACTTGCAAATATATTAGTTGGGTAGTTATCATTTTTTGCAGCGATTTTCCATAGATATGCAGTACAAACTATATAACAAGGTAAAACCATCACTCCAGTGATACTTAACATTAAGTTCCAAGCGTTGTTAGAGAAGTAAACTACAATCATAGTTATCTGCATAATAATACTTGAAATAAGTAGTGAAAATGATGGAGAATCATTTTTATTTACTTTAGCAAAAGCCTTAGGGAAAGTTTTACCTTTAGCAGCAGCAAATGGAAGTTCAGCAAGCATAATAGTCCAAACAAGCCAAGAGCTTAGAATAGCTATCATAACTCCAATATTCATTAACCAATCTCCCCACTGTCCAACAATTCCACCTAAAACAGCTGCTGTTGATGGAGCTGCCATAGTTGAAAGTTCTCCTTGAGAGAAGTGTCCAAGAGGAAGTAAAGAAAGTAAAGTATAAAGAATTAAACATCCTAAAAATCCTAAAAGAGTTGCCTTTCCAACCTCTGCTTGATCTTTAGCTCTATCTGATATAACAACTGCACCCTCTATTCCTATAAATACCCAAAGAGTAACAAGCATTGTACTTTTTACTTGACTTAAAAGACTGCCAAGAGGTTTATCGGCAAGATAAGTGATAGTTTCAGTACCCCAGAAGTTAGTGAAGAAAAAGCCAACTTTAAATACAAATGCAGTGATTAATAGGAATAATACTATTGGAACAAGTTTACCAATAGTTCCGATAGTGTTTAAAGAAGTTGCTCCCTTAACACCAGCGAGAACAATAAAGTATATTATCCATATAACCAGTGAACCACCGATAACTGAGTTAAAGTTATTTCCACCTGTAAAATATCCAGGGAAGAAATAATCTAAAGAGTCCATTAGTAAAACTGCATAACCGATATTGGCAAAACAGTTACAAATCCAATAACCCCAAGCCATAAGGAAACCAGTAAAGTTTCCGAATCCAAGTTCACCATAAGCATAGATTCCCGTTGTTGCATCTGGTCTAGCTTCTGCCAAGATTCTAAATGTGTTGGCAACAAACCACATTCCCAGCCCTGTTATAACCCAAGCAATAATAATAGCTCCAGCCCCAGCCGATTGAGCCATATTCTGAGGTAGATTAAACACTCCTCCACCAATCATAGCACTGATAACGACAGCGGTAAGAGCCACTAAACCAAGTTTTTTACTATCATCAGCCATTTTAAACCCTCCTTAAAAAAATTAATTTATGATATTGTTAAAGAAAACATTCAAGTTTCCTTTAAAAAATATTTTTTATTTTAAACCTTATAAGTTCCTTGATATTTTCTATAAGTAAAAAATAGGTAGCTTTATTTTCAATATTTAAGTTTTTTTCACTGATATCTTTTTTAAATCGATTTTCAGAGTGCTTAATTCTTTTTAGAAGCATATGGTATGTGTAACTATTGGAATTTAAGGTTGCTAAATCCCTTAAAATTATGGCTAGTTCAGATGTTACTGAAATATCTGTAGAGATTTTATTAAAGCACTCTCTAATTTTTAAAAGAACTATATACTCTGAAAATTTTAGAGAATAGTTTTTGGAGATATCTACACTTTTAAAAAAAAAGCTATTTTCTTTCTCCATTTCTACTAAATTTTTACAGTCATCTAAATTGAGTTTTAGTTCTTCAAAAAGCTCATCCTGTCTCAGTGAAACTGCCTTATATTTTAAGGCTTTAGCAAAGTCAAAGATAATATCTCTCATAGTTGAATCAATCTTTTCCAGTTGAGATATAATCTCATTGTTCTGGCTAGGCATATAGAGATTGGAGAGTATAGCACAGAGAACTCCAACCAAAAGAAGTAGATATTGATCAAACACAAATATGAGTGATACATTTTTATCAAGTAAAAAGTGTGTAGCTAAAACAATATTGGTAAAAAATCCCTGCATTAAGTTAAAACGAATACAAAGAGGCATAAAAATAGCTGTAAATATAACCAATGATATGGGATTAAATCTAAATAATTTAATTGTGGTAGCGGATAGAATTAAGCCGAAAGAAGCGGCTAAAACTCGTTCAAGAGAGCTCCTTAAAGAAGCCTTTCTCGTGCTTTCCAAACTTAAAATACAGATGGTAGCAGCGGCATACTGATATTCCAAGGAGAGATATTGTGCAATAAGAACAGCGACATAAGGAGCGAACATATTTTTTAAAATTTTATGCTTGTCATAGGTACTTAACTTATCAAATATCATAAAAGCTCCTCCAAAGAATAAAATTACTATCTATGACAC
>NZ_DBGBQB010000369.1:0-10371 GCF_048470075.1 Cetobacterium sp. | reverse complement strand
ATCATTAAAAATAAATGTTGTAAAAGTTTTATAACTTAAATTTTTATTGTAAATTTTAGCTTTTTTAGGCATAAAGTTAAAAATATCTGGATAATCTTGCATTTCAAAACATATTCCATTATGTTTTTTATCTAAAAAATTTCCTGTATATATAACAGCCACTGGTTCGCTAGATTTGACTTTTATAGATCTTCCAGTTTTTTCATCCTTTAACTCTATGTCATACTCAAATTTTTTAGAAAGTTCAAAAGGATGGTCTATTCCTCCTCCTACAATTTTAACCTGCTCATGATTTGACTCTAAAATATCATCTAATTTTTGAAATTTTTCAAACTCTATAAAACTACTCTCTTTTTCTATCTTTAAAGGAACTGTATTTTCATCTACCCAACCATATCCATTTGCATTTATTTTCAATAGATTTTCTTTTATATTTTCTTTTCCATTACCACTTAAATTAAAATATGTGTGATTAGTTAAATTTAGATATGTATCTCTGTCACTCTCTCCAAAATACTCTAATTTTAATTTATTTTTTTCCAGAGTGTATATAACCTTAAAATCAACCTCTCCTGGAAATCCGCTTTCTAAATGTGGACTTTTATATGTCAATGTTAAAATTGCCTTTTCTCCATCAGCTTTTAACTCTCCTTTCCACACCTTACTATTTAATCCATCAGGTCCACCATGTAAATTATTTCCTCCATTATTCTTTTCAAGTTGATATATTTTATCATTTATTTTTAAAATTCCATCCTTTGTTCTTCCAGCTACTCTTCCTGTTATACAACCATAAAAATACTCATTTTTCTCATACTCACCTAAAGTTTCATATCCTAAAACAATGCTTTCGTACTTATCTTTATTATCAGCTATTTTTAAAGATTTTATTATTCCACCAAGGGAGATAACTTCCAAGTCCACATACTCATTTTTTAAATTGTATAAAAATACCTGTTCCCCTTTTGAAGTTTTACCAAACTCTTGAATACTTAATTTCAAATCTCATCCCTCCATATATTTTTTTTAAACAGATTATGTCTTACAACAGATATTGGATTGTAGGTATGCATCTTATCCAATATATTTGAAACTGTTAAATCATATTTTTGCTCCTCTAACGTCACTTTTTGTAGCTCTAATTTCAATGTATTTAAAAGCAACTTCTCCTTAAATAGCTCACCTACTAATATTATTTTATCTGGATTTATTAAAGAGATTATCATATCTATACTGTGTGCAATTATTACCATGGCCTCAGTACTTATTTTTGTGCTCAAAAAATCCCTCTCCTTAACTCCATCTATAACATCTAAAATTCCAATCTCTCCCTTTGAAGTTAACTTTTCTTTTAAAGAGCTATAGTTATTTAACTTTATCATGGATACCAATCTGTTTATAATGGCTTTATTGGATGCTTCTGCTTCTAAGCACCCTCTTTTTCCACAAGAACATCTTCTTAAACTGCTTCTATCCATTACCACATGTCCAATCTCTCCAGATATAAATCCATGACCTGACAATAGATTTCCATTTACAAAAATGGAACTTCCTATCCCCTCTGAAACATTTAATACCACATAGTTTTCACTCTCTTGAGCACTTCCAAAATATCTCTCTGTCAATGCCATAGCTCTAACATCATTCTCAACTAAAGTTGGAATTTTAAACCTATTTTCTATTTTGTCTCTTATATCTATTTTTTTTCTCTTGTAATGAGGTGAAAATACAATGATTCCTTTTTCTGAGTTTATAAGCCCAGTTATAGCCATTGATATAACTTTAATTCCCTTTTCCTCTTTTAGCTCTCTATCAATAATCTCCTCTAAATATTCGCTTAACTCCTTAGTTTCATCTATTTTATAGTTTTTACTTTTAAATATCTCTCCAGCTATATTTCCAATAGACACTACTAAAGATGTTGGTGTTAAAGACATCCCCAATATTTTTCCCACCCAATATTTATTCAAAGATAAATCAATGGCCCTTCTTCCACCAGTTGACTCTCTTTGAGCCACTTCTAAAACTATTCCACACTGTAGAAGAGGCTCTATTGATTTGGTTATTGCTGCTGGTGTCAAATCTAACTCCTCGGCTATTTTTTTTCTAGATATTCTATTTTTATTTTTTATCATTTCTAAAATTCTCAATTGAGATTGTGTAAATTCCATCTATTCCGTTACTAGATACTTATAAAACTCTATAAAATTTTAAATAAATTATATAGAAGTACAAAGTACCATTTTTTATCCATAGAATACTATTTCGGCAGATTATTTTATCTACTCTAGTTAATTGGCTCTCTATCTATTCTTCTGCTATCTTATCTGTAATCCGATAAAGATTATTGTTTCTGATATCGCTTGTTTTTCTATGAATGAGCCTTATTTTATCACATAAGTTTCACACTTTTTTGGCTCTTTTGGTAACGGTTATTCACCTCCTTAAATTTTTCATATTTTTGTGAAACCTATTTTTGACGTCTTCAAAGTAACTTTCTATGACTTATTGAGTTTTCATTTAACTTTTTTTAAATAGTATCATCTCTCACTTTATATAATTTATAATACCTCTATATAAGAGTTTAAGTCAATGTATTTAACAAGAACTTTTTTTACTTTTTTAATTAAGTTTGTTCTAAAACTTCATTTTTACTTTTAAGTAATCCATTTTTAAAGTATACTCATATCAAAATAGACAAACACACTTAAAAGGGGAGAATAACTTATGGAACTTATTAGAAACTTAGTAGAAAATTTTAAAAAAGAGTTTAAAAAAGAGGAAAATACTCCAGTGGAAGTTTTCTTTGCACCAGGTAGAGTTAACTTAATCGGTGAGCATATCGACTATAATGGAGGAAAAGTTTTTCCATGTGCTCTAGACTTTGGAACTTATGCTGTCACTAATAAAAGACAGGATAGAATCTTTAGAATGTACTCTGAAAACTTTAAAAATTTAGGAATTATAGAGTTTTCGTTGGATTCTCTAATATATGATAAAAAAGATGATTGGGCTAACTATCCTAAAGGGATTATAAAAACTTTCTTAGATGCTGGTTTTAATATAGATAGCGGATTTGATATTTTATATTTTGGAAATATTCCTAATGGAGCTGGTTTATCATCTTCAGCTTCAATTGAAGTTTTAACCTCTGTTATTTTAAAGAACCTATTTAATTTAGACATTGATATGGTTGAAATGGTTAAATTAAGTCAAAAAACTGAAAATGAGTTTATAGGAATAAATTGTGGTATTATGGATCAATTCTCTATTGGAATGGGGAAAAAAGATCACGCTATTCTTTTAGACTGTAACACACTTGAATATAGTTATGCTCCATTTATTCTAAAGGATGCTTCTATTGTTATTGCTAACACTAATAAGAGAAGAGGGCTTGGAGAATCTAAATACAATGAAAGAAGAGCATCTTGTGAATCTGCATTGGAGGATTTAAAAGATGGTGGACTAAACATCTCCTCTCTTTGTGATATGAATATGGAGATTTTTGAAAGCAGCAAACACCTTATAAAATCTCAAGAGGCCATATCTCGTGTTAAACATGCTGTAAGTGAAAATGAAAGAGTTTTAAAAGCTATGGAGTGTTTAAATAGTGGAGATATCACTACTTTTGGAGAGCTTATGAACGGTTCTCATATCTCTTTAAGAGATGATTATGAGGTGACTGGATTTGAACTTGATAGTCTGGTTGAAGCCGCTTGGGAAGAGGATGGAACAATTGGTTCTAGAATGACTGGTGCTGGTTTTGGTGGATGTACTGTATCTCTAGTTAAAAATGAAGCTATTGAAAACTTTATTAAAAATGTAGGTAAAAAATATAAAGAAAAAACAGGTTTAGAAGCTGCATTCTACATTGGAAATCCAGGGGATGGAGCTAGAAAGTTAGGTGATTTCTAATGATTTTCTCTTTAATTCAGGAACTTTTAAATTATGGTTTAGAAAAAAATTTAATAGACTCTTCAGAGGAGATTTACTCTAGAAATTTGATTTTGGATATCTTAAATCTTGATGAATGGAGATATGAGCCCGTAAAAAATAATAGAGATATTGAAATAATACTCTTAGATATTTGTCAATGGGCAATAAAAGTTGGTTTAATAAATGACTCCCCAGCTGAGATGGAACTTTTAGATACAAAAATAATGAACTCTATAACTCCAAGACCGAAAGAGGTTATAGAGAAATTTAACAGTGACTTTAAAATATCACCTGAAATAGCAACTGCCAACTATTACAATTTTTCTAAAAATACAAACTACATTAGAGAAGCTAGAATAAAACGAAATCTTCATTGGTTTTCTAAAACTCCCTATGGAGATTTAGAAATCACTATAAATTTAGCAAAACCTGAGAAAGATCCTAAGGATATAGAGAGAGAAAAAAATATGCCTAAATCTTCATATCCTAGTTGTCTTTTATGCTTAGAAAATGTTGGTTATAAAGGTAGATTAAATCACCCTGCAAGACAGACACATAGAGTTATTCCTGTAAATTTAAAATCAGAAAACTGGTATTTTCAGTTCTCACCTTATGTTTACTACAATGAGCACTCTATTGTATTTTGTGAAAGTCATAGACCAATGAAAATGAGTAAAGATACTTTTGATAGACTTCTTGAATTTGTGGAGGTTTTCCCTCACTATTGTATTGGGTCTAATGCTGATCTTCCAATAGTTGGTGGATCTATTCTATCTCATGATCACTACCAAGCTGGTAAACACACTTTCCCAATGGAAAAAGCTTCTATTGAAACTGAATTTACTATAAACGATTTTCCTGAAATTACTTGTGGAGTTGTAAAGTGGCCTATATCAGTTATTAGAATCTCCTCTAAAAATAGGGAGAAGTTATCAGAAGCCGCTGAGTATATCTTTAAAAAATGGAAAGAGTATAGTGACAAAAGTGTGGATATTTTAGCATATTCAGAGGATACTCCTCATAACACTGTAACGCCTATCGCCAGAAGAGTGGGAGATGAGTTCCAAATTGACTTAGCATTAAGAAATAATAGAACCTCTTTAGAACATCCTATGGGAATATTCCATCCACATAGTGAGGTTCATAATATTAAGAAGGAAAATATCGGTCTTATTGAAGTTATGGGACTTGCTATTTTGCCTGGAAGACTTCAAGAGGAAATGATTCTTTTGGAAAAAGAGTTAAAAAATCCAAACTGGAAATCAACTTTAAAAGATAACCCTACTCTTAGTAAACATTACGATTGGATTAAAAATATAGTATCTCAAAGAGATGAAATTATAACTTTAGATATTTTAAAAGAGGAGATTGGAAAAACTTTCTCCACTGTTTTAGAACATGCAGGTGTCTTTAAAAGAGACCCAATTGGAAAAAATGCTTTCCAAAATTTTATTAATACACTATAATGTAAACTACTAATGCCCTGTTTTTTCAGGGCATTTTTATAAAAAATCATTATAATGAGGATGATATGAGTTTAAATAAAAAATGGTATGTCTATATTTTAAGATGTAAAAATAATTCTTTATACACTGGAATCACTACAGATGTTCAAAGAAGATTTGAACAACACCTATCAGGAAAAGGTGCTAAATATACCAAAGTTCATAAACCAGTTAAAATAGAGGCTATTTTCGTACATGAAAATAGGTCCTCAGCAACTAAAGAGGAACTTAGGATAAAAGGTCTCCCAAAATGCCAAAAAGAACTGTTGTGCAAAATATCTTTTAATGATATACTCAAAACAAATAATTGAGTAGGGGGCGTTTTAATGTTAGAAACCTTTTTTTCAGAGATTTCTGTTATTAACTTTATGTTTTTAGCTTCAGCTTGTTTTTGTGCTGCCTTTGTAGATGCAATAGCTGGCGGAGGTGGTCTAATTAGTTTACCCGCATTTTTAGCGGCAGGTCTTGATCCACACATGGCACTTGGAACAAATAAATTAGCTGCTTTTTTTTCAAGTAGTGGAAGTGCTTTTAAATTTGCTAGATCGGGAAAAATAAACTGGGATTTAATAAAATATCTGATTCCATTCTCCTTTATTGGAGCTATCTTAGGTGTTAAAGCGGTTATACTAATAGATTCTAAATATCTATATCCAATTGCTTTTGGTCTGTTAGTTTTTGTTCTTATCTATACTTTAAAAAATAAAAACTTAGGTAATCACGACAATTTTCAAGGGGTGAACTCTAAAAATTTAAAATTGGGAATACTTATGGCATTCTCTCTTGGGTTTTATGATGGATTTTTTGGTCCTGGAACTGGATCATTTATAATATTCGGATTCATTGAAATTTTTAAATTAGATTTCATCAGAGCAAGTGGAAATGCTAAATTCTTGAATTTGGCTAGTAATATCGCCAGTGTTATCACATTTATATACTATGGTAAAATTGCCTATATGTACGCTCTTACAGTTGGTATTGTTATGCTTATCGGTGCCAATGTTGGTGCTAAAGTAGCAGTTACAAAAGGAACAAAATTTATAAGACCAGTTTTTCTTATTATAACAACTATTGTTACAGCCAAAATGGCTATAACTTTTTTACAACAACTATAATTAGTTACTAAATATCATAGGTGTGGATGTGGCTTTGTCCCCATCCACACTTTTTATTTCCTATTTTTTTAGTAAAATATCAATTAAAGTTCCCAATAGAATAAAAGTGATTCCTATAATTACCACTTCAGAGGGAATCTCTCCCTTCCCCAAATAAACCCAGATGGGATTTAATATAGGTTCCACTAAACACATAACTAATGCCCTTTCCACTGGAATCTGTCTAAGACCTTTTACATAGTAAGAGTATGACAGTCCAGAGATAACAATTCCAGAAATAATAAGAACGTAGACATCTGCCAATGATTTTGGTGGTGGTGTACAATAAACAAATTGTGCCAATCCACAAAATGTAGCTGCAATAATATTAACTAAAGCCATTACTCCCAGTGGATTTCCCTTTTGTATTTTTTTTAAACTGACAGAATAAAATACAAATGATAGTCCTGTAATAATACCTGTTAGAATTACTATTTTACTTTTCCCTTCAATGCTTCCCAATATATTCAATATAATCCCTATAACAATACAGAAAAAAACAACTAATTTAGCGATAGAAATACTCCTATTTTTATAGGTGTTATAAGCTATCATATAAACTGGTGCTGTATATTGCATAGAGATTGCCATTGCTGCACTGGAAATTTTTGTTGTTAATGCCAGTGCAAATAGGAAAATTGCCATAGATATTCCAGCGAGGAAAATATATTTTATTGAATAGATTTGATCCTTAGTAATATAAGGTAATAGGACAATTCCCCCTGCTAAACTACGAATTAAAGTTATCCATAAGGCATTTGCATCCACACTTTTTATCAAAAGACCACTTAAACTCCAAATTAAAACTGCTAACATAATTAATATGCTTCCATTTTCTTTTATCTTCATAATTTTATTTCCTTAAGTATATTTAATTATAATTATATTTGCTAAATTTTTTTCTATTTTATAAAATTAACTAAAATTCCCGCAAAGATAACAGAACCTAAAGTCACTGTTGTAAATCCTCCCACAAGCATTGTGGGAATCATTGTATTTGTTAGAAAATCTTTTTCCTCATCTGTTTTTGCAAGAACTTGAATCGCTTCATTTGTCAATAAAAAGTTAACTGGAAATCCAATTAAACAGTTTAATGCTATTGCAAAAGACATTTGCCAATTAATTTTTAAAAACTTTCCAGCCACAACTCCTCCAATTCCCATCCCTATGATTCCTAATCCAATCAAAACTACCAATGGAACTATCAACCCTATAATCTCCTCTAATGAGCTATTAGTTAGTCCACCCATAACTCCAACCAAGGATGCTATTACGAAAAATCCAAAAGAGTTGGCTTTCTGTAAAGATTTTCTTTCTAAATATCCCATCTCTCCCCCAATAACTCCAAAAAATAGTGCAAATATCGTAGGAGAGATACTAAACTCTATCCCAAAATAATTAAAAATAACCCCTGTTAACTGGGAAACCATTATTGCAAAAAAGCCTACAAATCCAAGTAAAAATAGATAGGTTGATGTATCCATATATCTCTCTGGGATAAAAAATCTTTTTTCTGTTTCTCTCTCTTCCGCTGCTGCCATCTTTAACTCTCCAGCTCTAAATGCATCTAATCTTCTTATTGTTTCACTTCTTAATAGACTAGGTAAGATAAAATATACAGGAAGCTCTTGAAGAGCTAATAATAACAGTGCAATGGTTGAAAGATGTGGCAAACCTTTTGTCAATGAAGCTTTAGACATTTCAAAAGCTGCTACAAATCCACCGGCAATAGGTGGAGCTGCCACAACTGCTGTATCCCAACCAAAAATTATACCTCCTACTGGTAACACAATTGCTGCTATACCTAAAATGGCTCCCACTCCAATTAAAACTGTCTTCCATTCCTTTTTTAAAGTATGAAGACTCAATGAACATCCCATATTTACAACAATTACAACAATAATTACATCTGTTAAAGACTCTGAAAAACCAGCTAAATCAATGACATTTGTAGGTAATAATCCAAGCCACACAGTTGGTAATAAGAGAAGTAGAAATACCAAAATAGATGGTATAATGGCTCTAGTTTTTATTGAAATAAACTCTCCAAATGCTAAAAATCCCATCAATATAAAAAATGCTATGGCTGGGTGCATAAGACCTCCTCCTTTAATCTCACTCTAAATTTTCCAACAGTTTTAATAAAAAATTATAACTTTTATTGGTGGATAGTACGCTCACTCTCTCATATGGAGAGTGTAAATCCCAAATATTAGGACCTATTGATATCGCATCCATATCTCTAATTTTTAGTGAGAAACATCCACACTCTAAACCACCATGTATAACAGATACCTCTAATTTTTCTTGAAACATATCTTCATAGGTTTTAATTGCTATCTCTCTAAGTTTTGAATCTACTTTATATATCCAACTTGGATAGGGTGCAAAATCTTTTACCTCTCCTCCCATTCTTTCCCCTAAAGTTAAAATTTTATTATAAATATATTCCACATTCTCTTCAAATACCCCTCTTATTTCAGTCACTAAATATGCAAAATCACCTTTAATAGTAACTTCACCAAGATTACATGAGCTTTCTACAACAGATAAATCTACAAATTTTTCAAAGATTCCATTTGGAGACAGTAAAATACTATCTATTATTTTTTTAGTACTTTCTTTAGTAAGAACTCTCTCCACTGTCTTAATCTCTTCGAGATTAATGAAAAGATTAGGTTCTACCGATGCATATATTTTTCTCATACTCTTTTCAAATAACTCCAAATTTATTTTAACAGTGGCATAATCATCTTTTGAAATAACTAAAACAGCACTTGCCTCTCTTGGAAGAGCCAATCGAAAACTTCCACCATTAATATCAGATATTGTAAAAGGAACTATTTTCTCAATACCCTTTAAAAACCTAGCCAATAGTATATTTGCATTTGCTCTTCCCTTTTCAATATCTTCTCCTGAATGTCCTCCTACTAAACCACCTACACTGATTAAATATCCTATCTCTCCATTTTCCTTCTCTCTATAGATCACCGGTATTTTTAATTCTGCACCTCTTCCTCCACTGCTTCCAGCAATTAGATTATTATCCAATGTATTATCCAGATTTATGACTCTATCTGTATTCATAAGCCAAGATTCTGAAATATTTAAAGCTCCATTCATATCCTCCTCTTCAGCAGTAGTTAGAATAACATCTATCTCTGGATGTTTTAACTTCTTGTTCTCTAAAATTGCCATTATCATGGCTACTCCGACTCCATTATCTGCTCCTAAAGTGGTTCTATTTCCTGTGGATAGAATATCATTATCCAACTTAGTAATAATTGAATCTTTTTTAAAATCATGGGCCACTTCTGGGAGTTTTTCACAAACCATATCTAAGTGTGCTTGTAAAATAATTGGTTTTTTATATCTATAACCATCTGATGCCTTTTTTCTAATAAATAAATTAAAATATTGGTCCTGAATTACTTCCTGTAAATCCCTTTCTTTTGCCCAGTTCATTATAAAATCACTAATCTTTTTTTCAGAATAACTTCCGTGAGGAATCTCACAAAGTTTTAGAAAATAAAAAAATGTTTTATTTTTTTCAATGAGCTCCTTTAATGATTTCTCCAATACCATATTTACCCCCTTTTTTTAATAAGGTGTCAACATTATATCTATAAAATAATATATAAAATATCTGTAATAAGATTTTTTATAGATTAATATCGATATTTTATCTAACATATTAAAAGTGCAATTTAGTTGTTCTGATAATATAAAAAGGTTCAACACCTTGGTGTTGAACCTTTTATTTAACTCTATTACCA
>NZ_DBGBQB010000368.1:0-6365 GCF_048470075.1 Cetobacterium sp. | reverse complement strand
GAGATAATCTCCTATAACTATTGAAATCTTCAGTTTTAAAATAATATGTAAATAATAGGTTATAAGCTATTTTTAAAAGAAATATATCCCCATGGATTTTATGGGATTCAATGAAGTTTTCAAGAGCAGATGGTGAAAACTTTTTAAAATCATATTTTAGATTATAGCTTTCTAGAGATAGAAAATAAAAATTTTCTATATCAATGAAGTAAAGCTTTTTTAGATTACTCAGCAATAGATGAGCTCTAGCAAGGTTTTCTTTAGCCAATTTTGGCTTATCTAAATCGGTGTATATCTTTGAATATAGAAGTGTTTTTAATATTGAGATATTATTTTGATACTCAATAGGTTCACTATCTAGGTTAGGTATCTCATTTAAATGCTTTAAAGCTTTATCATACTCTTTAAGAAAAACATAGTTTTCAGCTAGATAAAAATTTTTAGAAGCTTTTATTCGTAAGGCTTCAGGTAAATTTTTAGATTTAATATCAATTTTATTTAAAATTTTAATAGCGGTGTCATATCCCTCAAGATTGGTAAATATCCAACTGAGTGAAATCTTTGCTCTGATAACATCATACTCTGAACTTAAGTCTTCAGCTAAGTTAAGATAGTCCATGGTCAGTTTAATTATATTTACAATGTTACCAGAGGAGGAGTCAAGAACCCTTAATTTATTTAAGATATATAGCTCATCTTTTGGAGAGAGAGTACCACTTTTAAGAACCTCCTTTAAAATATAGGCACCAACATTTTCAGTGGAGTTTATATTTAAAAGGACTCTATTATTTTCAGCAATCTCCCTATATCTGCGGGGATACTCATTTTTAGGTATCTTTTTAAATTTATCCCAAACCTCTTTTTCTAAAGGGGTAAGTTCATCTATATTAAGGGGAGTATTTATAGGGGTAATTTTATTAACCACAGATAAATCCAGTGTTTTTTTTTCTTTAACAATTGAAAAAAAGACCAATGAAACAATTAATAAAATAACAAATGAGGTAACAAGAATTTCATAAGATTTTGATTTCATAATATGCCCTAAACTCCCTTCAAAATTAAGATAATAGATTAGATTAGTATAACATATTTTACTAAAATAAAAAACCCTCTAAGACTATTAGAGGGAAGTAAAAATACTATTTTTTAAAATACTGAGAGTAAAGAATCTTGTCATCACCAACAGCACTATCATGTTTTATAACAATGTATATATCATCAATACTGCTATCAACATTAATATTTTTTAAGATCTCTTGAGCAACTGCATCAAAGTTTAGTTTAGGAGTAGTAAGTCCCTCCAACTCAACTTCAATGTTCATATTGTTATTTACAATTGTAACATCATAATCCGCTTTCTTTAAAGTAGAAGCCATTTTAACTTGTAAATGATCCTCTAAACGATCCTCTAAAATATCTTGAGGTGAATCTTTAGCAAAAGATAGAGCAGAAATTAAAGTCATTAGAAATAAAAATTTTTTCATATGTAGCCTCCATGGTTCGATTTATTTTATAATTTATAATAACTTAGATGTATCTCTTCTATATCCCCTTTTTTAGGACTATAAAAAATCTAACTCCAAATTTTGTGTTTTCAACACCATATATAAAGTTATGTGCGTTTAAAATCTCAGAGGATATATATAGACCAAGCCCTCTTCCACGACTGTTTGAAGAGTAGAATTTATTCCAAATTTTATCAATATTTTTATCTGAAATATGAGGACCATCATTTTCTAAAAATAGAGTGAGCTCCCCATCCCTATAATCAGTATAGATTCGAACCTCTTTTTTAGCATACTCCAAAGCATTTTTTAGAATGTTTAGAATAACCTGTTCAAACATCTCTCTATCAGCGTAGATAGTTATATCTTTAAGAAGAGTTAGTATAACTTTTTTATCTCCAATCTCGTGCTCTAAAACCTTTAAAGAGATTTCAAATAAAGAGTTTAAATTAAAGTTTTGACACTCTAAAACGAGCTTGTCTGGAGAGTGGGTATTATCTTTTAAAAGGGTGTTAGCCATTTTTAAGATACGTTTACTCTCCTCATTTATAATTTTTATCTCATCACTTGAACTATCCTCTAAGAGAAGATCACTAAATCCAATTATGGCTGAAAGTGGTGTTTTAACTTCATGCATAAAAAGTTTAATACTTTCCTCTAATCGAATCTGTGCCTCTTTATTCTTTGAGATTTTTTTTCTGTATAGTTCAATTATATTTTCAAGTTTTTCACTCATTTTAAATATATCTTTATAGAGTGTTCCAATCTCATCATTACCGTCATAACTATTCTCCTTTATAAAGTGAAGATTGGCTATTTGCTCACTCACTTTAGAGAGATTAACAATGGGTTTAACAATGATTCTTTCTAAAATAATACCAATAAAAATAGTGAAAAGAACGATTAAAATCCCTTTTAGATAAAAGTATAATTTTAAAGATGGAAATATATCATTGATATTTTCATAGGAGTAGAAAATCACTATTTTATAACCATCTTTATTCAGTGTTATAAGTTGAAACTCATCATCACCATCCACATCTTGATAGACTTTTTTCTGTGGAGTTAAAACATCAATAGTTAAAAGAGATTCCAGAAAGTCATCACCTAGATTTGATTGTGTATAGGGTGTATTAACCTTTTGAACTCTACCATTTATATTATAGATTTTTTCAGATGTATGGCTGAATTTATAGTCTTTAAAAACTTGATTATTTTTAATGAGAACTGTGGGAAGATAGTATCTATTGAGAACCTTTATGGCAGTTATCTCAACTAGGTCACCACGATCTATTTTTAAAGATGTATCAGAGTAAAGATTATCTAAAAAGGCATCCAATAAAACATAGGCATCCCCCTCTTGGGTATCCACTTTAATAAAATAAAAATTGTTTAAATTTTCAATCTTATCATCTTTATAGATGATAACCAATGCATTTTGATTTTTTTCATAGTTTTTAAGTTTCTCAAATTCAATTTTACCATTGGATATAAAATCAATCTTTTCAAGTTGTAAAACTTTACTGTATCTAAAATATTTTTCAAAATATGTATCCCCTAAAACTCCCTCTAGAAAAAGAGAGATTAAAAGGGCCAGAGATAAAATAAGGATAAGTTTATTTCTCAATCTCATATCTAAACCTCAAACTTATATCCAAGAGCTTTAACAGTTTTTATAAATCTATTACACTCTCCCAATCTATCACGAAGTTTGGCTATATGTTTATCCACAACTCTATCGTTGCCATAGAAGTCATAGCCCCAGATAGCATCTAAAATCTGCTCTCTAGTTTTTATAACCCCTCTGTTATCCTCAAGGTAAAAGAGTAGTTCACGCTCCTTTGTGGGAAGGTGTATCTCCTCACCATCTATAAAAACACTTCTACTAGATTTAATAAGAGTTAGGTTCTCATATATAGTTGGCTTAGATGATTTTTGCCCAAATCTTTTTACCATAGATAGAAGCAGAGCCTTAGAGAAAGGCTTTGTTAAGTATCCGTCAGCTCCATTTTCATATGCTAAAATTTGGCTTCTCTCATCAGAGAGAGCAGAGACAAAAACCACTGGAATTTCAGAGAACTCTCTAAGTTTTTTAATAAACTCCATACCATCCATCTTAGGCATCATTATATCTAAAAGTATAACTGTATACTTTGTACTACCACTGACTTTTTCTAAGGCTATCTCTCCATTTTCAGCCTCATCTACAGAGAACCCCTCTTTTTCTAAGATTGTTCTTGTTAATTTTCGTAAACTTTCAGTATCCTCAACTATTAATATCATAATCTTTTTTCTTCATCTCCCTAAGTTTTAAGTATTTAACACTTGTATATAGAGCACTAAAAGTTGATAGGGCAAGTCCTTCAACACCATCTAAAAATCCCAATCTAAATATATACATTCTAAGGAATTTAAATATAGGATTTAAGACAATATTAAAAAATCCAGCGCTTTTATTCTTTTTAAAAGCCACATTAGCACCCTCACTAGTGTATCTATTAAACTTATGAAGATAGTCAGCATAGTCTTCATATGTATAGTGGTCTATTCTATTTTTTAGCTCTCCAATTTCATCCCCTGTTAAAAACTGCTCATGTACCTCATCTAAGGAGTAGTGTCCACTGGTTTTTTTAAATAGTCTAACTCTTGAACTACCGCTCCAACCACCAAAACGGATACGTTTACCAAAACAAACAGAGTTAAATGGTATCTTATAGACATAGTTATCGCCATGTGCCATAACCTCCTTAATCTCATTTGCTAATTCAGGTGTAACTACCTCATCAGCATCAATAAGTAGTATCCAATCCTTTGTACATCTTTCGATAACATTATTTTTCTGTTTTCCATATCCAGGCCATGGAATCTGATATACCTTAGCTCCAAAAGATTCTGCTATCTCCACTGTTTTATCTGAACTAAAGCTATCTACAACGACAATCTCATCTGCCAATCCCTCTATAGCCTTTAAAGTTCTCCCCAAACGTAACTCTTCATTAAATGTTATTAGCCCCACTGACAACATAAAAATCCCTCCTATTCTTTGTTCTATATCTATGAAAGAAGTTGATATATTCTTCCCAGTAGATAGTTTCTGCAAATTAACAGATTCAATTTAAACTTTAAAGGAGAGAATACTCTCAACTCAACTCTTTTTATATTTTCTAAATCTAACTTCAAGGCATTAGTTCCCTTACGAGTAGTTACAAACCCCTTTATTCCAGCCTCTTTTAAAATAGCTATAAATTCAGGTGACTTATGTCCCCAAGGCCAGCAGAAAAAGTTAGGTCTATATCCTGTATGCTCATCAATAAGTGATATATTTTTATTTAAATCATCTAAAACCCTAGTTTTAGCCTCCTCTAAAGTTTCAAAAATAAGGTCTTTATGGAGTTCACTATTTATAAACTCCTGAATAGCTGCTCTATTTTCTCTACTGTCTGGAGATAGATTATCATAGTAATCTTTAAATTTTTTGGCAGCTTTTAGAGGAACTATAACTCCAGTACTTGAAAACTCTCCCCTTTTACCAAAAATGGGGAAACCAACCTCAGCTGAACCACCATAGAGATGTTGAATATCTCTATCTAAAAGATCCTCTGTACTGACAACTCTATCAAAGGATGTATTTACGAAAATCGGCATATGCTTATGGGAGTGTAACTCAATATCAAAGACACCAGATCCACTCATCTCCTCAATCTCCTTCCAACTTAGGTAGTTATAGGCTCTGTTGTTTTCATCCTCAACATAGGCTGTATTTAGATAAAGAGTAGCTTTCATCTTATATTTTTTTAAAAGAGGAAAAGCATTTTTATAGTTATCGTAGTAACCATCATCAAAAGTTAAAGCCACACTATTTTTAGGTAACTTTCCATCCCTTTCCATGGATTCTAACATCTCTCTATTTGTCATAGTTTTCATATTTAAAAACCAGATATTTTTAAGATGTTCTTCAAACCAGTCAGTTGGAACTCCAGATTCTCCAATGTGGTGATATAAAAACCAGGGATTTCCTTTTTTGTTGTAAAAGATACATGCGATTAAAAAGATGTATATAAAAAACTGCATTTTGACCTCCTAAATTAAATGTTTTCACCTTCATTTTATCATTAAATAAAGTATAAAACAATAGTGTGGAAGTTTAAAAAGAGCTAGGTAACGAGGGGGGGTTACCTAGCTCACATAAAATGAGATTTAATTTGGAATTTGAAAAAACTACTTTAATCAGTATCTATTTTTTATATCCACACTTTGAACAAGAACCGTTTTCATCCAATGCGATTCCACAAAGAGGACAACGCTCTATATGGTTTCTTGTATCAAACTCTGCTGATGCTGCATTTACACCACTAGTAAAAGTGATTTTAGCAATGTTTAATTTATCTTTTAGTAACTCATAAACTATTTTAATCATACCTTCAACTGTTAAAGTTTCCTTTGTAACAACTAAACGAGAATCAGGGTATGCAGTTGCAAGTTCTGTTTTAAATGCTACACCTTTCATAGTGTTTTGAGGTGTTCCATCTTTAATACCTGTCTCCTCATAAACTTTAAGTATAGCAGGAAGAAGCGGATCATCCTCTCTTAAAATAAGTGAGTGGTCAAAGTTTTTAAGAACATCCCAAGCTGTTTTTTGAATCTCATTACATGGATATACCATATTAACTCCCTCATTGATAGAATCCTCAACTTCAATAGTTAAAACTCCAGTGTGTCCATGTAGATATTGAGCCTCACCCTTAAACTTATAGAATCTGTGTGCATATTGTAAATCAAATTTAGTAATACTTCTCATAATTAAAACCTCCCTATAAATAATTTCTTTTAACTAATAATAGTAATCATTACTATTATTAT
>NZ_DBGBQB010000367.1:0-3298 GCF_048470075.1 Cetobacterium sp. | reverse complement strand
TTTTTATATAAATCAATTTCCATTATTTTCTCATACCTTCATTTTCTAAAAACCATTTGTAAACTTTCTCTATTCCTTCTTTTAATTCAACCTTATGTTTAAATCCTGTTGAATTTAATCTTGTCACATCAAGAAGTTTTCTAGGAGTCCCATCTGGTTTTGTTAAATCATTTACTATTTTACCTTCATATCCAACTATCTCTTTAATTAAATTAGCTAGTTCTCCAATCTCTATATCCTCTCCTGTTCCAAGGTTTACATGGATTTCATCAGAATAATTTAACATCAAATGTATTAAAGAATCTGCTAAATCATCTACATACATAAACTCTCTTCTTGGTTTTCCCGTTCCCCACATAACTACTTCTTTAGAGTTATTTATTTTAGCTTCATGAAATTTTCTAATAAGTGCAGGCATAACATGAGATGTTTCTAAATTAAAATTATCATTTATACCATATAAGTTTGTTGGCATTGCTGATATAAAATCACAACCATATTGTCTTCTATAAAATTTACATAACTCTATACCTGTTATCTTTGCTATTGCATAAGCTTCATTTGTCTCTTCTAAAGCTCCTGTTAATAAGTACTCCTCTTTTATTGGTTGCTGTGCAAATTTAGGATATATACACGAACTTCCTAAAAATAATAATTTTTTAACTTTATTTTTATATGATGAATTTATAATATTTGTTTCTATCATTAGATTATCATATATAAATTCTGCTGGATATGTATTGTTTGCATGTATTCCTCCAACTTTTGCTGCTGCTAAAAATACATATTCTGGTTTTTCTTCCACAAAGAATTTTTCAACAGCGGCTTGATTTCTTAAATCAAGCTCCACTGAAGTTCTATATATAATATTTGTATATCCATTTTCTTCTAATCTTCTTACTATTGCTGATCCAACCATTCCTTTATGACCAGCTACATATATTTTAGAATTTTTTTCCATTTTTCCACCTATCTTTTTACTATCATTCTAGCATTATGTTCTTTTTCTACGAATTCAAGATCATGTTTTACCATTCCTCTTACTAACTCTTCAAATGATGTTTTTCTTGGATTCCATCCTAAAACTGTTTTAGCTTTTGTAGGATCTCCTAAAAGAGTTTCAACTTCTGATGGTCTAAAATATTGAGGGTCTACTTCAATTAAACATTCACCTGTTGCTTTATTATATCCTTTTTCCTCTACTCCTGAACCTTTCCACTCTAATTCTATTCCAATCTCTTTAAATGCATAGTTGCAGAACTCTCTTACTGAATACTGCTCTCCTGTTGCAATAACAAAATCCTCTGGTGTGTGATGTTGAAGTATCATCCACATACATTCTACATAATCCTTAGCATGTCCCCAATCTCTTAGCGCATCAAGATTTCCTAAATATAATCTTTTTTGGTATCCTTTTGCAATTCTTGCTGCTGCCAAAGTTATCTTTCTAGTTACAAATGTCTCTCCTCTTCTTTCTGATTCATGATTGAAAAGTATTCCATTTACTGCAAACATCCCATATGCTTCTCTATAGTTTTTAGTTATCCAATATCCATATTGTTTTGCAACAGCATATGGTGATGTTGGATAAAATGGTGTTGTTTCTTTTTGAGGAACCTCTTGTACTTTTCCAAATAATTCCGATGTTGAAGCTTGATATATTTTACAAGTTTTCTCCATTCCTAAGAATCTAACTGCTTCTAGTATTCTTAAAGTTCCAACTGCATCTGCATCTGCTGTATACTCAGGTACTTCAAAAGAAACCTTAACATGTGACTGGGCTGCTAAGTTATATATTTCTGTTGGTTTTATCTCTCTTATTAATCTTGTCAGACTCATAGAGTCTGTCATATCTCCATAGTGTAATTTTACTTTTCTATCTTTATGCATATCTTCTATTAATTCATCAATATATAAGTGCTCAATTCTCTGTGTATTAAAAGATGATGCTCTTCTTATTATTCCATGTACTTCATATCCCTTTTCTAAAAGAAATTCTGCTAAATATGAACCATCTTGTCCTGTTATTCCTGTTATTAGTGCCACTTTTTTATCCATTCTATTCTTCCCCTTTTTTTATAATTTTCTTTATATCCTGTGTTCTATTTTTATCAGCAACTAAAATATTTTTTCCATTTTTAACTATAACTAAATCCTTTACACCTAGAAGAGAAATTGTTATACCATCACCTATAACAATATTATCTGATGAATCTATCTCTCTTATATTACAATATCTAACAACATTTCCTGAACTATTTTTTTCAAATACTTCTTCTAATGCATTAAATGACCCAATATCATTCCATTCTATATCTACAGGTATAACTCTTATATTTTTAGAATATTCCATTATTCCAAAGTCTATTGATATTTTCTCAAACTTTTTAAAATCTTCCCTTACTAAATTTGTAAGTTCTAGTCCTGAGATATTATTAATTAGTTTTTTTCTGATAGATTGAAATATTTCAGCATGCTCTTCCATTAAAACATCAAAATTTTTAAAAATAGTTTCAGTTGTAAATATAAACATTCCTGAGTTCCATAAATATTTTCCTGAACTTATATAGCTCTCTGCTGTTTCTAAATTAGGTTTTTCCCGAAACCTTCTAACCTTATAGATATTATTTAAGATTAATTTATTTTCTTCTTTAACCTCAATATATCCATAACCTGTTTCAGGCTTATTTGGTTTAATTCCTAAAGTTATAATAACTCCATTTGTTGTTGCCTCTTTCGCTCCTAATTTTACTATTTTTCTAAACTCTGACTCTCTTTTTATTAAATGATCTGAAGCTAATACTACAATTTCTATTTTTTCATCTCTCTTTAATTTGCTTTTAAATCTTTCCTCTATTATAAGAGCTGAATACCCTATAGCTGCTGCTGTATCTTTAAAAGCTGGTTCTATTATTATATTTTCTTCTGGTATGTCTTTTAATTCTTCTTTTACTGCTGTTGCCTGCAGTTCATTTGTTGCGATAAATATATTTTCCCGAGGAATTATTGGAAGTATTCTTTCTACTGTTTCTCTTATCATTGTTTTTTCAGAAAATATATTAAGTAATTGTTTTGGCTTTTCTGGCGTTGATAGTGGCCAAAATCTTTCTCCACTTCCTCCAGCCATTATTATTGCTGTAAGCATCTCTCCTCCTAATCCTATCCTAAAATATACTTTACTATTTCTATTATAAAATTATCTATACAGTGAATTTTACTATATCCATTGTTTATATATATATCATTTCTAATTTTTATATCTTTAAAAACTTTTTTTATATTTTTATTTGTACTAACT
>NZ_DBGBQB010000366.1:0-3304 GCF_048470075.1 Cetobacterium sp. | reverse complement strand
ATAATAATTTAAATTATTATATAATATAATTTCATATTTTCCTAAAAAATTTTTGAAATCTATGGTGATACCCTGAAAATATATAAATTAAGTTAAGATTGTTAAAAATATAATAATCATCGATAATACTATATAATGTTTTAAGAATTAATAGCTTAAGTGTTAAATTTAAAAATTTAGCCACCTTTAATTTTTGCGTTAATTAAAACTATTAATAAGTTTTAGGAATTTATAGAATATATTATTTTATTTTTTTAAAAAGATTATAATTTAAAGTAAGTAATATTCCCATTGCTTCCTTTTGTTTTTATTATGGTTTTATGATAAAATATAATTGAAAAATACAAAATATTAATTACTATATTAGGGGGAGTGTTCCGTGCAAAGTAACTTTTATTTTTTGAGAAAAGATTGGAATATATTGGCTAGAATTGGAGAGATGGCAGAGTATAATCTGAATAATGACCCAAATACTGCTATGATAAAAATAAGACAACTTGGTGAGTATATAGCAAAGGCAATTATAAAAGCCGAAAGGATGCAAGATGTTGAAAGTGATAATCAATTAGAAAGAATTCGAATCTTAAAGAACAATGAATTAATATCACCAGAGATAGAAGATATACTTCATTTAATAAGAAGAAAAGGAAATGACGCTGTTCATAAAGGATTTGAAGACAAAAAAGAAGCGGAAGTATTACTTTCTTTAGTAGTAAAGCTGTCAGCATGGTTTAATGAACTTTATGGAAGTGATATAAAATTTGATTCTACAAAGGTATCTTTTCAAAGTCCTCAAGATATAAATTATAAAGAGGCTTATGAGAAATTATTAGAAATAGTTGAGAAGGATGAAAAAGAAAAGATATTTGAAAAATTAGATATAGATAAAATAGTAGTAAAAACGATTGATGAAAGAAATAATTTTAGAAAAAGTATCAAGAATAATGTAGACTTATCAGAAGCCGAGACTAGAATTTTAATAGACCAACAGTTGATAGATGCAGGGTGGGAAGCAGACACAATAAATTTGAATTATAAAACTAAAAGAACCTTACCCGAATCAAAAAAGTTCTTAGCTATAGCAGAATGGCCGTGTGAAAAAGATAATGGTGCAGTAGGATATGTAGATTATGCATTGTTTTATGGTAAAAAGTTATATGGGGTACTAGAAGCTAAAAGATATAGTGTAGATATAGGCGGAGCTTTAAAAAGAGATAGTCGAATGTATTCAGAAGGCCTAATTTTAAAAGACGGAGTTGAACTATGTGAAGGAGCTCCATTTTTAAATAAATATAAAGCTCCGTTTATGTTTTCAAGTAATGGAAGAGATTTTAATCCCTATTTAATAGACAAATCAGGAATATGGTTTTTGGATGGGAGAAGAGAAAAAAATTCAGTAAAACCATTAAAAGGGTTTTATTCACCAAGAGATTTGAAAGAACTATTAGAAAAAGATGAGATGTTAGCTAATCACACATTAAAAGAAACATCTTTAGATTACTTATCATCAAGTACAGGATTGAATCTTAGAACATATCAAATAGATGCAGTTAAAGCTGTTGAGAATGCTTTGATAAATGGACAAAATAAAGTACTTTTAACAATGGCAACAGGAACAGGAAAAACAAGGACAGCGTTAGCTATTCTTTATAGAATATTAAAAGCAGAAAAATATAAGCGTGTTTTATTTATAGTGGATAGATCAACTTTAGGAGAACAAACAAAAGATACTTTTGATAATGCTAAAATTGAAAGTGAGCTACCTATTTCAAAAATTTATGATATAAAAGGATTAACTGATAAATTTCCAGAGGATACAACAAGAGTTCATATAGCCACTGTTCAAGGGTTAATGAAAAGAATTTTATACTCAGATAATAAGCCAACAGTAGGACAGTATGATTGTATTATAATAGATGAAGCTCATAGAGGATATATTTTAGATAAAATTCAAGATGAAAATGAAGAGAACTTTAGGGATGAGTTGGATTATAGAAGTAAGTATAGAAGCGTTGTTGATTATTTTCAAGCTGATAAAATAGCATTAACGGCAACACCAGCTTTACATACATATGAAATATTTGGAGAGCCAGTATATCAATATTCTTATAGACAAGCAGTTTTAGATGGTTATTTAGTAGATTTTGAGCCACCTTATATTATAAAAACAAAATTATCATCAGATGGGATTCATTATGAAAAAGGTGCAGATGTTAAAGTTTATGATAATGAAACAAAAAAAGTAAATATTGTAAAGAATATTGAAGATCAATTAGATTTTGATGTAGATAAATTTAATACAACAGTTATAACAGAAGGATTCAACAGAGCTGTATGCTCGGCTTTAGTAAAATATATAAATCCTTTTGGACCAGAAAAGACACTTATATTTGCAGCGACAGACGAACATGCAGATATGATTGTTAGAATTTTAAAAGAAGAGTTTGATGCTTATGGGCAACCTCAAATGAATAATGACATGATAGAAAAATTAACAGGTTCGGTGAAGGATGTAGGGAGGTTAATAAAGAAGTTCAAAAATGAACCGTATCCAACGATAGCGGTAACAGTAGATTTATTAACAACAGGAGTAGATGTACCTGCAATCTCTAATTTAGTATTTTTAAGAAAAGTAAAAAGTAGAATTTTATACGAGCAGATGATAGGAAGAGCTACAAGAAGATGCGATGATATTGGAAAGGATTGCTTTAAAATATATGATGCAGTTGACATCTATGCAGATTTAGAAGAGCATAGCGACATGAAGCCAGTTGTAACAAATCCTAAATCAAATATAAAAAAATTATATTCTGACTTAGAAAGTTCTAGTGGGAATATAGAAGCTACTAACTATTTTAAGGATGAAATAGTAGGAAGACTTCAAAGAAAAAAGAAAAGATTAGAAAAAAGGGGCCAAGATTATATTAAAGCTCTTTTTAATGCTAAAAGAAAAGATGAAATCTCAAGTATAGATGAATACATAAAATATTTAAATAATGCTCCAAAAGAAACTCTATATGAAGAACTAATTAAAGAAAAAGAGTTTTTAATTTATATAGATAGCTTAAAGTTAGGTATAAATAAACAAGTTATAGCAGATCATGAAGATGAGGTTCAAGAAGTTTATCAAGAGTTTGAAAATAGGAGGCCAGAGGATTATCTAGAGAGCTTCAAAGAATTTATCATTAAAAATCAAGATAAAATAGATGCCTTAAAACTTTTAAAAATCTCACCAGAACGATTTACTGGAAAAGAATTAAAAGAGATTATTGCTTTACTAGATGAAGAGGGATTTAAACAAAAG
>NZ_DBGBQB010000365.1:0-3790 GCF_048470075.1 Cetobacterium sp. | reverse complement strand
AATATCTATCTCTGAGGATATTTGGAAAAAAGCTAAAAATAGTGATAACTATGATGAGTTTTCATTGTACTTGGAAAAAATTATAGTTCACTTTAAAAATTTTACTAAATATTGGGGATATAAAAAAAATCCATATGATGCACTATTGAAATATTATGATATAGACATAGAGTGCGAAGAGTTAGATATATTGGTGGAAGAGTTGAAAAAATTTATAATTCCTTTAGTAAAGAAGATTGTTAAAAATGATGGAATAAAATATGAGGATTTCAGTGGAGAGTATGATTATTATAAACAGCTGGAGCTTTCAAAATATATTTTAAATATTACGGGATATAATTTTAACTATGGAAGAGTGGATATAGGAGAGCATCCAACGACTTTAGCAGCTTCTTGTAAAGATGTAAGAGTGGTGACAAGTTTTGATAAAAATGATTTAAGAGTAGGAATATATAATACCTTTCATGAAGCAGGAAAAGGTCTTTATGAGCAAGGTATAAGTGAAGATTTACTGGGAACTCTTTTAGCTGAGGTAAGCTCACAAGTTTTAGAGGAGTCTCAAGCTAGGTTTTACGAAAATATAGTAGGAAGAGATAAAAACATCTCTTCAATTGTTTTAAAAAAAATAAAAGAGTTATTTCCAGAGTTAGATGATAAAAAAGAGATAGACTTCTATCGGCTAGTTAATCAAGTAAAGCCTTCACCCATAAGAATAGAGGCAGATGAATTAACATATATTTTACATATAATAATAAGGTATGAAATTGAGAAAGAGTTAATAGATGGGAGCTTATGTGTGAAAGATTTACCAAAAGTTTGGGATGAAAAATACAGAGAGTATTTGGGAGTTGTTCCAAACTCATATTCAGAAGGAGTCCTTCAAGATATCCATTGGGCTAGTGGATATTTTGGTTTTTTTCCGGTATATTTAATAGCAGAGTTGTATTCACACCAATTGAAAAAAACTTTGGAAAAAGAGTGTGTTATTTTAAATGATTTAATAGATAATGAAAGTTTAAAAAAGATGAATAAATGGTTAAAGGATAATATATATTGCCATGGAGCTCTATATAATTCAAACACTATATTAAAAAAGTTAACGAAAGAAAATTTAAGTTCAAAACACTATATAGAATATCTGAAGAACAAGTATTGTAAACTCTATAATGTAAAATAAGTCAAGGGGGAGTGTATGTTAAACAAACTGTTTTTAAAGTTAAACTTTGGGGAAAAACTTAGAAAAAATTTATTTGCAATTCTATTGATATCTTTTGGTGGAGCAATTATTTATGGGCTTCCATATTTTAGGTATGATTATTATGATGCCTACTTGGAGGCATATAATCTGAATAATACACAGATGGGAGTATTTGGAAGTATTTTTGGAGTTTTTGGAATGGTTTCATATCTATTTGGTGGTTATGTTGCAGATAGAGTTTCAGTTAGAAAACTTCTTGTTTATTCATTGGTAGGAACAGGGTTAGGAGGGTTTATTCATCTATTACCACTGTCTTTTTACTCATTAGTTGCACTTTATGCATTTTGGGGATTCTCATCACTATTTGCATTTTGGCCTGCATGTGTAAAAGCGGTGAGAATGCTTTCAGACTCTGATGGACAGGGGAAAGCTTTTGGAATTTTTGAAGGTGGAAGAGGAGTGGCAGCAGCAATAGCAGCATCCATAGCAGTAATACTTTTTAAAATTGGGGTAAAGTCTCTAGGAATATATGTTGGAATGAGGTATATAATAGTTTTTTACTCTGTTTTAACAATTTTATCTGGGATTCTTGTTCATTTTAATATGGAGGATGAAATAATCAGTAGTGGGGAGAAAATATCTATATCGGATATAAAAAATGTTATAAAACTTCCTGCTGTTTGGATCATTGCTATTGTGACATTTTGTAACTATATATTCACTTTATCACTTTATTACTTTGTTCCGTATGCAACATCTTTACTTGGAATGACAGTGACTTCAGCAGCGGTTTTAGCGGCAGTGAAAAGATATATCTCTCCTGTTTCAAATGTAGGAGGGGGAGTTCTTGGTGATAAGATAGGAACAAGTAACCTTCTATTTATATCATTTATAGGGATGGCTTTAGGAGTGACAGGGATTTTATTATTACCATTAAATGGAACAACATTAGTAATTGGAGCATTTGTTTTTCTATATATTTTAAATTATCTATTTTATCAAGTGAACTATAGTTTATCTTGGGCTATGATGGAGGAGGGAGCTATTCCAGATAAATACTCGGGAACAGCAGTGGGACTAATATCAACAATTGGTTATTTGCCCGATATCTTTCTCTCATTGATGGCTGGAAAAATTTTAGATAACTATCCAGGAGTAGCTGGTTATAGATACCTATTCATTATTTTAATCTCTGTACTTTTAGTGGGAGCAGTTTTTGTAAAAATTTGGAAATTACACCTAAGTAAAAGTAGAACTGAACAAAGGGAGATAGTGGGGGCAAAATCTTATGAATAATGAAATTTTAATGTGTTTAGATAAAGATAGATTAAATTTAGTGGAAGAGAAAGAAAAATATATTTTAGAACTTTTGGGATATGGAGATGAGAACTTATCGGAGAAGGAACAAAGAGATATTTTAAAAAGTAGAGGTATAGATTCATATGAAAAATCTAATGATATACTTTTCACACAAGTTTTTAAAAGTTTAGATAGAGATGGAAGAAATACTTTTGAAGCTCTTTGTGAAAATGGTTTTTTTGATAGAATCAATGAGAGTAAAAAAATACCTGAAATTTTAATCTTTGATGGCAAATTACAGCCTATATTTAGTTATACAAAATGCTTATTTGAAAAAGTTTATGTGGAAACATCTTTAGATACTGATGGAGATGGTAAAAGGGATTTGATTGAGGTTTTTATAAGAAGACCTAAAGAGACACTGCAGGGAATGAAAGTACCAGCTATATATGTAGCAAATCCGTATATGATGAGGTGTAATGAGGAAGTATATGAGAGTATGCACAGAGTGGATAAAGACTTAAAAACTTTTTCTGAGAAAAAAATAAGATATGAAGATGTAAAATTTAAAAGTTCTAAAAATAGATTTTATTGTGAATATGAAAGAGAGAGTAAAGGAGAGGAAAAAGTATCTTTAGCTGAAGAGGAAGCACTTGATTGTATAAGTGAATGGTATAAATATTATAATAGTCGGGGAGTAGCAAGTGTATTTTCAGGTGGATTTGGAACTAGAGGGTCTCAAGGTGTTAACTGTACGGGTTCACAGGAGGAAAAAGAGTGGACAATATCAGTTATAGAGTGGTTAAATGGAAAAAGAAAGGCATATACTAATTTAGAAGATAATATTGAGATAAAGGCTGAGTGGTGTACAGGAAAAGTTGCCATGTGTGGAAAATCTTATTTAGGAACTTTGAGTATAGCAGCAGCTACAACAGGAGTTGAAGGATTAAAAACAATTATACCAGAGGCAGCGATATCCAATTGGTAT
The DNA here is from genome assembly GCF_048470075.1 of Cetobacterium sp. Lineage (GTDB taxonomy): Bacteria > Fusobacteriota > Fusobacteriia > Fusobacteriales > Fusobacteriaceae > Cetobacterium_A. The sequence goes on along the minus strand of NZ_DBGBQB010000365.1, from coordinate 305 downwards.
AACTACTATAGAGTTAATGGAGTTGTTGGATCTCCTCTTGAGTGGCAGGGAGATGATGCTGATCTACTTACAAAATATTGTAGAAGTAGAAACTGTACCGATAAAAATATTGAGTTAAGAAAAAGATATAACAAGTCAATTACTGAGATGGTTATGGGAGAGAATAGAGAAAATGGAAATTATAATAGATTTTGGGATGAGAGAAACTATTTAAAAGATATTAATAAAGTAAAAGCTTCAGTTTTTATAGTTCATGGATTAAATGATTGGAATGTAAAAACAAGTCATTGTAAGTTGTTATGGGA
>NZ_DBGBQB010000364.1:0-2473 GCF_048470075.1 Cetobacterium sp. | reverse complement strand
GTTTTATATAGAGAAGCAACAGAAGATGAGGTTAAAAAGTTTTTTTCAAATGACTTAGTAGATAAAAATTCTACAATTGGATTTGAAAATATAACTTCAGCAAAAAGAAAAAAAATATTATTAGCTTTATCTGAGTTAGAAAAGGGAAAAGAAATAGAAAAGTTAAGAGCTTATGGAAAGAAATATTATCCATCTCATTTTAAGAGTGATAAAATCTTAGTAAATAGTTTAGATAATATAGATGTTTTAATAAATGTTGTACATGAGCATTGCTATACTTCTGAAGTTACAAACCAAAAGAAAATAGCGAATTCTACAATGGATTTAGTATAATTAAAAACCTACAGTTTTAATCTGTGGGTTTTCTTTTGTTGTCATACACATGGATTACATGCTGCAACAAAGATTAACTTGGCTGGAAACTCCATTTTCCCCAAACTTCTTGTTATCGATATTCGTTTCTCCTCTAAAGGTTCTCTTAAACTTTCAATAACTACTCTGTCAAACTCTGTAAACTCATCTAAAAAAAGTACACCATTATTAGCCAAACTTATCTCCCCTGGTTTTGGAACTCTTCCTCCACCAATAATAGATGTGGCTGTAGATGTGTGATGAGGGTCTCTAAATGGTCTATTGACTACAATTGGAACTCTTTCATTTAGCTCTCCAGCTATACTATATATTTTAGTTGTTTCTATAATCTCACTTTCTGACATAGGTGGAAGTATCCCTATCAATCTTTTAGCCAACATAGATTTCCCACTCCCTGGAGAACCTACCATAATTATGTTATGCCCACCTGCTGCAACTATTTCAAGTGCTCTTTTAGCTCTAATCTGTCCTTTTACATCTTGCATATCCAAATTATTTTGATATACTTTACTAACATTTAACACTCTTTTACTTCTAACAACCCCCTCCTCTATAAATTTTACAACATCCCTTATATTTTTGATTGGTATAATCTCAATATCCTTTATTATTGAGGCTTCATCCATATTTTCCTCCGGAATTATAACCCCTTTAAAGCCCTTGCTTTTAGCTAACAAAACTCCATTGATAATCCCTTCAACTCCTCTTACTTCACCTGTTAATGAAAGTTCACCCATCAGTATATAATCCTTTAAAACTCCTTTATAATCTGATATAAACTTCATTCCAATCATTATTCCAATAGCAATTGGTAGATCAAAATGTGATCCTCTTTTTTTTATGTTAGCAGGTGTTAAATTTACAACAACTCTTCTAGGCTCTAAAAAATACCCCATATTTTTAATTCCAGACCTAATACGATCCTTACTCTCTGATATAGTGGTATCCCCTAAACCAACTATATTGAATATAGGCAATCCATTTGTCACATACACTTCCACTTCCACTAAAAATGGCTCAATTCCCAAATAGCTTGAACTCAACACCTTTACTAACATAACTCCCTCCTTGAATAAAAAAAGGGAGAGCAAAATATTTTGCTCTCCCTTTTAAAGTTATTATCTATTTTTTTCAACTACTACTTTTGCTAAAACTCCATTGATAAACTCATGTGATTTCTCATCACCATATTTTTTTGCTAACTCTACAACTTCATTAACAACTATTTCCGCTGGTACATCCTCAAATAAAATCTCATATGTCGCTATTTTTAAAAGAGCTCTCTCAACGTTTCCAATTCTTTCTAAACTCCAACCTGTAATGTTATCTTTTAATGTCTCTACAACTTTTTCATTATTTAAAGCTAATCCATTTGAATACTTTTCAATGAACTCCTTCTCATTTGTATTTAAATTAGTTTCGTCTCTTAGCATGTAGTCCGCTAAAGTTTCATCTAATTTTACTTCAGTTAACTCCGATTCAAAAACTATTTTAAATAACTCTTCTCTTGCTACTCTTCTACTCATTATTGTTTCCTTTCTAATCCTTTAATCTATTTAATATTTGTTTTTTTAACTTTTCTTGAAAATCTCTATCCCCTAATTTAAATCCTATAAATGCTAAAATTAATATAAAAATTGTTTTTAGCACTCCATATTCAACTAAAAGAATTCCAGCTATCAACCCTAGAATAGCATATAGATACTTTCTAAAGTTAAGAATAAAATTTTCAATAATTTTTTCTAACATCATATCTTGCCTCCTATTCTATTAAATCCTTTTTAATTGATAGTTTTGAAATTTTCACCTCTATATAATCAACTTTTAAATCTAGCTTTTGTTCTAAATTAGTTTTTATTAAGTTTTGTATATCTACAGTCTTTGTTGATAGATTATTATTCGATATCATATCTAGGTTCAATTTGACAAAATACTTGCTTCCTCTATTTCCACAATCTATTTTTAAACCTCTTATATCACTATCTTTTGATAAAATCTCTCTAATCAAATTTTTTACAGTATCTGTTGAAATATGTACTGAACCATGTTCATTTTTTATAACATAGTCCTCTTCTTTGGAAAAATTAGATAATAATTTTAA
>NZ_DBGBQB010000363.1:0-2444 GCF_048470075.1 Cetobacterium sp. | reverse complement strand
AAGCATAGCCTTAACTACGCTTCTATTGCCCTCTTTTTTCATCTCATCTATTATTTCAGATAGGATTACAGGTCTAACTATCTTATATAGTTTTTCCTCCTCCTTATATAAAAATCCACCTTCACTAAAAAAATTTTTGATTTTTACTATCATTTTTTTCTTTCCAGATTCACTCCACTTTTCAACTATTTCAGATTGTTCCGCTTTTAAATTCATAAAGTTTTGAATATCACTCTCTTTTAAATAGTAGTCGTAATGTCTATACTTATCCCCAATGATCTCATCTAAAAACTCTAAAAGAAATCTTTCTGCACACAATATAGTGTATAAAGTTATAAATCTCCCTGTATTTGAGTCTCCATTTACCAATTGATACATTAACTCCTCTGTTAAATACTTCACTCTTTTATTTATAGTTTGAAATTTCTTTTGAAAATTACTTTCACTTGTACAGTCAAGAATATCCTTTTCTTTAAATACATCTCTCATATTCTTTAAATTGGGATTTTTAAGCAGATATCTTGCTGTATTTTTTAACTCCTGATAATAGAAATTTTCTCCTGTTATCGCTCTATACTCCATTTTTTACCTCTTTTCATTATTAATTATTACATGAAACCGAGAGCTTTTTGTACTGCATCTATTGGATCTTGATAGAATATTAGCTGCATATCTGACAATATATCTGGTGGTAAACTCCTAAATTTGAAAGTTCCCCTTCATATCTATCTTTCTTTTCATTTAGTTTTACTGAAACCTTATCTATTACTGTATAACTTCCAATCTCTTTTATTTTAGATTTAACTTTTTCAGCTTCATCTGGTCTTACATAGTTTTCAGCTAGGATTTTTTTAACTTTCTCCATTCCCTCTGTTATACTGTCCTCATCCACGTTGTTACAGTACATTCCTAAAAGATATTCAAGAACATAGACAGGGACATTTGCCCCACCTTTTATCTTAGAAACCAAATCCTTTCTTACAATCTTTCCTTCAAAAGCTTCATTTGCAATTTTATTTATCTCCATTATTTATCCCCTTAAAAATCAAATTCTGATGCTATACTTAGGTTTACCTCATACTCTTTTGAATCTAATATATCCCCACTGTCTAAATCAATAACTTTCAATAATACTTTTTCATGAGTTCCACTTAAAGTAAGCCTAAAGTTATAAAGTTTATTTTCCTCTGTAGCATTTAATCTTATCTTTTCCTCTGTACTAACCTTAACTCCATTCGAAGTATATAGAGCAATCATTATATTTCTTTCAACAACTTTATCTTGAATGCTAATTGGATCTAATTGATAAACTCCAAATTTTGAAAGATTCGATGTTATCTTTCCAACACTCTCTTTTAACTTCACGTTAACTTTCCTAGATTTTGTAGCATTTATACCACCACGATATTTAATAAGAGGTACTATCATTTCTTGAGGGCTTATTCCTCCATGAACAAATTGAAGACCACTTCCTAAACTTTTTATTCTTTGATTTTTTTCAGGGAACACACCATAATACCCACCTAAATCCAGTGTTACGCATCCCTTTTCCTCATATTTTTCTGAAGATAAAGCATATCTTTTTCCAAGTATTGAATAGCTGTTTTTTAGCTCTAGTTTATCATGCTCCTCAATCTCTTTCCTTTCATAAAGAAACCCATGATCACTAGTTATATAGATATTAACTACTCCCAGACTAGATAGTAGTTTTCCCATTCCAACTATATCTGAAACTGCTGTTTCTACAGCTTCAAAAGTTTTACTCTCTGTTTTACCTTTATCTCCTATTGCATCAATTGTATCATGGTATATGTATATAACTTTTTTCCCCTTTATATACTCCTCTTGCTCATTTCTATACATATTTTTAAAAATATCAAAAGTAGTAGCCGAAGATTCTTTTTCCCCAAGTCGTAATATATTTTCTCTATTTTCTGTGCTTCTGCTATCTATTCCATTTAAAGTTATCTTTCTTTCAGATATATCAAAATTTATAGTTTCACTGAAAGGTAAAAGACTTGCCATTCCTAGGCTTGTAATACTTGGTAAACTTGTTAACATACCAGTTAAACTAATCTCCTTTGTATTGGCCTCTTTTAACAACTTCTCTTTTATTTCACTCGCGACTTCATATCTAAGTGCATCTGAAATTATAACAGCTACCCTTGTATCTGATTTTTTAACATGGTTCTTATAGAAATCTCTTTGCTGAGGAAGACTATCTTTTTTATCAATATTAGTACTCCAAACATTTAAAAGAGGTTCCAAATACTCCTTTTCATAGAAAGTACTTATCATGTATTGTAACTTGTCTAATACGCCATTTATTTCAGTAGATTTTCCCATATCATATGAATGGAAAAACTCTCTATAAAATCTATCTATCTTATAGTAGTCCTCTATATAGTTTTTATAAAGTTCATTAAGATTATCCACATCATTTA
>NZ_DBGBQB010000362.1:0-9400 GCF_048470075.1 Cetobacterium sp. | reverse complement strand
GTTTTATATATAGACAAAATGAAATTTAAATGATAGAATAGAAAAAAGAGCAAACGTTTGCACAAAACTGAAAATATTTATTACAAGTTAAGGAGAAAGTTAAGATGTGGTGGAAAGAGTTAATAGGATATCAGATTTATCCAAAAAGTTTTAAGGATTCCAATGGGGATGGAATAGGGGACATAAAAGGGATTATAGAGAAGCTAGATTATTTAAAAGAGTTGGGAATTGATCTTATTTGGGTTTCACCATTTTTTAAAAGTCCTAATGATGACAATGGATATGATATAAGTGACTATAGAGATATCTTAGAAGAGTTTGGAACAATGGAGGATTTTGATAAACTTTTAGTTGAAACTCATAGAAGAGGTATGAAGTTAATAATAGATCTTGTAATAAATCATACAAGTGATGAGCATCCATGGTTTATAGAAGCAAGAGAATCGAAGGATAGCCCAAAACGTGATTGGTATATTTGGAGAGAGGGGAAAAATGAAGAGGAGCCAAATAACTGGGAAAGTATATTTAAAGGTTCAGCTTGGGAAAAATGTGAGAAAACTGATGAATATTATCTACACCTATTCTCTAAAAAACAACCAGATTTAAACTGGGAAAATGAAGAGATGAGAAGAGAGATATATGATATGATGAATTGGTGGTTAGACAAGGGTATTGATGGATTTAGAGTAGATGCCATAAGTCATATAAAAAAAGTTGATGGATTTCCAGATATGCCAAATCCAGAGGGGAAAAAATATGTGGATTCATTTGACATGCATATGAACGTGGAGGGGATTCAAAAATATTTAAAAGAGCTAAAAGAGAATACCTTTGATAAGTATGATATTGTAACAGTTGGAGAGGCCAATGGAGTAGATGCTGAAAATGCTGATGAATGGGTAGGGCATGAAAATGGGAAGTTTAACATGATATTCCAATTTGAGCATTTAAAATTATGGGACTATGAGGGGGAGACAGAGTTTTGTCCAAAGGCCTATAAAGATGTTTTAAATAAGTGGCAAGTATCACTAGAGGGAAAGGGATGGAATGCTCTTTTCATTGAAAATCATGATATTCCTAGAAGTACTTCAACTTGGGGAAATGATAATAAGTATTGGCTAGAGTCAGCAAAGGCTTTTGCAACAACTTATTTTTTACAAAAAGGAACACCATTTATCTATCAAGGGCAGGAGATTGGAATGACAAATACAGTGTTTAACTCTCTTTCAGAGTTCCAAGATGTAAAAAGTATAAATGAGGGAAAAGAGAAGTTAGAAGCTGGTATATGTGAAAAAACAGTTTTAAAGATTTTATCTAATACATCTAGAGATAATGCCAGAACACCAATGCAATGGGATAATACTTTAAATGGTGGATTTACAATAGGAAAGCCTTGGATTAAGGTAAATGAAAACTATAAAGAGATCAATGTACAAAATCAAATAAATGATAAAAACTCAATATATAATCACTATAAAAATCTAATATCTTTAAAGAAAAATAGCAAAACTTTAACTCATGGAAAATTTAAGTTAGTTTTAGAGGATGACAGACATGTATTTGCTTATCTTAGAGAGCTAGATAATGAAAGGTATCTAATTTTATCAAATCTTAGTGAAAATGAGAAAGTTTTAAATCTTTCAGAGTTCAACATAAAAAATGAGGATATTATAATATCTAATTATAAGGTTATTGATAAGAGTTTAGAAAATTTTATAATAAGACCATATGAAAGTGTAGTTTATAAAATCTAATTAAATATAGGGGAGAAGTTAAAATGAAAAAGAAAAGTTTAATATCATTTGATTTTTGGCAAAAATTAGGAAAAGCTTTAATTGTTGTAATAGCAGTTATGCCTGCAGCAGGACTTATGGTTTCTATTGGTAAACTTCTTGGAACAAGTGGTTTATCTATGATTGGAAGAATTATAGAGGATATGGGATGGGGAGTTATTGTAAATCTAAATATTCTTTTTGCTGCTGCAATTGGAGGTTCATGGGCCAAAGAAAAGGCGGGTGGAGCTTTTGCAGGAGTTATAGCTTTTATACTAACAAATAGAATAACTGGGGCTATATTTGGAATAAATGGAGCTATGTTAAATAGTCCAGATGCTACAATAATGTCTTTAACAGGACAGGAGTTGTTGGTAAAAAATTACTTTACAACAGTGATGGGGGCTCCTGCCTTGAATATGGGAGTATTTGTAGGTATTCTTTCTGGATTTTTAGGAGCAGTGCTCTTTAATAAGTACCAGAATTTTGATAGATTACCAAAATCTTTAGCATTTTTCAACGGAAAAAGATTTGTACCATTTGTAGTTATATTTGGCTCTTTTGTTATGGCAAGTATTTTAGCATTGGTATGGCCATTTGTTCAGTGGGGATTAAATAGTTTTGGAGAGTGGATTGCAACTTCTAGAAATACAGCACCTGTAATAGCACCATTTATATATGGTGCATTGGAAAGATTGTTGCTACCATTTGGATTACATCATATGTTGACAATTCCAATGAACTATACTGAGTTGGGAGGAACGTATCAAGTTTTAACTGGAACAGCTGTGGGAAGTACAATAGCAGGACAAGATCCAATATGGTTAGCTTGGATAACTGACTTAAATAACCTTAAGGCAGCAGGAGATATAAATGGATATAAAAATCTTTTAGAAACAGTTGTTCCAGCAAGATTTAAGGCGGGACAAGTAGTTTTATCTACAGCTTCACTTCTAGGAATAGGGTTAGCTATGTTAAACAATGTGGATAGTGATAAAAAAGCACAATATAAAACAATATTTATCTCATCGATGTTGGCAGTATTTTTAACAGGGGTAACAGAACCAATTGAGTTTATGTTTATGTTTGTCGCGCCGGTTTTATATGTGGCTTATGCTATTCTTACAGGACTTGCATTTGCTCTAGTGGATATAATATCTTTAAGAGTTCACTCTTTTGGATTTTTAGAACTACTTTCTCGTATACCGCTGATGATGAAAGCTGGACTTTATAAAGATCTAATAAACTTTGTAATAGTAAGTGGTGGATTTTTCTTTGCGAACTACTGGTTATTCAATGTAATCATAAAAAAATATGATTTACCAACACCAGGAAGAAGAGGAAACTATATAGATGAAGATGAGCAGGAGAGCAGTGAGAAAGTAAAAGTTACTGAAAACCAAGAGGAGATACCAGTTAGAATAATTGAGCTTCTAGGTGGAAGTGAAAATATAGTTGATGTAGATGCATGTATGACAAGACTTAGAGTTACTGTAAAAGATGCTGAAGTTGTTGGAGATAAAAATATGTGGAAAAAAACAGGGTCTATAGGGTTAATAATAAAGGATTGCGGAGTTCAAGCAATCTATGGGCCTAAAGCAGACATACTAAAATGTAAAATAATTGATATACTAGGGAGATAAATTTTAAATGAAACTATTAACACTAAACTGTCACTCTTGGCAGGAGAAGAATCAAGTGGATAAGATGAGATACTTAGCAAAAGTGATACTGGAAGAGGATTATGAAGTGATAGCTTTACAAGAGGTAAATCAACTGATAGAGGATAAAGTTTTATATGACAATATAAGAGAGGGGAACTTTATAGATTTACTGTGTAAAGAGCTAAAAAGATTGGGAGCTGAGTATAGTTATAGGTGGGATTATCATCATGTGGGATATGATATATTTCACGAGGGAACAGGGATTCTTTTTAAAGGTGAGGCGAAAGAAACTTTTGGAGAGTTTATAGGTAGTGTTAAAGATACAAACTTTTGGAAAACCAGAAAATTTACAATGATATCAAAAGTGATACTAGGAGAGGTAATAGATTTTTATAGCTGTCATATGGGGTGGTGGAAAGATAGTGATAACCCTTTTGAGGAGCAGGTAGACGATCTGTTAAACTTTGCTAACCAAAGAGGAAATAGATATTTTTTAATGGGGGATTTTAATAATAATGCAAATATAAGGGGAGAGGGATATGACTATATTCTTGAAAAAGGAGTAAAGGATACATATTTAGAAGCCCTAAAAAAAGATAGTGGAATAACCGTTCCAAGTGTTATTGCGGGATGGGAAGGAAAATGTAGCAAACCCAAGAGAATAGATTTTATATTCACTAATGAGGAGTGTAAGATAAAGTCTAGTGAAGTGATTTTTAATGGGGAAAATAGAGATATTATATCGGATCACTTTGGAGTGACGATAGAAGTATAAAGAAAAAGGATTGAACGATTAGCTCAATCCTTTTCTCTATTTAATGGGAGTAGGTTTAATCTTTTTTAAGAAATTATAAAAAACAAACACTATAATACCTGTTGTAACATAAAGTTGAATACCTGCAATATTTCTTATAATATCCGAATAATTTAATAGATTTAAACTGGTTAAATAGGCACTCATTCTAAAGGATGCCACAGTTCCAATTGCCATTGGGAAGGTAGTTCCCGCAAAGCCAGGATGAAAATCAAAACTAAAAAACTTAGGTATACTTAAAAGAATAGAGATAAGTGTTATAAAAACAATTGCATAAAGCAGAAAAGCTATGTATATATTTGGATTTTTTACTACATTTAAGTAACCCACAGTACATAGACTTGATGGTGCCAATAAAATAGCCTTTGTATGATAGACCATATCAGGTAAGGGCTTAATGATTAATCTTCTAATCATAAATGGAATTATTATGAAAAATATAGCTATCCCATATATTAAAACCCATTTAGAGATAACTGGTTCATTCATAGAACCACCTACAACAATGGAAACCATGATACCGTTATAAGTAACAAACCAACTAGGGACAAAGGTATCAATTTTAAAGTCTTTAATAACATTTCTATATGTAAATATACAGATAGCAAAGGTGTGAAAAAATACACCAAATAACCAAAGATTTTTTCCTAAAAATGGACTATATGGAAATAAAAATGCACCAATTATCATGGCTAGCATAGAGTATGTACCATATAAACTAGCGGGAATAGTGCTGCTATACTCGGCTAGAAAAGCCTCTTTGTGCTTGAATATCTTCATGGTTGCTAAGATAAAAACTATTATACCAATAATCATGAAAATGTTTCTTAGGTAAGTGAAGTTCAGTAATAAAAAGGCATTGGCAAGTGTACATGCCCCAACTGTTGTAGCAATAGCTCCAACAGGAAATCGCTCCAACCTATTGATAGTGTCTTTAATCATTATTAATCTCCTTATTTTATTTTTTATATTCAAACTCAAGTTCAGAATTTATATTGAAAAAATCGGAATAATCAATGTTAAATATAGATTTTTTTATTTTAGAAATATCAATATTCAATCTGATTAACTGAGTTAAAACACCAGTGTATGAAAGATCACCTTGAATAATAGCACCAAAGATTTTTCCATCTTTATGAGCTATTTTTTTATAGATACCACCCCTTTCTCTAATGGAATCAATATTCATACCCTCTATTTTTTCATATCCACTTTGACATCCTAGAGAAAGTGTAGGGATATCAAAAAAGTTCATAGTCGATTTAGCAAAGAAAAAATCATCCATGAGTCTTGTTTTTCCAGCCATATTTGAAGTGGCTGCGATGCCCTCTTTCACTGCCACAGACCAGATTGTACCTCTTCCACTGACATCTCCAGCTCCGTAGATATCTTTTATATTAGTTTCACACTTCTCATTGAAAAGAAGCCCCATTTTATCATATTTAATATCTGTATTTTCTAAAAACTCTATATTGGGTTTAACACCAGCACAAATGATAACCAAATCAGCAAGAAGCTCTATATCATTCCCCTCATCCATTAAACTTAGAGAGTTAATTAGATTAGGATTTTTAGGATTCAGATTTAATTTTGTAACTTTTGAATTAAAAAATAGTTTTACACCATGTTCCACTAATTTATTCTCATAAGTTATGGATGCTTCTTTATCAAGTTGTAGAGGAAGTAATCTATCAGACATCTCTATTAAAGAGAGATTAGCGTGAACATTTTTATTGTGTATCAAACCACTTATAGCATCCATTCCAATTAATCCAGCACCTATAACCACAATGTTTTTAGCTTTTTTTGAAATCTCTATGATTTTATTGCAGTCATCTAATGATTTAAGACCAACAACATTATCTTTATTGTCTATATTTTCTATTGGTGGAAAAAATGGTCTTGAACCAGAGGCAATTAAAACCTTATCATATGGGATGATTTCATTGTTATCCAAAATAATATTTTTTTCTTTTTCATCTAAAGAGATAACCTCTCTTCCCTTTAACCAGTTGATATTATTTTTTTCAAAGAAATCTTTATCTACAAAATTTATTTCATCAAGGTCTCTAATCTCACCTATATAATGATGAAGGATACATCTAGAATAGATATACGTATCTTTAGAAATTAGAGTTATATTAGCATTTTTATCTAAAGATCTTAAATTTTCTGCTCCATTAATTCCAGCGGCAGAAGCACCAATTATAACATAGTTCATTACTTTACCTCCTCAAGAGTTATTGCAGCCATAGGGCATTTAGCCACACACTGCGGCCCATCAGGAACATGGGTACACATATCGCATTTCATAATCTCTTTTTTAGTTTCCTTATCCTCTTTTAAAGTTCCGTAGGGACAGGCCATAATACACATATAGCAACTAGCACATCTCTTTTTATCATAAGTTACATAGCTAGTTTCAGTATCCTTTCTCATAGCACCGCTCATACATGTGTATACACATTCAGGAAGGTCACAGTTTCTACAAAATATTGGAGAAAATTTAAAATCACTACTTAAGACAACTCTGTTTCTGGAATCAGCAGAGTTATGAGAAACTAAGCAGGCACTGACACAAGTTAGACAACCAATACATTTACTTCTATCTATTTTTATTCTTTTCAATTTAATCTCTCCTTTGCTTTTAAATTTTTTCAATAGAAACAGGAGCGTATTTATATGAGGGCTCCTTTGAATATGGATCATATATAGAAAGCGTTAAATTATTTGTTTCAATATAATGGATTGGAGCATATAGAACATCATAAGGAAGGTTATCAGTAGTTAAGGCTATAAAGTTACTACTTCTTCCATTGATAGACTTAACTAATACTTCATCTTGAGATTCAATTCCTAATTTTTCTCCTAAGCTTTTAGAGAGATAGATATATGATTTATTTGAAATGGAGTCATTGACATAGGTAATCTCGCGAGTTCTAGTTTGAGTGTGCCATTGACCAACAGTTCCTCTTCCAGTATTAAGTATATATGGGAACTCATCATTTATAGGTACAGGATTTTCAGCAACATCTTCAAATACAAATTTAACTTTTTTATTAGGTGTGTAATATTCACCATTTTCAAAAAGTCTTCTCTCATGATCCACTAAAGTTTCACCCTCTTTAAATGGCCACTGAATACCATACCCTTTTTCCAATAGTTCATAGTTAATTCCAGTCATATCGCAAGGGGTATCTTTTGTAACTTTAGCCATCATATTGAACACTTTTTCAGGTGTTTCCCAACCACTCAATAACTCTCCCATTCCAAGTGCTTTTCCAATATTAAAGATAACTTCAAAATCACTAAAAGCTCCATCTGGTTTAGGTAAAACTGGGTTTAGCTTAGATACCCTTCTCTCAGTATTTATAAGAGTACCCTCTTTTTCTAATCCAGAAACTACTGGAAGGAATAGATGAGCAACCTTTGAGCTATCAGTATCTGGATATAGATCTTGAACAACGAAAAGGTCTAAATTTTGTATAGCCTCTTGGAATTGAGTGTTATTTATCCAAGAGTGTCTAGGGTTAGTGCATAGAATCCAAAGAGCTTTAATCTCACCAGAAATAATTTTTTCAATGATAACATTATAAGGTAGTGTAGGTTTTATTGGGAAAATAGCTGGGTCTAGACCAAGGGCTTCTCCAACAATCTTTCTTTTAGCTTCATCTGTATATTCTCCACCACCGTATAGTCCAGTGGTATTACTAAAAAGACGAGATCCCATAGCATTACACTGTCCTGTGATAGAGTTAGCCCCAGTTCCAGGCTTACCAATATTTCCAGTCATAACAGCTAAATTAATTATACTTTGAGCAGTTCTAACAGCTTGATAGCTTTGGTTTATACCCATAGTCCACCAGAAAGAAACAGCATCTCCCTCATGAATAAGTTTTGCTAGAGTTAAAAATTCATCTTTAGTAATTCCAACTTTTTTCTCTATATTATCAATAGAGAACTTTGAAACATGATCTTTAAAAGCATCAAAATTTTCTGAGTGATTTTCAATATAGTTCTTATCTAGCCAGTTGTTTTGAATAAAGTAGTTAGCCAAAGTATAATTTAAAACTATGTCACTTTTAGGTTTTATACAGAAAAAATAATCGGCATTTTGAGCTGTTTCACTCTTTCTAACATCAATAACAATAACTTTTTTATTTTTATTTTTTCTAACTCTATCCCAAATAATAGGGTGAGCAACAACAGGATTAGCACCAATAAAAATTATAGTATCGGAAAGCTCTAGATCATTTAATGTATAAGGAGGAGCATCAAATCCAAAACTTTGCTTATGTGCAACAACTGATGTAGCCATACAAAGTCTAGTATTTCCATCTAGTTGTCCCCCCACAAAGTTTCTAAAGACATGTCCAACTAATGCCATCTCCTCTAGGGCAAGTTGACCTGTACTTATGCAAGCAACACTCTCTTTGCCATGTTTTTTAACAATCTCTTTTAGCTTTTCACTGAAAAAACTATAAGCTTTTTCCCAAGATATCTCCTCTCTTCCATTTTCTGTTTTAAGAAGTGGTTTTTTAGGGAAATCTCTTGAAGTAAGTTGCTTATCTAGATTTAACCCTTTAATACAACTAAAACCTTTGTTAACAGGGTAATTTTCAGTAGGAATAACTTTTTTAATTTTATTATCTTCAATGTAGAAATCCATATTGCATGCTAGTGAACAGTAATTACAAGTGGTTTGAATCTTATTCATATTTTCCTCCTTGGTATACAAGTATTTATATATCTATCATAATACTTGGTAATAAAAAATAGTAGTGTGATTTTTGTCACACTACTATAAAAAAGGTTAAAATTAATTCTAAAGATGTATAAAAAATTATTGCGTTATAAGCGTTAGTTCAACAGTAGTAAGCCTCCTTTTTTACAATTTTTATCAGCAGCTATAACTCTTCTCAGCACAATCTTAACTGATTTTAAGCGACAGTTGCATAAGTTTACCCTCTTTAATAGCTTAAAAGTATCCAAAAATACAGTTTTTTAGATACTTCAGTAGCTTTTAGAGCTCCAAAGGTCATCTCATTGTCATGAGAAATTTATTATTCAATTTATTCTAAAGTGGGCTATAAAATCCTTCTCTATCCCTATTATTTCTAGAGTTCCTTTCAATTCAGTGAAAATGTTAT
>NZ_DBGBQB010000361.1:0-1715 GCF_048470075.1 Cetobacterium sp. | reverse complement strand
AAAAGAAATTTTTAATGGCTCAAATATTAGAATGTATTAGTTATGATAATGAACTTCGTTTTTATGAAAAAATAGAAGAGAATGAAAGTACTGAAAAAAATATAACATTTGATATTTTATTAGAATTAATGGAAGATGAAGAGTTTTATATGGAACTATTAGAAAGTATATCGAAGATTTATTTAAAAAAAATAGATTTAAAATAGTTTGTAAAATTTTGGAGAGTAACAATGGAAAAAGAACAAGTATTGTTAGAATTAATGTATGACATGATAGAAAAGATATTATCTCCAAGAGAATTTGAAGTGTATACATTGAGTAAAAGGATGAAACCAAGAGATATAGCGGATAGATTTGGAGTAAAATCAGTAACAGTTAGAAAACAATTGTTAAAAGCTAAGAAAAAAATAGAACTCCATAAAGAGTGGTTAGAAGAGAAGGCAAGATTAAGAGGGCTAGTAACATAGTTCTCTTTTTTTATAATAAAAAAGTCACTCAATTAAGAGTGACCCTTTTGAACATTCTCGAGAATATTCACGGTGCTTATTTTTTAACTATACAAAGTATAATCAATAAGCCAGTAAAGAATATTAATTGCTCCACGATAAGCACCTCCCTAACAGTTTGCATTACTATGCTTGGGTGGTAAATCCAAACATAACAAAAGCCATCTATTCTAAATAAAATGAGATGGCTTTTGTTATGTTTATAACGCAAACTGCTAAGATAAATATATTTAGCTCCAGATTACCAGTCCTTCATTGCTGTATATATTTATTGACTAGATAATACAATAAATTTTTTAAAAAGTAAATAAATTTTTAAAAAATGTAGCACAAATTTATACTACAAAATAGCTATAAGTGAAGAGACTGATTTTATTGGAGGATAAATATGAGAATAAGAGCTCCATCTAAAGAAGGTGGTTAAGTGAGAGATAAAGCGAAAGATATGTATGAAGCAGGATTTGGAAGTTTAAGAAAGATCGCAGAAGAATTAAATGTGCCAGAAGCCACAGTTAAAAGTTGGAAGCAAAGGAGTGAAATTCCTTGGATTAATCCAAAGAAAAAAGATGCATCCAAAATAAAAAAAGATGCATCCAAAAAAAAGATTGCATTTAAAGTTGAGAAGGTAGGAAAAGAAGAGATAATAGAAACTTTAGCAGATAGTGAACTTACTGATAAACAAAGGCTTTTCTGCATATATTACATGCAAAGTTTTAATGCAACTAAGGCTGCAACTAAAGCTGGGTATAGCAGAGAAACAGCTATGGAGCAAGGGTGTAGGTTGTTAAGAAATGTTAAGGTAAAAGAGTATCTAACAGAACTAAAAGAAATGTATGCACAAGATGATTATCTAGAAACAAAAAGACTTTTAGATAGACATAAACAAATAGCTTTTGCAGATATAAAGGATTTTACAGAGTTTCAAATTGAAAAAGTATTTATGGACTATGACGAAGAAACAGGAAAGCCTATTTTTGAAAAGAGGTTTCAGTTCAGAATCAAAGATGATGTAGATGTAGATGGAACTTTAATTAAAAAAATAGGTATGGGAAAGTTTGGTCCTGTAATTGAATTGGAAGATAGAGCAAAATCTTTGGATCTATTAAATAAGGTTTATGGATTAGATCCTTCATTCCAAATTCAAATTGAAAAGATTAATTTAGAGAAAAATAAAATTAAAGTTCTTGAAGATAGAAATAGGATTATAGA
>NZ_DBGBQB010000360.1:0-1923 GCF_048470075.1 Cetobacterium sp. | reverse complement strand
AGATAGCTCTATTTTTACAAAAGAGAGAAAATTAAAGAATACTGTTCTAGATATTGAGAATAGTTATAGAAGAGCTATTAGAAATGATATTTCAATATTTGAAAGAGAGATTTTGGAGGAGTTAGAAAAGAAGGACTCTGTCGATGAACTAATAAAAAGAGTTCGTTTAACTTTTGAAAACCTTAAATCTGAATCAAATACTAGAAAAATAGAGGAATTAGGGGGTCTTTTAAAAATAGCTGAATCGGAAAAAGATGGCTTTATAAATGAAGCTAGCGGTAAAATGGTTAAAAAGCAAAGAGTTTCTATGAAAAAAATATCTATAAGAACAAAGTATAACGTAGCTACAGAATCAGATGTAGAAACATATATAGAGGAACTAGAAAAAGAGATAGCAGTATTAAAAGCTAAAATGCTAGAAGCAGTAAGAGAAAATAAAATAGTAGATATAAATTAATATTTAAAGTAATAGACCTGCCATGACCTATATGCAACAATGGCAGGTCTTTAAATAAAGTGAGCAATACATTTAAGTAGGAAGGGTGAAAAATGAACAAAACAAGTTTAAAGAACTTTTCAATTGAGGCAAGAAATGTTCTTATGGAGAATATAAAAAAACAATTAGAAAATTTAGGAATAACTAAAGAAGGGATGAAAATTGCTAACTCAATGGGTAGCCAAGTAGAGGTGGCGGGACATCTTTACAAAAAAAGTAGTTATGATGCTTTAATAAGAAAATACGATGAAGTAGGATATGAAGAGCTGATAGAGGAGTGTGCATACACTTGGTTTAATAGACTAACAGCTCTTGCATATTTAGAGATAAATGGATATGTAGAGGAAAAAGTGGTATTTAGTACAACCTCTAAGATAGATCCAGATATTCTTGATAATTATATAGATGCAGAGTTTTTCCAAAATTTCGATTCAGAACTACAAAATAGAATACATGACTTGAAAGATGCTCATAAAACAGAGGAGATGTATTCACTATTAATAGAGGGGAAATGTGAAGAGCTTTCAAATATAATGCCATTTATGTTTTCAAAAGGTGGGGATTATGCAGAGTTACTATTCCCAAAAGGACTATTAATGGAAAACTCTATTCTTATGAAACTAAGAGAGGAGATATCTCAATCTAAAGATGAGGATGGAGCAGTTCCAGTCGAACTTATAGGGTGGTTATATCAGTTTTATAACTCAGAGAAAAAAAATGAGGTTTTTGAAGGATTAAAAAAAAATAAAAAGATTACAAAAGAAAATATACCAGCTGCAACACAGTTATTTACACCAAAGTGGATAGTACAATATATGGTGGAAAATTCTCTTGGAAAACTTGCAGTAGAATCTTTAGGAATCAGTGAAACTCTTAAAAAAACTTGGAAATACTATATAGAATCTGGGAGTGATAAAAGTTCTCCCAAGTTAAAGATAGAGGATATTAAAATACTTGATCCAGCTATGGGAAGCGGGCACATGTTGACATACTCTTTTGATGTATTATTTGATATATATGAGGATTTAGGATGGAGTAAAAAGGATGCCGTGCTATCAATTTTAAAAAATAATATCTATGGATTAGAGATAGATGATAGAGCAGGACAGTTAGCATCATTTGCAATAATGATGAAAGCTAGAGAGAAATTTTCTAGATTATTTCGTGTTTTAGAAAGATTAGAAGATGAAGAAAAATTGAATTTAAACAGCTCAACAATTATTGAAAGTAACTCTATAGCAGAGGAAACTAGAAAGCTAATAACTGATAGTTCATTAAATAATCTTTTAAAATTAATATCTAACTTTGAGGATGCAAAAGAGTATGGAAGTATTTTAAAACTAGACTCTTTAGCCAAAGATAATTTAGAAGAGGAATTAGATAAATTAGAGATAGCATTTAAAAACTTAGGACAGATATCTTTATTT
>NZ_DBGBQB010000359.1:0-53038 GCF_048470075.1 Cetobacterium sp. | reverse complement strand
GAAGTTACATTCATTTGTAATTTCTATTCCTTTTTTTTTAACTAAAAATATTAAGGAGGAAAAATGAGAGATTTTATTTCAATGAAAGATTTTACAAAAGGTGATATTTTAGAGGTTTTAAGAGTAGCAAAAGAGTTAGAGAAAAAAAATGAAGAACTTTTGAAAAATAAAATAGTTGGAAGCTTATTTTTCGAACCTTCAACAAGAACAAGATTGTCATTTACATCAGCAGCATATAGATTGGGAGCAAAAGTTTTAGGTTTTGACTCACCTGACGCAACGTCACTAAAAAAAGGGGAATCTTTAAGAGATACGATAAAGATGACTGAGGCATATTCAGATATAATTGTTATGAGACACAATAGGGATGGAGCTGCTCGTTTTGCAGCGGATATAGCAAAAGTTCCAGTTATAAATGCGGGGGACGGAGCAAATGAACATCCGAGCCAAACCCTTTTAGATCTATATACAATTGAAAAAGAGTTTGGAAATATAGATGGTAAAAAAGTAGCTTTTGTAGGGGATTTAAAATATGGAAGAACAGTTCACTCTTTGACAAAGGCACTGGAGATGTTCAACTGTGAGTTTTATTTCATAGCACCAGAGGAGATTCAGATACCAGAATATATTGTGAGAGAGCTGGAAAAAAAGGGGATAAAGTATCACATATTAAATGACTATAAAGAAGTTTTAAAAGAGATAGATGTTTTATATATGACAAGAATCCAAAAAGAAAGATTTGATAATCCAGAGGATTATGAAAAAGTTGCAGGGATTTATATAATAGATAAAGAGAGTATTCTTGGAAAATGTAAAGAAAACATGATAATTTTACATCCATTACCTAGAGTGGATGAGATAAAAATAGATTTAGATGACACAAAACATGCTAAATACTTTGAGCAAGCAGCTAATGGGGTTCCAACAAGAGAGGCGATTTTCTCAATAGCATTGGGAATGGTAGACATATCGAAAAGTGAAAAAACAGAAAAAGATATTAAGAGATCAAAGAGTGTTATCTGTGGGAATGAAAAGTGCATAACAAAGTTTGAAGAGACTGAGAACAAATACGTTGTGGATAAAGAGCATGAGTATTGTTACTACTGTAACAGAGATATAAAAAAATAAAATATTTATAAGATAGATTTGGGAGGAAAAAATGTTTTTAGAGGATTGTAAAGTATTAGAAAATTATAAAGTTGGAGAAAGCTATTACTTGATGAAAATTGAATCTGAGAAGGCTTCTCAACACTCAAAAGCTGGACAGTTTTTTATGTTAAAATTAAAAAATGAGATAAGAGTTTTAAGAAGACCAATAAGTCTTCACTATGTGGATAGAGAGAAAAATATTTTAGAGTTTTACTATGAGATAAAAGGTGGAGGAACAAAGGAGTTTGCAACACTTGAAGCTGGAGATACTTTGAATATACAAGGACCTTTGGGAACAGGATTTACAACAGATTTAAAAGGAAAAAAATGTGTTGTTGTAGGGGGAGGAATGGGAATTGCTCCAACTAAACTGCTGATAGATGAGCTAAAAAAAGAGAATGAAGTTATATTTATAGCTGGTGGAAGAGGAAAAGAGGCTTTAAATATATTGGAAAACTTAAACTTAGATGGTGTAAAAACTTATATAACAACTGATGATGGAACTTTAGGAGAAAAGGGAAATGTAATAGCAGTTTTAAATAGAGTTTTAGCAGATGAAAAGATAGATATGGTTCAAACTTGTGGACCTCATAAGATGATGGAAGCAGTGGCAGAAATGGCATTAAAAGCCAATGTGTTCTGTGAGGTATCGCTAGAGGAGAGAATGGCATGTGGAGTGAAAGCATGTGTTGGATGCTCAATAAAAACATTGGATGGAATGAAAAAAGTTTGTCATGATGGACCAGTGTTTGACTCAAAAATAATAGTGGATGTAAATCCTAAAGAAAATACAGGCTGTAGCTGTGGAAACTAAGGGAGTGAAGAGAATGAATAGATTAAAAACAAATTTTTTAGGAAGAGAGTTTAAAAATCCAATGGTAACATCATCAGGATGTTTTGGTTTTGGGCTAGAATATAGAGATTACTTTGACCCAAATGTTTTAGGGGGAATTGTAGTAAAGGGAATAACAATGGAACCAAGAGATGGAAACTATGGAACTAGAA
This sequence comes from Cetobacterium sp., assembly GCF_048470075.1. Taxonomy (GTDB): domain Bacteria; phylum Fusobacteriota; class Fusobacteriia; order Fusobacteriales; family Fusobacteriaceae; genus Cetobacterium_A. The sequence continues at coordinate 50,884 of NZ_DBGBQB010000359.1, read as the reverse complement.
TAGCTGAAACTCCAGGTGGAATGCTAAACTGTGTAGGACTTGAAAATCCAGGAATCGATTATTTTGAAAATGTAATTGTAAAAAATATAAAAAAATCTGGAATTGAATCTCCAATAATAGTGAATATAAATGGTAAAGTTATTGAGGAGTATGTGGAGATAGCAAAAAGAGTTGAAAATATTCCAGAAGTTGATATGATAGAGTTAAATATATCTTGTCCAAACGTAAAGGATGGTGGAATGGCTTTTGGAGCTAAACCAGAGGTAGCTGGAGCAGTTACAAAGGCTGTTAGAGCAGTGACAACAAAACCTTTAATCGTAAAGCTATCACCAAATGTTACAGATATAGTTCATATAGCAAAGGTTGTAGAGGAGAATGGAGCAGATGCAGTTTCTCTTATAAACACTCTACTTGGAATGGCAATAGATATTAAAAAGAGAAAACCAGTTTTAGGGAATACATTTGGTGGATTTTCAGGGCCAGCAGTAAAACCAGTGGCTTTAAGAATGGTGTATCAGGTATATAAGAGTGTAAATATCCCAATAGTTGGAATGGGAGGAATCTCTTCAACTGAAGATGCAATCGAGTTTATGATGGCTGGAGCAACAATGGTATCTTTAGGAACAGGATTGTTTTCAAACCCAATTTTACCAGTGGAGATAAAAGAGGGCTTAGAAAGATTCTGTGAAGAGAATGGATTAGAAAATATACAAGAGATAGTAGGAGCAGCACATAACTAATAGATAAAAATTTTGGAGGAGAAATGAAGATAAAAGATAGATTAATAATAGCGTTAGATTATTCAAATATGGAGGATGCTAAAAATATAGTTGAAACTTTAGGGGAAACAGTATCTTTTTATAAGGTTGGATTAGAACTATTTCTAAACTCAAAGGGAGAGATGGTAGAGTACCTTACAAAGAAAGGGAAAAAAGTATTTTTGGATTTAAAGTTCCATGATATACCAAATACAACTACGATGGCATCATTATTTGCAGCAAGACAGGATGTATTTATGTTCAATGTACATGCAAGTGGTGGAAGAGTGATGATGGAATCGGTTGCAAAAAAAGTGAAAGAGATGAATCCAGAGATACTTTCAATTGCAGTAACTATTTTAACAAGTTTTTCAGAAGAGGGATTAAAAGAAACTTTTAGAAGTGAGTTAACATTAAAGGAGTTAGCATTAAACTTAGCTAAACTAACTAAAGAAGCTGGAATGGATGGAATTGTATGTTCTCCATGGGAAGCAAAAGCAATAAAGGAGTTATGTGGAGAAAACTTTAAAACTGTATGCCCAGGAGTGAGACCTAAATGGTCAGTAGCTGATGATCAAGAGAGAATAATGACTCCAAAAGATGCCATATTAAATGGATGTGACTACTTAGTTGTAGGAAGACCAATCACAAAAAATGAAAATCCTGTAGAAGCAGCAAAAAAAGTTTTAGCTGAAATAGAGGAAGGAGTAAAAGAGGGAAATCTATGTTGCTAAAGAACTGTAAAGTTTTATATCAAGGGGAAGAGGATATAAAGGATATTTTAGTGGAAGAGGGAAAGATTGCTAAAATATATAGATGTTCAGAAGTTGAAGAGTTAGATATAGATGAGATTATAGATATGGATGGAAATTGGGTTTTACCTGGAATAATAGATGTGCATACTCATATGAGAGATCCAGGATTATCTCACAAAGAGGATTTTGAAACTGGAAGCAAAGCTTGTGCTAAAGGTGGAGTAACAACATTTATAGATATGCCTAATACAGTACCAAATACAACAACAAAAGAGATTTTAGAGGCTAAAGAGAGCCATTCTAAAAATAGAAGTTATGTAGATTATGGATTTCACTTCGGGGGAAGTAGATTAGATAATAGTGAAGAGATAAAAAAAGTTAGAGATAGAGTGGCATCAACTAAAATATTTCTGAATATGTCAACAGGTGATATGTTAGTTGAAGAGGATAAAGTTTTAGAGAACCTTTTTAGAGAGTCTAAGATAGTTTCTGTACATGCAGAGGAAGAGATGGTTGATAGAGCTATAGATCTCGCTAGAAAATTTAAAAAGCCTCTATATTTATGCCATCTTTCAAAGAAAAGTGAAGTTGAAAAGCTAAGGGTAGCGAAAAAAGAGGGGTTAAAAATATATGGGGAAGTAGCACCACATCACTTATTTTTAGATTCTAGTATGGCAGATTCACTGCTTATAATGAAACCTGAATTAAAGAGTAAAGAGGATAATAAAGCTCTTTGGGAGGGGCTAAAAGATGGAACTATCGATACGATAGGAACGGATCATGCACCTCATACTTTAGATGAGAAAAAATCAAAGACAACATATGGAATACCTGGGGTTGAAAACTCTTTAGAGATGATGCTAAAAGAGTTAAATAAAAAGATAGATATGAAGACTCTACAGAAAGTTATGTCAGAAAATCCAGCTAAAATATTTGGAATAGAGGGGAAAGGAAAGATTGAGGTTGGATATGATGCAGATTTAGTTGTAGTAGACTTAAATGCTAGAGAGACTATAAAAAATGAAGATGTAGTTTCAAAATGCGGATGGACACCTTATAGTGGAATAATAGGAGGGGGAAGAGTATTATTAACTATAGTGAGAGGTCATCTAGTTTATGATGGTAAAAACTTTATTGAAAAAATTGGAGAAGGAGTGAGATATAAAAATGTCTAGAGAAAAAAATATAGCAAAATCATTATTAGGAACAGAGGCAGTTAGATTAAGTGTAAAGGATCCATTTACTTTTGTTTCAGGAATAAAAAGTCCAATCTATTGTGACAATAGAAAGATGATAGGGTTTCCTAAAGAGAGACAGGTAGTAGTAGATGCGTTTATAGAAGTTTTAAAAGAGAAAGAGTTTGATATCGTGGCTGGAACAGCAACAGCAGGAATTCCATGGGCAGCTTTTATAGCTCAAGAGATGGAAGTTCCAATGGCTTATATCAGAGGAGAGAAGAAAGCTCATGGTGCAGGAAGACAGATTGAAGGAGCTGACTTTGAAGGGAAAAAAGTAATAATAATAGAGGATTTAATATCTACAGGAGGAAGCTCAATAAAAGCTGTAGCAGCTGCAAGAGAAGCCGGAGCTACAGACGTTGAAGTATTGGCAATATTCTCATATGAGTTTGAAAAAGCATATAAGAACTTTGAGCAAGATCATATTCCATGGACAACACTTTCAAACTTTGCATCATTAATCAATGTTGCAACAGAGGAGAACTACTTAAATGAGGAAGAGGCAGAGATAGCTTTAAAATGGAATAAAACTCCAGATACTTGGGGAAGATAATAGATAGAGGTAGATGAGGGAGCAGATTAATTCTGTTCCTTTTTTTCTAAACGAATAGTTGACTTTATTAATAAAATATCGTATCATATTTAGAAAATTAGAATTTTTTAACAATATATAAATATAAGCTAGGAGGAATAAAATGAAATTATCAAAAAGAGCATTAGAAATGAATTTTTCACCAATAAGAAAGTTGATTCCTCTGGCCGATGCAGCAGAAGCAAAAGGAATAAAAGTTTACAAATTAAATATAGGACAACCAAATGTAGTTACACCAGACTCATTTTTTGAAGGATTACATAACTATAAAGAGAAAATAGTTAAATACTCACACTCTCAAGGAATACCTCAACTATTGGAAAGCTTTGCTAAAAGTTATCAAAAGATGGGAATTGATATAAAAGAGGAAGACCTACTGATAACTCAAGGGGGAAGCGAGGCTATCATGTTTGTCTTGATGGCTATTTGTAATGAAGGAGATAATGTATTAATACCTGAGCCTTTTTATTCAAACTATACAAGTTTTTGCCAATTTGCAGGGGCAGAGGTAATCCCTATTGAAACAACTATAGAAACAAGCTTCCATTTACCATCAAAAGATAAAATAGAGGCTTTAATAACAGATAAAACAAGAGCTATAATGCTATCGAATCCAGTTAATCCAACAGGAACTGTGTACACTAAAGATGAGATAGAGATGATAGCGGAGATTGCTAAAGAGAAAGATATATACATAATTGCAGATGAGGTTTACAGACAGTTTGTATATGATGATATTCCATATACATCTTTTATGCAATTAGAGGATGTAAAGGATAGAGTTATACTGGTGGATAGTATATCTAAGCATTACAGTGCATGTGGAGCAAGAATAGGACTGATAGCTAGTAAAAATAGGGAGTTGATGAGCTGTATAATGAAGTTTAGCCAAGCTAGGCTTTGTGTTTCAACAATTGAGCAACATGCAGCATCTAACCTAATCAATACAATGGATAACTATTTAGAGGATGTAAGAATAAAGTATCAAAATAGAAGAGATCTATTATTTTCATATCTAAATAGAATACCAGGGGTAGTATGTTATAAACCACATGGAGCATTTTACGCTTTTGCAAAACTTCCAATAGATAATGCGGAGAAATTTGCTAAATGGTTATTAACTGATTACTCATATGAAAATCAAACTCTTTTATTAGCACCAGGTCCTGGATTTTATCAAAGTGAGGGAAAGGGAGAGAATGAGGTTAGATTCTCATTCTGTACAAGTGTAGACGATATTGAAAACTCAATGATAATCTTGAGAAGAGCGTTGGAGGAGTACAATAAAATAGTGGGATAGAAAAAAGGAGTTGATTAGATCAACTCCTCTTTTTTTAAAATATTTGAAACTACTTTTTTAGCATCATTAACAGCAGCAACAACAGTCTTAGGACCAGTTACAACATCACCACACGAAAACACATTTTCTAAAGTTGTTTCAAAGTTATCGTTAACAATTACAGTTCCCCATTTTTCAAGACTAATTCTATCTTCAGAAGACACAATATTTTTTTTAGGTCCCTGACTAACAGCAACAATAATTGAACTGTAAGGTATTGCAATATCGCTATCTTCTAAAGTTATCAGTTTTTTTCTACCACTTTCATCAGTGTGAGACTCAGTTCTTAGGAAAATCATTGTATCATCTAAAATCTCCTTCGGAGCATAGTAGAACTTAAAATTAACGCCATCCTCTTTGGCTTCAGCAATTTCAACCTTAGTGGCAGGCATATCCTCCTCTCCACGTCTATACATAACTGTTACAGAACTACCTGCTCTCCTAGCAACTCTTGCAGCATCCATAGCCACATTCCCTCCACCAATAATCAAAACATTAGGTCCAAGATTATATGAGTCAGGAGACACAAGATAGTTGATAGCATAGTGAACATTTCCTTTAGTCTCTCCTTTTATATCCATAGGTTTGGGATTCCAAACTCCAGTTGTAATAATGATATATTTAAAATCATCATTCTTTAAGTTTTGAATAGTGTGAGTTGGTCCAACTAAAGTGTTATACTTTATTTTAACACCCAGATTTAAAAGATATTTTTCAAAGGTATCCATCAAATCTCTAGGTAGTCTAAACTCTGGTATTCCATATCTTAAAACGCCACCTAATTTAGAAAAAGCCTCAAATATAGTGACATTAAATCCCTCTTTTGCCAGAAGAATAGCTGAAGTGATACCAGCTGGTCCTCCACCAATAATTGCGATATCAATCCCTTGATTTTCTTTTTTATCTAAAGGGAGAGTTGTAAGGTATTTTGTAGAAATCTCCTTCTCAATAAGAGGAAACTCAACTGGAGTTTCTTTGATTCCCTTGATACAATGTCCCTTACACTGCTCTTCATGAGGACATATTATGGAACAAAATATAGATAATGGGTTATTGTAAAATAAGATTTCACCAGCTTCAGATATTTTATTCTCTTTAAACAAATTTATAATATTAGGTATATCTGTTGATATTGGACAGTGTATTTTACAAAGTGGTTTTTTGCAATTTAAGCAACGGTTAGCTTCTTGTAGTAAATCAATTTTCAAAATAATCACCTCTTCAAAAAAATGGCTGAGAAAAACTTCTCAGCCTCTTTAAATATTATAATGCTTTTTTAAGAATTTCTCTACTTATTTCTAAAGTTAAATCCTCAGTTTCAGACAGAGCAGTTCTATGATTTGCCTCTAAAGCTAAAATTAAATTAGGGATATTGTCTTCAGTAATACCGTAATCAGAAAGATGAGTTTTAACTCCAAGCTCCTCAAAGAATGAACGAGTTTTATCTATAGCTTGTTTAATTTTTAAATCATCATTAACCTCTTCAATATTCCAAACACGTTCAGCGTATTGAATCAATTTTGCTCTTTTCTTATCTTTTCTTACCTCCCAAATAGCAGGTTGTAGAATTGCAAGAGTTTTGGCATGGTCAACTCCAAACATAGCTGTGATCTCATGACCAATCATATGAGTGGTCCAATCTTGTGGTACACCAGCACCAATTAAACCATTTAAAGCCATAGTAGCGCACCATACAAGATTAGCACGGGCATCATAGTCAGTAGGTTCATCCAGTGTAGTTTTACCGATTTCAATAAGAGTTTTCAAGATACCTTCAGCTGTTCTATCCTGAAATCTAGCGTCTACAGGATATGTAACATATTGTTCAACAGTGTGGATAAATGTATCTATAATACCATTGGCAACTTGAGTCTTTGGGAGTGTAAAAGTCAATGTAGGATCAAGTATAGAAAATTTAGGGAATGTAAACATACTAAAAACAGGAACTTTTAGATTTTTATGGCTTATAACAGCACCATTATTCATCTCAGATCCAGTAGCGGGTAGAGTAACAACAGTTCCTAAAGGGATTGCGCTATCAACTGGAGCTAAATCAAAATCAGGAGTCAATAGATCTAGGCAATCTCCACTATATTTAGAGGCAAGGGCTATAAATTTAGTTCCATCCATAACAGATCCTCCACCTACGGCTAGAAGAAAGTCTATATTTTCTTTTTTTACTATTTCAACTGCTTTCATAAGAGTATCATATTGAGGATTTGGTTCAATTCCGCCAAATTCAAAGACCTCTCTTCCAGAAAGATTTTTAATAACTTTATCTAACGTTCCAAACTTTTTAACAGAACCACCACCATAAGTGATTAACACTTTAGCATCTAAAGGAACTAAACTGTTTAATTGATCCAGAGTATCTTTTCCAAAAACTATGTGAGTTGGATTATAAAAATTAAAATTTAACATGAAATCAACCTCCTAATAATAAGTTATGGAAATTATAAACCTTAGAGTAAACTCTAAGTCAAGAGTTTATTTACAAGATATAGAATTATCTTCATACCAAGCAATTTTTAAATCTAACTTTTTTAAATTATTATTTAACTCTTCAATCTGTTCAAGTATTTTTTTTCTATGGGCTAAAAGAATAGTTTTTCTCTCCTCTTTAGTATGGTCGCCTTTTAAGCTTAAATCGACAATGGAACGGATATCCTCAATTTTCATACCAGTATTTTTAAGGCATTTAATAATTTCAATCCAAAATATATCATCTTGAGAAAAAGAACGAATCCCATTTTTATTTCGAGCGATATATGGCATTAAACCACATTTATCATAATATCTGATTGTATAAGAGGAAAGTCCAACTATTTCAGAAACCTCTTTAATTGAATACATAATAAAACTCTCCTTATATATGTAAAATTTTCTTAATTATATCTGATCTAAAGATAAGACCAAGATATTTGTTATTTTCAAGAACATATATTCTTGTGACTCCTTTATTCATAAAGATATATGAAATTTCCATAAGGGATGCTCCTTTATCAATTGTAATAATTCCCTCTGTTCTATAGAGGTCTTTTATTGTGGTTATTTTTTCATTTACTAAATAATTTTCGAAGGGTTCACCCACAGTAAGAAAACTTAAATCATTTAGAATAGTGGTATGTTTTGGCATACCAAAAGCGATAAGTTCTCGTTCAGTAATCTCTCCTAAGAAGTTATTGTGATTATCAACTACAGGGATTCCAGAGATTCGATCCATAATAATTCTTTTAGCAATATCTTCTAGAGTATTATTCTCTTTAGCAGGGTGTATAGAAGTGGTAAATAAGTCTTCAGCGGTAATATTGTGATCTATTTCAATTTTCATTTTATTTAAAATTTCAAGAGTCTTTTCTGGAGATTTATATTTTAGAATCTCTTTAAATACCTCCTTATTTTTTAGACACAGTCTAGAAATTCCAGACATAATCTTTAAAATATTTTTGTTCTTTAAAACATCTGCAACAATTAAAACAATAAAATCAACACTTTCCTCTTTTCCCGTTAGAGTTTTCATTTTTACGTTCTTCTCAGGAAAAGCTATTGAAACAATAATATCATCAAAATATTCCAATCTAGCATGGGGGATAGCAACACCATTTCCAATATATGTGGAAGCTTCACTTTCCCTTTTTAAAATGGCTTTTTTCATAAATTCTTGTTCTACTTTAACTTGTTTATTAGTTTTAGCAAGTTCCTTAAGTAGATTTGTAATAAGCTCTTCAAAGGTTTCCCCTTTTAGATTAGAAATAATCTTATCTTCTGAAAGATAACTGGACAACTTCATAATTTGTCCCCTCCTTAACATTATTTAGTATATGTGAACACAAAATAATTATATAACTTTTTTGAATAAATTAAAATAAAAATTGAAAAAAAAACAGCTAAGAAAATATCTTAGCTGTCAATAAGTTACATAGTAATTTGATACTCTTTAATTTTTTCATTTAATTTTTCAAGATCCACTGCAGGGATAGTTATATCTTTTCCATTTAGTAGAAGAGTTATCTCGCTATTTCCCTTAACTTTAGAATATCTAGAGAATAGATTTAAAGCAAAATCTATCTCATCTTGAGAAAGATCTCCAAATCCAACCATATGAGGACCAGGAACCTCTTTACCTCTGATGAATAGAGAACCATAATCTTTAAACTCATTTATTTTTAGATTATCCTCTTGCTCTCTTCCAACGATTAGATACTTTCCTTTTTCAAATCTAAAGAATCTTCCAATTTTAAGAAGGTGGAATAGGTTTGAATTTTTATCCTCTAATAATCCATCCTCCTCTAAAATTCTCAATCTTTTTGAATAAGCTGGATCAGTAAGAAGACACCCTCCTCCAGGAGTAGGATAATCAACGATACCAAATTTATCCATCAACTCCATCTGAATCTTTCTGCTTCTTCCTTGAATATCTAAAAGTTTATCTCTATCAATCCATCCTAACTTTTCAGGCTCACTCTCTGGTAAAAGTTTAGCTGATAAAGGTCTTACAATAAGATTTTCAAGACCAGGAGATAAAGCTTTAACTTTTTCTAAAGCTTGATAATTTTGTGACATAGGTCTTTGTCCAAGAACCTCTCCAGAGATAATAAAAGAAGCTCCATATTTTTTTAAAAGATCACCAGCAGTTTTAAACATTAAGGCATGACAATCAATACATGGATTCATATTTTTTCCACGTCCATGTACAGGGTCTTTTAGAATTTCAGTATGAACACTACTAAAGTTAACATACTCCAATTGAACTCCAAGTTGTTTAGCCATATTTTCAGCCTTTTCATTTTTCCCACCAAAAAAGTGAGAAACAAAGTTAAGAGCAATAACCTCTATACCCTGATCTTTTATAATTTTAATTGCTAGAGCACTATCAAGTCCTCCAGAAAAAAGCGCTAATGCTTTCATTATTAACCTCCATAAATTAATTATTCGTGGTCAATATCTAAAAAAGTATTTTGTTTTAAATCATTTTTTCCATCATATAGGAAGTTGATATTCTTAGGAACAGAAGTAAATACATTTCTACTAATAGGAATCCATTTAGCTTCTTTTATATTTATTGCACCACTTAAAAAGTCAAGAATTCTTTGTGCATCTTTTCCATTTACATTTTCTAGATTTAGTGTAACCACCTTATCATTTTTTATATAATCTGCAATTTTTCTACACTCTGCAAAACTTTTTGGATTGACAAAAATTGTTTGGCAATCCTCTTGAGTAGTATTGTTAACAGGTGCCTTAACCTCAGTTTTGGGAGTGGAATTAGGGAAAGGAGCAATCTCCTCTCTATTGTTGTTTAATCCAAATTTAGAAGTTGGAGCTAATTCATCAATAGCTTCATCCTCTCCATCATAATTTTCTTCATCAGGATCAAAGGTAAGTCCAACACTATCAGTAAAATCTTTAAAAGCGTTTTTAAATTTAGTAATTTTCATTGATACCTCCACAGTTTATTCAAATATTTTACTACCTACTCTAATAAGAGTTGCACCCTCTTCAAGGGCAATCTTATAGTCATTACTCATTCCCATAGAAAGTTCAGTTAAAGAGTCATTAAAATATAGAGTATTAAGCTCATCTTTTAAATCTCTTAATTTTTTGAATCCATTTCTAAGTAAATCTTCATTATCAGTATATGGAGCCATTGTCATAAGCCCTTTAATTTTGATATTTTTTAAAGTTAAAAGAGCTGGAATATCGTTTAAAAAATCTTGATAGTCATATCCCTCTTTACTATCCTCTTGAAATAGATTTATTTCTATTAAAACATCAATAACTCTGTTATGTTCTTGAGCTCTTTTATCGATCTCTTGAGCTAGGGAAAGTTTATTTATAGAGTGAACCATATCTATAAATTGCGCTATGTATTTAACCTTATTTTTCTGAAGATTTCCAATAAAATGCCATTTATGGTTAACAGAGTAATCCCAAAGTTCATCATGTTTTTTAGTTAACACTTGAACTTTATTCTCTCCCAAAATATGAGCACCACTTTTAAGTACCTCTTTTACAGTTTCAACATCAACATATTTTGTAACAGCTACAAGGTTTACTTTTTCAGGGTATGGAGAGAGTTTTTTTATATCCAATAAGATTTCATTAATATTTTCTGAAATTCCCACGATTTCCTCCTAAATAATTAAATAAATTTATCAAAAACATCATTGGCCATAAGAACACCTTTTGAGGATAAAGTATACCGCAAATTGTCTCTTATTAAAAAGCCATCATCAACTAACTTATTACAAAGATCTATATATTTTCCTTTTGGAACTATGCCATCAGGAATAACTCTTAAACCTAAGATATACTCATAGATCTCTTTTTCATGAGAATCAATAAACTCCTCTTCTAAAATAGGTTTTATGTTATCAGATATTTTAGCATAATATTCAGGAATTTTTAAGACATTTTTATATCTAATATTATTATAATAGCCAGATGCCCCAATACCAATGCCTAAATACTCCTCATTTTGCCAATATTTAGTGTTATGGATGGCTCTTTTTCCAGGGAGGCAAAAATTTGAAATCTCATAGTGTATATAACCATTTTTTTTAGCTTCCTCAATAATTAACTCATACATAGAAGCTTCTAAATCGTTATCAGTCTCTTTATAGATACCGGCTTCAAGTTTTGCAAAAAAATCTGTTCCCTCCTCCCAAATTAAAGAGTAAATAGAAAAATGTTCAGGTTTTAATGCAAAAAGATGATTTAAATCAGCTTTTAAATCATCTAAAGTTTGATTTGGTAAAGAGAACATTAAATCTAAACTTATATTATCAAAACCAGCTTTACGAGCGAGATAGAATGCCTCACTCCCCTCATTGGAGGAGTGAAGTCTACCTAAAACTTTAAGCATTTTATCATTGAAACTTTGTATCCCAATACTCACTCTATTTATGCCAGCTTTTTTAAAAAGTTTAAATTTTTCCAAAGTTACAGTTTTAGGATTAACTTCAAGAGTAACTTCGGAATTTTCTTTGATATCTAAGTTGGCTAAAACTCTATTAACTTGTTCAGGGGTTAATAAAGAGGGAGTTCCACCTCCAAAATAGACAGTTTCTAGTGGGAATTTTGGATACATATTAATCTCTTTTATAAGTGCAGTCACATATTTCTCTCTTTCCTCATCTGTGGATTTAAAAGATAAAAAATCACAGTAATTGCATTTATTTAAGCAAAAAGGGATATGAATATACATTCCGCTTAACATAAGCACCTCCAAGATTTAATCAACAAAAGCTTGGAAATCCTCCATAGTTTTCATTAATTTTTCATTAGCATCAACCTCTGTTTTTCCTACAACACAGAAGTAGTATTTTATTTTTGGTTCTGTTCCAGAGGGTCTAGCTGTTATATATGTATTATCCTCCAATACAAATTGAATAACATCAGACTTTGGTAACCCTTCATAACCTAAGCTGAAATCTCTCTTTGATACCACTTTTTTTCCAAGTAAAGAGTCTGTTACATTAGCTCTTAGGTTTGCCATTATTTTTCCTATAGCTTCAACTCCATCTTTTCCTTTTTTTGTAATAGCAATTATTCCCTCTCTATAGTAACCAAATTTATCATATAGTTTCTTTAATTCCTTTGGAATAGATGAACCTATACTGTTATAGTAAGCTGCCATCTCAGCTATCAATAGAGTCGATACAACAGCGTCTTTATCTCTTGCATGTGTTCCTACAAGGTATCCATATGATTCTTCAAATCCCATTAAGAATGTAGCATCATATATACCCTCTTCAAACTCTCTAATCTTTTCACCAATAAACTTAAATCCAGTTAGAGTTCTGAATATCTTAACTCCCTTCTCTTTAGCTACAACATCCAGCATTGGAGTAGATACAACAGTTGATACAACAGCTGCATTTTTAGGGATATCTTTTTTATTCTCTAAGATATAGTTCATCAACAGAAGACCAATCTGGTTTCCATTAGGATAGATCCAATCTCCATTTTCATCTTTTACTGCAACACCTATTCTATCAGCATCAGGATCATTTGCCATACAAAGAGTAGCTCCAACCTTATTAGCTAACTCAATACTTAGTTTAAATACTGCTGGATCCTCTGGGTTAGCGTATGAACATGTTGGGAAGTGCCCATCAGGTTGCTCCTGTTCTGCAACTACATAGATTGATTTAAACCCTGTTTCTTCAAACACTCTTTTAACAGGTCTTCCTCCAGTACCATGAAGTGGTGAGTAAACTATTTTAAAGTTTTCCTTACCTGGAATATCACTATGAATAATCTGCTTTTTAACAGCCTCTATAAATTTAGTATCCATATCTTCAGAGATATATTGTAAAAGTCCATTTTCGACAGCTTCCTCTTTAGTGGCTAACTTAATCTCATCAAATGAGTTGATTTTATTAACATTATTAACCACACCACTAGCTTGTGGCTCTATTATCTGACATCCATCATTCCAATAAACTTTATATCCATTGTATTCCTGTGGATTGTGAGAAGCTGTAACAACTATACCTGCAATACATTTTAACTCTCTTACAGCAAATGATAGCTCAGGTGTCGATCTAAGAGATTTAAAAAGATATGCTTTTATCCCATTTCCTGCTAAAACTAAAGCGGCATTTAAGGCATACTCTTCAGAACCAATTCTACAGTCATAAGCTATTGCAACCCCCATCTCTTTTCCTGCTTCCCTTGTAGTTTCCAAGATATAGTTGGCAAGACCCTGAGTAGCTTTTCTAATAGTATATTTATTGATTCTATTTATTCCAACTCCTCTAACCCCTCTCATTCCACCAGTTCCAAAAGAAAGGTTTGTGTAGAATCTATCCTCAATCTCTTTCTCATTACCTTTGATACTCTCTAATTCAGCTCTATCAGCTAGGTCAATATAGTCTGATACCAACCATGTGTTATAATTTTCTGCTGTAAATTTATCCATTTTTCAAATCCTCCCCTTAAATAATATCCCCCATATTAGAGTTTGAACTCTCATTTATAGGTTCTTTTTTATTTGCAATAATAACCTCTGTTGTTAAAATTAAAGCTGCAATAGATGCTGCATTTTGTAAAGCTGAACGAGTTACCTTTGTAGGATCGATTATTCCATTCTCAATCATATGAACATACTCTTCTGTAGCTGCGTTTAGTCCAAATCCCTCAGGTAAGTTCTTAATTTTCTCCACAATAACCCCACCGTCTAATCCAGCATTAATAGCTATCTGTTTAATAGGTGAACTAAGAGATTTTTTTAAAATATTAGCTCCAATCCCCTCTTCACCATCTAAAGTGAAACTGTCCATTTCATTGGCAATTTCATTTAATGCAACTCCACCTCCAGGGACTACTCCCTCTTCAATAGCGGCTCTAGTAGCATTTAAAGCATCCTCTATTCTCAACTTTTTCTCTTTCATCTCCACTTCTGTAGCAGCTCCAACTTTTATAATTGCAACTCCACCAGAAAGTTTTGCAAGTCTCTCTTGTAATTTTTCCTTATCATAATCAGAATCAGTAGTAGAGATTTGATTTTTAATTTGTGCAATTCTACTGTTTAAAATGTCATAGTCACTATATCCATCTATAATAACAGTGGAGTCTTTTGTAACTTTAACTTTTCTAGCTCTTCCCAAATGAGTGATATCAGTGTCCTCTATCTTCATGCCTTTCTCTTCAGAGATCACTTGTCCGCCTGTTAAAACAGCGATATCTTCCAGCATAGCTTTTCTTCTATCTCCAAAGGCTGGAGCTTTAACTCCAGTAACATTTAAAGTTCCCCTTATTTTATTTAGAACGAGAGTTGCCAAAGCTTCTCCATCTAAGTCTTCTGCTATAATTAGAAGTGGTTTTGATGTTTGAACTGTTTTTTCTAAAAGTGGAAGCAACTCCTTCATAGTAGATATTTTTTTGTCTGTTATCAAAATATATGGATTTTCAAGAATAGCTTCCATTCTTTCTGAGTTTGTTACCATATATGGAGATAGATATCCCTTTTCAAACTCCATTCCCTCAACAACCTCTAAAGTTGTATCTAAAGAACGTGCCTCTTCAACACTGATAACACCACTTTCCCCAACTTTTTCCATAGCTGTAGCTATAAGCTCTCCAATCTCTATATCACCAGCAGAAATCGAAGCAACTTGGGAAATTTCACTATTGGATTGCACTTTTTTTGACTTTTGTAAAAGAAGTTCAATCGCTACCTTTGTAGCTTTTTCTATCCCTTTTTTTAAAAAGATAGGGTTAGCTCCAGCAGAAACCATTTTAAGTCCCTCTTTAACGATTGCTTGAGCTAAAATTGTGGCAGTGGTTGTACCATCTCCAGCTACATCATTGGATTTAGTGGCAACCTCTTTGATAAGTTGAGCGCCCATATTTTCAAAGGGATCATCTAACTCAATCTCTTTGGCAATGGAAACTCCATCATTAGTTATTAAAGGCGCTCCATATGCTTTTTCCAAAACAACATTTCTTCCTCTAGGACCTAAAGTAATTTTAACTGCATCAGCTAAAATATTAACACCATTTTCCAATTTTTTTCTAGCATCACTATTAAATTTGATGATTTTAGCCATAGAAAAAACCTCCGTTAAAATTTAATCTCCTCTTTTAAATATTTGATCAGATCATCTTTAGTCTCTTCATTTCTAAGACCAAACTCTATATTAGCTTTTAAAAGTCCAATTTTATTTCCAATGTCATACCTTTTACCTTGGAAGTTATAAGCTACTACTTTCTGATTGTCATTTATCATCTTTAAGATTGCATCAGTAAGTTGAATCTCTCCACCTTTACCAGGTTCAGTGGTTTCTAAATATTTAAAAATCTCTCCAGATAAAAGATATCTTCCAAGACATGCCAAGTTAGAAGGAGCTTCCTCCAAAGTTGGTTTCTCTATAAAGTCAATCATTTCCACAGTGTTTTTATCTAAGATTGCGGCAGGTTTAACAATACCATATTTAGATACATCTCTATTTTCTACCTCTTGAACTCCAATAACACTGCTTCCATATTTTTCATAGACATCTATAAGTTGTTTAGCTACAGGAACATCGGGGTTGTAAACAATATCATCACCTAAGGCTATAACAAATGGATCATCACCAATAAAAGATTTGGCTTTTAAAATGGCATGTCCCAGTCCTAAAGGATGATTTTGTCTAACGTAGTAAATATTTGCCATACTTGAGATATCATCAATCTTTTTTAAAAGTTCAAATTTACCATCTCTTTCAAGAGTATTTTCCAGTTCATATGAAAAATCAAAGTGATCCTCAATAGAGTTTTTATTTCTTCCAGTAACAATAACGATATCAGTTATTCCAGATTCTACAAGTTCCTCCACAATATATTGTAGAGAAGGCTTGTCAACAATGACAAGCATCTCCTTTGGTTGAGCTTTTGTTGCAGGTAAAACTCTAGTCCCTAATCCAGCAGCTGGTATAACAGCCTTTGTAACTTTTTTCATTGAAAATTCCCCCTAAAACTATTTTATCTTAGCTCCTATTTTAACACTAGAATCCACTTCAACAAGTTTTAATCTCTTCTTTTCAGTAGAGCTTAATAACATTCCTTGTGAAAGAACTCCTCTTAAAGTAACTGGTGGTAGATTTAAAATAGCTAAAACCTTTTTACCAACAAGTTCTGAAGGTGTTGGATAGTATTTTGCAATTCCAGAAACAATCTGTCTTATCTCATTTGCAGTTTTTACTTTAAATTTAAGAAGTTTATCTGCTCCTTCAATACTACTTGCTTCAAGTATTTCAACAACTTGGATATCTATTTTATCAAAATCAGCTATCTCTATTGGATTTTCAATTTTTAAATCTTCATTTATAGCAAGTGGGTCTTTTTTAGCTTCTTTTTTTTCAACTTCAAGTCTTGGGAATATAGGTTCAGCAGTTCCTAATTTATGTCCCTCAGTCAGTAGGTTCCAATCATTCATATCCTCTAATTTAGCCTCTAAAATGTTGCTAGAGAATCCTAATTGATTCCAGATTTTTTGTGATGCTGTAGGCATATATGGTGCTGTTAAAACAGCTACTTTATATAGAGATTGAACTAAGAAATTCATAACAGTAGCCAGTCTTTCAGTTTTAGTTTCATCCTTTATAAGAAGCCAAGGAGCAGTTTCATCAACATATTTATTCATTCTAGATATAAACTTCCAAATTGCTTCTAAAGCTCTTGAAAATTCAACTCTGTTCATATGGTAGTCAACAGAAGCTATAGTTTCACTCCAAAGTGATTTAACAGTTTCGTCAATCTCCTCAAAAGCTTCTCCTTTTGTGATTACACCACTGAAGTATTTTCCATACATTCCAAGTGTTCTATTTAAAAGGTTTCCTAAGTCATTTGCTAAATCCGAGTTAATTCTTGTAATTATTGATGGTGTTGAGTAGTCTCCATCATTTCCAAAATTAACCTCTCTCATTAAACAATATCTAAAAGCATCTACACCATACTTAGCAATTTCATCCAATGGTGCAACAACATTTCCTTTAGATTTAGACATTTTTTCACCTTCAGAAGTCCACCAACCATGAGCTACAATTTTATCAGGAAGTTTAATTCCAGCAGATAATAACATACAAGGCCATATGATAGCATGGAATCTAAGAATATCCTTTCCTAAAAGGTGAACAACTTCTCCATTGTTCCAAAACTTATTAAATAATTCAGGATTATTTTCATATCCAACTGCTGTTAGATAGTTTGTTAGAGCGTCAAACCAAACATAAGTGATATGTCCAGGAGCAAACTCAATTGGGATTCCCCATTCAAAAGTATTTCTAGAAATAGATAGATCTTGAAGCCCCTGTTTTATAAAAGATACAACCTCATTTTTTCTAGAGTGTGGTAGGATAAAATCTGGGTGATTTTCAATATGCTCAAGTAAAGCATCTTGATATTTAGACATTTTAAAGAAGTAAGACTCCTCTTTAACCATTCTTAACTCTTTACCACAGTCAGGACAGTGGTTTCCATTTACGATTTGGTTCTCAGGAACAAATGTTTCACATGAAACACAGTATTTTCCTTCATATTCTCCCTTATAGATATCCCCTTTTTCATAAACAGTTTTTAATATCTTTTTTACAGCATCTTTATGTCTTGGCTCAGTAGTTCTTATGAAATCTGTATAGTTTATATCTAGAGCTTTCCACATATCAATAAATCTAGGAGCCATAGAATCTGTCCAAGCTTGAGGAGTTAAGTCTCTCATTTTAGCTGCTTCCTCAACTTTTTGTCCATGTTCGTCAGTACCTGTTAAAAAGAAAACATCAAAACCTTTTGATTTTTTATATCTAGCTAAAACGTCAGCCGCAATAGTAGTATATGCACTACCAACATGAGGATCCCCATTAACATAGTATATTGGTGTTGTTACATAAAAATTTTTACTCATTCTATCTATCTCCCTTCAAATTATTATTTTTTTCATTCAATATTTTTTCCGCTTCTTTATCTATTTGAAACAGAGCATCTTTTACTAATTCTAAATAGTCATCTAGGTTGGCATCTGTAGGAATTAAAATGGGATCTCCAATCAGACAAACCATTTTAGAAAAAGGTTTAGGCATTTGGAACTTGTCCCAAGCTTTTTCAAAAATCCATTTATTGCTAAAGGCAACTCCAACAGGAACTAATGCTTTACCCGATTTTTGAGCGAGGTATAGCATTCCAGGCTTAACTTCATAAATAGGTCCTTTAGGCCCATCTAGTGGAGTTCCAGCACTGTGTCCCCCTTTAACTAATTTAATTAATTTTAAAACTGATTTTATGGAATCTTTTCCAGAAGAACCTCTAACCATGGTAAATCCCATCTTTTCTAAAGGTATAGAAATCAATTCGCCATCCTTTGAAGGACTCGCTAAAACGGCTTTTTTCTCTGAAAGATTTATCAATCCCAGGGAAGCACCCACAAGTTTATTGTGCCAAAAACCACAAACATAGCTTTCTCCGTCTATAAGTTTAGGGCTTCTTATAATCTCTATTTTCATAGTTTTAGAAATAATTTTAAGTAGGTAGTAAAGCATTAAACCATATCTTTTATATTTATTATTTTCCATTAAAAAACCACCCATAATCAAAGTATTTTCAAATAATTATAACATAAATTTAAAGTAAAAAAAAGCACCAATACTCATTGTATTGGTGCTTAAAATTTAAACTAGAATAGTCCTGGGATATTGATTCCACCAGTAACAGCAGACATCTCTTTCTCAGCTAACTCATCAGCTTGTCTCATAGCTTCAGTAACAGCAGAAAGAACAAGGTCCTCTAACATCTCTTTATCTTCAACAGCATCTTTAATAGTCTCTTCAGATATTTTAATAGAAACGATATCTTTTTGTCCATTAGCTTTAACTACAACAGCTCCTCCACCAACAGAAGCTTCAACTTCTTTCTCTTTTAATGAGTCTTGAACAGCAAGCATTTGTTGTTGCATAGCTTGAGCTTGTCTTAAAATATCAGATTGAGAGTTTCCTCCAGTTTTTTGTCCTTTTATTTTTCTAACCAATTTAATCCCTCCTAGAAATTATTGTGTAATCGCTATGATTATATCATAAGAGAGAGTAACTTTTCAACTAGAGATTTAAAAGCTTAGATATAAAATTGGTTTGAAGAACATATCCTCATTTTCAATAAGTGCCTTAATATTTTTACTATCAGTTAAAGATTTTAATGAAAAAAGAGTTTGAATCGGTAATAGAGTGGATTCAAACATAGATTTTAAATCCTCTTCATATGGTATTTCAACAACAGAGTAGTTATCATTGATACTCAAATCTGTAGCTAAAGTTTTGATAGTTTTATTTATTCCACCTATTGAATCAATAAGTCCATTATTAATAGCTTCCTCACCTAGCCAGATTTTTCCTTGAGCAATATTTTCAACATCTTTCAAAGGTAAATTTCTACCATAGGCAACTTTATTTAAAAACTCGTTGTAAACTTTAAGGTTTGAGCTATATATTTTCTCACGTCTTTCTGGAGTCATAGGAGCTGTTAAAGAGTATAGGTCAGAAAATTTTCCAAGGGAAATATCATTTACATTGACTCCAACCTTGTCAGTTAACTCCTTAAAGTTAGGAATAAGACTAACTACTCCAATGGAACCAGTTATACTATTTTTATCTGCAAAAATTTTCTTAGCTGCTGTGGAAATATAGTAACCTCCAGAAGCTGCAACACTTCCAATAGAGACATAGACAGGTTTTTCCACATTTTTAATGGAGTTACAGATGACATCTGAGGCTAGAGCAGAACCCCCAGGAGAGTTAACTCTGATAACAATCCCTTTAATGCTATCATCCTTAGAAGCCTTATCTAAAGCTGATATAAATTTATCAGGAGTTATTACACTAGATGTAGGATTTTTTGAGGCAGTATAACTAATCTCTCCATCAGCGTAGATAATTGCAATTTTTTGATTGGATACGCTCTCTTTAATAGATGGAGTGTAGTTCTCAATCTCAGTGATATTTTCAATCTCTCTCTCTTTTTTGAAGTCTTCCCAGTATTTAAGAGAGGAAATTAATTTATTATTTTTTAGAGTAGAGGAAGATTCTCCCATTAGGTCTCCTGAAAGAACCAAAGAGTTAAGAGTATTTTGATCTAAAGATAAATTTTTAGCTAAATCATCTACAAAAAAAGAGTAACTTTTATCTAAGACTCTTTTTAAATCTGCCCTGTTCTCTTCAGACATCTGGTCTCGAGTATAGTTTTCGCCATATGTTTTAAAATCACCAACATGGACAACTGTAACATCTATTCCCAGTTTTTCAGTCAAGTTTTTAAAATATGGGATATCTTTGTTATATCCAGTGATATTAACAGCTGTAGATGCAGCTGGAGGCATTATAACCTCATTGGAATAACTACTTAAAAGTAGAGAGTTATTATCTAACATAGCACTGTAGGAGTAGATTGGTTTATGAGAGGTTTTAAATTCATTTAAAACCTCTCCTAGCTCACTGATTTGAGTTCTACTTAAAGAGTTATCATCTAAAAATATAATAAGACCTTCAACATTACTATCATTTTTAGAGATAGCTATATTGTTTAAAAGCTGATAAAAATTTATATTTTTAGAGTTAAAATTAAATGGACTTTGAACTAAAGTTTCATTGTACTCTTTAGATAAGTCTATTTTTAAGTATGACTTTTTAGCTATCGGAGTTTTTTTATTTTTATCAAAATAGCTAAAAGCAAGAATTATTAAGAATATTAAAAAAGCAAATTTTATTATCATAGAGGAGATCTCTCTAATAACAAATTTAAAAAAACTCAGTATCCAACTAATTAAGAACATATATTAGATATCTCCTTTCTCTTTCTTTAGTTCCTCTTCTAAAAGGTCTAGCAATCTGTTAAACTCTGTAGCAACAGCATAAAAAGCATCTTTTTTACTTAGGTCTACCCCAGCTTTTTTTAACTGGTTCATAGGATGATCATTTCCACCTGATTTTAAAAGAGTTAAATAATCTTTTTTAGCAGCCTCTCTCTCTTCTAAAGAGTATTTTGGATTTGTGATTCTATCGTATAGGTTTGCTGATGATGCAAAGCTAGTAGCATATTGATAAACATAGTATGGGGAGTTATAAAAATGAGGGATTCTAGCCCAAATAATCTTTTGTAACTCATCCATAGTTAACTCATTACCAAAGTATTCTGTAAATAGAGTGCTCATAATATTGCTTAAAACATCGGAAGTTATAGCTCCTCCATTTTCAACAATTTGGTGGGCTTGATACTCATAGTCGGCAAATAGTGTCTGGATATAGTAAGTCCCAACAATGCCACCGATAGCTTGTTCAATAAGTGCAATTCTCTCTTTAGGATCAGTGGTATTTTTTAACATATTATCTAAAAGTAATCTCTCATTGAACGTCGAAGCGACTTCAGCAACAAAAATTGTGTAGCTACTGATAGAGTAAGGTTGATTTCTAGTGGATAACATAGAGTGCATAGTATGCCCTAACTCATGTGCTAAAGTAAATACAGAATCCATAGTTCCGTTGTAGTTAAGTAGCATATATGGATGGACATCATAGATATTTAAAGAGTATGCTCCACTTCTTTTATTAGGTGTTTCATAGACATCTAACCACCCTTCACTCAAGGCAGTATTTAGGTCTTGATAGTAATCTGTTCCTAGAGGTTTAACAGATTCTAATACAGTATCTTTAGCCTCTTCATAGGAAAACTCTCTATTGTAATCAACAATATTTATAGAGTTATCATAGTAGTGATACTCTTTTAAATCCAACGCCTTTTTTCTTAAACTAATGTATCTTTTTAAAGGTGCTGTATTCTCTCTAGTAGACTCAATTAGAGATGTATAAACCTCCACAGGAATATCGTTAGGATTTAAAGCTTTTTCTAAGCTTGATTTATAGTTTCTAGATTGTGCTGTTGAAAAATCTCTTTGTAGTATACTTTTATATATTGAAGCATATGTGTTTTTGTTGACATTAAAGGAGTTATAAAGAGCTTCAAAAGCTTTTTTTCTATCCTCTTGATCTCTATCTGTTGAAATAATTTTAGAGTATACTCCATTTGTAACAAAAGTCTTGCTTCCATCAGCTAGTTCAATCTCATTCCATTTTATATCAGAAGTGGAAAGCTCACTGTATATATCAGAAGGTATTCCTAGATATTGACCAAAATATGAGAGTAACTTCTCTTTATCGGCGGATAAAACGTGTTCTTGTAATCTGTAAATCTCCATTAAGGGGAATCTATTAGCTTCTAAAACTGGGTTTTCATCAATCCATGTAATCATAGTTTCCTTTGGAATAGTCAGAATTTCAGGAGTAATCCAAGATGATGCAATTGAATAGTTAGCATAAATCCCTTCAACCTCTTGAAGTTTTACTGATGCGTTTTCATTTGTTGAGTCCAAATCTCTTTGTAGATATGGATAAAGATAAACTTTATCTAAAAGTCTAGATATCTTCTCATCAAGATTTATAAATTCAACAAATGTGTTAGAGTTTTCAGATATTTTTCCATGATATTTAGGAATCTCAGACATAAGTTCTTTAAGAGTGGCTAAATCTTTTTCCCAATCCTCCCAATTTGGATAGATATCATTTAAGTTCCATTTGTATTGTTGCGCAATTTCATCTCTGTTTTTTAACATAGAAGAGTCCTCCTTTTTAATTTCTTGCGTAGATTTTTTTAAAGTAGTTTGAGAGTGTGATGATTTTTTTTCATAAAAATATTTCCCAACAAATGCTAAGTTTGCAATAATAATAATAAGAACTATAAATTTTTTCATCTAATCCCCCTTTATTCCTTTATTATATTTTATATATTACAACAAAAAATAAAAAATAGGAAGAAAAGCTTAAAACTTCTTCCTATTTTAATTAAGATATTTTTATTTGTCCAGTTGATCCTTAGGTAATATTTTATTTAATGTAACTCCGATTAAGGCTGCAATAGCTAATCCAGAAAGTGAAACAGTTTTCCAAATAATAATATTATCAATGGCAATACCTAAAACAAATATAAGAGACGCGATTAAAAGATTTCTTGAATGAGAAAAATCAATCTCTGCATCAATAACAGTTCTAACTCCAACTGAAGCAATCATACCAAAAAGAATTATAGAAACTCCACCCATAACTGGTGTTGGAATAGTTTGTAAAATAACTCCAAATTTTCCAATAAAACTTAAAACAATGGCATAACAAGCTGCAATTCTTAAAATCGAAGGATCATAAACTTTAGTGACTGCAAGTACACCAGTATTCTCACCATATGTTGTATTCGCAGGCCCTCCTAAAAATCCAGCAGCTACAGTAGCCACTCCATCACCTAATAAAGTTCTTGAAATACCAGGATTTTTAAAGAAATCCTTTCCAACAACAGCTCCATTTGTTGTGATATCTCCAATATGCTCAATGAATACAACAAGAGCTATTGGTGCAATCGCCAATATAGCTGTAGCTGAGAATTTAGGTAAAGTCAATAGATTACCTAGAGCATCTTTTGAGAAACCAATCCAATTAGCGGCAGCGATAGGTGCAAAATCAATCAGACCTAAGAAGATAGATACCACATATCCAAGAATAACAGATATAAGAATAGGAACTAATCTAAAGAATGATTTTTCTAAAATTGAGATAGTTATCATAGAAATTACCACTATAAGAGCAACAATAAGGCTTTTTAAATCAAAATGCCCATTTGAATATCCAGCCATAGAAAGTGCCACAGGACTAAGTCTAAGTCCAATAACCATAATAATAGGTCCTACAACAACAGGTGGGAAAAATGATTTGATCTTTTCTACACCAAATATTCTAATCATCCAAGACATAAAGATATAAACGAATCCAGCAGAGATAACTCCACCTTTAATAGCAGCAATTCCCTCCTCTTTTAAAACAAGAGCTAGAGCCCCAATAAAAGCAAATGATGAACCTAAAAAAACAGGAACAATTCCCTTTGTGCAAAGGTGGAAAAGAAGTGTTCCTACTCCTGCAGAAAGTAAAGCGATAGATGGATTTAAACCAGTTAAAAATGGAACTAATACAGTAGCTCCAAACATAGCTAGTACGTGTTGGATTCCAAGTAAAAGTTTACTTTTTGTAGATAAATTAGTCATTATTAAACGCCTCCATAAAAATTTTTACTATTAAATAGCCTACATCATTTTAAGACTATTGTCAATCTAAACTTAACACTCCAATTAGTTTTCCTTCAGTAAAATTTATAGATGCAGTATCTTCAGTAATAATGTTACTTAAACATGTTGAATCACCTCTATGTAGTGTGTGATTTTTAAGAGGATATAAAAAACCATCTAAAGTAAGATTTTTAACCATGTCAGAGAAACAGATAAAAGATATACGTTTATTTTTATTTTTATTGATAATAAAATTAGGAGTAACCAGAAAAAGTTTCTCTAGTTGATCTAAAAAAATAAGGTTACTATATTTAAAAATAAGATTTATATTTGTTAAAGTGTGATCTATTCGACCACCAAATCCACCAACTACATAGATTTTATCATAGTTTAGTGAAGAGACATAGGAGATTAAAAGCTCACCATCTGTAAAATCCTTATCTCTGTTAAATGTTTTTATGATAACATTATTGGACTTTAGCATATCTAAAGAGTTGCTATCTAAAGAATCAAAGTCTCCCCATACCTCTTTTGGAATATAGTTTAATTCAAGAGCTTTTTTAGCTCCTCCATCTGCACAAAAAAGATGGTTGGAATCGATATTTAAATTATCGTAAAAATTTTTACAGCTGGGGAACTGTCCATTTAAAAATATAAAAGCGTTAGTCATCATCAAACTCTGTATCAACCACAATAAAAATAGGTAGGT
Source organism: Cetobacterium sp. (assembly GCF_048470075.1). Taxonomy (GTDB): domain Bacteria; phylum Fusobacteriota; class Fusobacteriia; order Fusobacteriales; family Fusobacteriaceae; genus Cetobacterium_A. The sequence goes on along the minus strand of NZ_DBGBQB010000359.1, from coordinate 25,866 downwards.
GATCAGAGACCTCCTTTCTTGTTTTTATAAACTCATTATTAGTGATATCTAAAGCACCACTTTCTCCTTTAAACTCCCGTGTGTATTTTTTAGAAAGAAAAAGATTATCATATGAGTTAGCAAATCCCTTAGTTCCAATAGTGGTTTTAATAGTTGGATCTAAAGAGTAGATAATCTCATCCCTGTGTGTTAAAAGAGGTTCAAAAGCTGAGTCATTGGCAGGAAGATTAAAATCCCCTCCAATTAAAATATCATTTTCAAGAGGGTCTAAATTCTGAAAATAGTTATAGATATCTATAAATTTTCTAGCTTCAAACTGTCTTTGAGATATTTTTTTACCATATATAGAGTGTATTAAAACATAGGTAAAATCAAAATTTCCTATTTTAAAGGTTGCTCCATAGGGCTCACGAATAAAGTCATTATCTGTATCGGGATAAAACCCTTCGCTTTTAATGAAGGTAACTCGATCTTTTTTATAGAGATAGGCATAGTATTCCTTATATTCATCTGTGCCAACAGGGTATGGAGATATTTCATAGCCCCACTTTGAATCACTGATTTTTTCCACTTCAGAGATAAGTTTATAAATCCCTTTTTTATTCATAACTTCAACTAGACCAACAATGTCAAAAGGCTCTATAGATTTTGCTAGATGTTCAAAATTCTTTTCGCCCTTTCCTAATCGTAAGGTATTAAATGATCCTATATAGGCTTTATTTTCCTTTTCATTTGAAAAAGAGAGTGTAAAAATAAAAATCAATAATATAAATATATTTTTAATAGTCATATAAATCTCCTTAAAAAAAATACCCTAAAAAGGGTATTCTTAATAATTTTCAGGGAACATTATCTTTTCGACACCTTCGATAATAATGTGTAGTATCATCATATGTATCTCTTGGATTCTATCAGAAGTATTTCCAGGAATGATAAACTCATAATCACACATCCCTTTAAGTTTTCCTCCATCTTTTCCAAGAAGAACAACAGTTTTTAGTCCCATTTTTTTTGCGGCTTCAACAGCTTTTATAACATTTGTTGAATTTCCACTTGTGGAGATGCCTATAAACATATCTCCCTCTTTACCATAGGCTTCAACGCCTCTAGAAAATATATAATCAAAACCATAGTCATTACCAACGCAAGTTATATGAGATGAGTCAGATAAAGAGATAGCTGGTAAAGCTCTTCTATCTTTTCTAAATCTTCCTGTAAACTCTTCAGCGAAATGTAGAGCATCACAATTACTTCCACCATTTCCACAGATTAAAACTTTATTACCATTTTCAAATATAGCAGCTAAATCTTTAGCCACCTTTTCAGTTTCTTTTTTTTCAGCTTCCTCTTTTATGAAACTCTCTAAAAGAGATGCTGTTATTTTATATGAATCTAATAAGTTCATATTAGCCTCCTAAATTATAAAATTAAAGTTTAAAATTCTTAACGAAGTTGATAAATTTAATTATGTGAGCTAAGTTTTTCTTATCTTTTGTTATAACAATTTGATAAGAGTCTGTAACTTCATCAATAGTTCTGATAACTTTAAATTCATCACTTTGTATCTCCTTATAAACAGCATAGTAAGGCAAAATAACATTACCAATACCCTCTTTAACCATCCCTTTAATAACACCTAAATTTCCAACTACTGGAATTTTTGTATTGAAGCAGATATGGTTTTTATCCTCTAAATGACTGATAGCTTTGTCATTATTATAGATATTTTTTCTAGAGATTAAAGGCTCTTTAGAAATAGCCTCTAATTTTTGAGTATTTTTTATTCCAACAAGTATGTATGGAACAGAACCAACAGTGATAACTTCTAAATTAGGGTCAGTAATATGTTCCTCATCTATTAAAAGAATATCTAGTTCCCCCTCTTTTAATAATTTTAAAAGCCACGCTTTAGTAGAAATAGTAATATCATATTCAATTTCATCATGTAAAGATATAAAGTCTTTCATTAAAAGAGGTAATAGAGGTTCTCCAATAACAGATGTAGCCCCAATAGAGATCTTAGCCTTATCTAAATTGATAATTCTTTCCATCTCTTTTTCAGCTCTTTTAACTTTTTCAAAAATCTCCTCTGCCATTTTAAAAAGTGCTTCCCCAGTATAAGTCAATTTTATTTTCTTAGAACTTCTATCAAAAAGTTTAGAATTTAAAATCTCTTCGAATTTTTTTACTTGTATTGAAACCGCTGATTGATTTATGTATAATTTATTAGCTGCTTTAGTAAAACTTTTTTCTTTAGCTACTTCATAAAATATTCTTAAATAATGTAAATCCAATTGTATCACTCCCAACTATTATTATTATGTATAGTTACCATTCTATTTTAGCATAATTTTAACATAATGAATACAATTTATTTAAAAAAAGTAGTAGGAAGTAAATTCCTACTACTTAGAAAGCTTTAAAGTGATACTATTATTGGAAGTTTTTTAGGTTTTCCATTAGTTTATCATACTTGTCTTGGAACTCTTCTTGAATTCTTTTTTCTCTATCTAAGATATGAGCAGGAGCTTTAGATGTAAATCTTTCATCAGAAAGTTTAGCATTAACCTTATCTAAATCTTTTTTAACTTTTTCAAGTTGCTCATTAATTTTTTTGATCTCCGCTTCAACATCTAAAAGACCAGTTAATATCATGAATACCTCAGAGTTTCCGTTAACTCTAAATCCACTTTGCTCCGGAGTAGGTAGGTCAGCTCCCACAGTTAATTCCTCAATTTTAGCAAGTTTAGTTATAAATAACTCATTTGCTTTTAATGTTTCCAACTCTGTAGGGTTAGTTGTTCTTATAACAACTTTTGCTTCTTTAGCTGGAGATATACCTCTTTCAGCTCTGATATTTCTTAAAGATGAAATTAATCCTTGAATATACTCAAAAGCTTTTTCTTTCTCATCACTAACAAGAGCTTCGTTACAAGTAGGATAGTTAGCTAACATTATAGTCTCTCCATCCACTTTTATTTTTTGCCAAATCTCCTCAGTGATAAATGGCATAAATGGATGTAGAAGTTTTAAACCAGCCTCTAAAACTGTCCATAAAACATACTGGGCAGTTTGTCTAGATTGAACTCCAGACTCCTCTTTATTGTACAATCTAACCTTAGCCAATTCAACATACCAGTCACAGAAATCCCCTCTTAAGAATTCATAGATTGACTTAGCAGCTTCATCCAATTGGAATTTCTCCAATTTATCAGCAACATCCTTAGAAGTTTTATTTAATTTAGAGAAGATCCACTCATCAACTAATTCAAGTTGAACATCTGTTTTATCAAATGCTTTTATATCGAAATCCTCAAGATTCATTAAAACAAATCTTGAAACATTCCATATTTTATTAGCAAAGTTTCTACCCATCTCTATTAATTTTTCAGAGAAATGAACATCTTGTCCCTGTGATGTATTATATAACATAGTAAATCTAATTGCGTCAGCTCCATATTCACTGATTAAATTTAGTGGATCAGGTGAGTTACCCAATGATTTAGACATCTTTCTACCGATTTCATCTCTAACGATTCCGTGTAAATAAACATTTTCAAAAGGGATGTCATCCATAGTGTACATACCAAACATTACCATTCTAGCAACCCAGAAGAATAGAATATCGGCACCAGTAACCAGTGTAGAAGTTGGATAGAATTTCTCTAATTCAACTGTTTTATCAGGCCAACCTAAAGTTGAGAATGGCCATAGAGCAGATGAGAACCAAGTGTCAAGAACATCAGTTTCTTGAGTTAGCTCAACGTCTTTTCCATAGTGTGCTTTAGCTTGAGCGTAGGCCTCATCCTCTGTTTTAGCGACAAATATGTGCATATCAGGACCATACCAAGCAGGTATTCTATGTCCCCACCAGATCTGTCTAGAGATACACCAATCTCTGATGTTCTCTAACCAGTTATAGTAAACTTTTTCCCATCTCTTAGGCATAAGTTTAACTTTTCCATTTCTAACAACCTCTAGAGCTCTTTTTGCAAGAGGCTCCATTTTAACGAACCATTGTTTTGAAACTCTAGGCTCTACAACTGTATTACATCTGTAGCATCCTCCAACATTGTGAGAGTGAGATTCAATTTTAACAAGGAATCCATCTTTTTCAAGATCAGCAACAATCTCTTTTCTAGCATCAAATCTATCCATACCTGCATATTTAGGGTAATCATTAACAACCTTTCCATCAGGAGTCATCATATTGATGATAGGTAAGTTAAATTTTTGTCCTAAAGCGAAGTCATTAGGGTCATGAGCTGGAGTTATTTTTAATGCTCCAGTTCCAAATTCCATATCAACATACTCATCAGCAATAACTGGAATCTCTCTACCAACAAGAGGTAAGATAACATTCTTTCCAACTAGATGAGAGTATCTTTCATCATTAGGATTTACAGCTATAGCAACGTCAGCAAGCATTGTTTCAGGTCTTGTTGTAGCTATGATTAAGAACTCCTCAGAATCCTTTACTGGGTATTTGATATTCCATAGAGAACCAGCTTTTTCCTCATGCTCAACTTCGTCGTCAGCAAGGGCAGTTCCACATCTTGGACACCAGTTAACCATGTACTCCCCTTGATATATAAGTCCATCATTAAACAGTTTAATAAAGATATCTTTAACCGCTTCAGAAAGCCCTTCATCCATAGTAAATCTTTCTCTATCCCAATCTAATGAAGCACCGATTTTTCTAAGCTGAGTAGTGATAACACTACCATATTGCTCTTTCCACTCCCAAACCTGTCTGATAAACTCATCTCTACCTAAATCCTCTTTAGTTAGACCCTCATCAGCTAATTTTCTTTCAACTTTATTTTGAGTTGCAATTCCAGCATGGTCTGTTCCAGGCATCCAAAGAGTGTTGTAACCACTCATTCTCTTATATCTAACCAGTACATCTTGAATACTATTATTAAGAATATGCCCCATATGTAATATACCAGTTACATTTGGAGGTGGGATAACAATAGAGTAATTTGGTTTGCTATCATCTAAAGTAGCAGCAAAAAACTTCGATTCCTCCCAATATTTATACCATTTTCCCTCTATTTCATTAGGGGAATAAGTAGTAGCTAATTCATTCATTTAAAATCCTCCTATTCAATTTCTCCCTTTAAACAACTTTCAATATAATTTAAAATTTGTTCTTTTCCATTATTATTTAATGATGAGTGGAAGAAAACATCATCGTTATGGAAATCAATTTTTGTTCTTATATCTTTTAGTGCTTTAAATTTTTCATTATTAGATACTTTATCCATTTTTGTAAAAATAATTTTAAATGGAGTTCCAAAGTGATCCAACCAATTAAGCATTTCTAAATCTTCACCACTAGGAATTCTTCTTATGTCCAGTAAAACAAAAACAAGTTTTTTTCTAGGACTAGCAAGATATCTTTCCATAGTTAGGCCCCACTCTTTTTTCATCTCTTTAGGAACCTTAGCAAAACCATATCCAGGTAAATCAACAAAGAAAAACTCTTTGTTGATTAAGAAATAGTTAATTAACTGTGTTCTACCTGGAGTTTTACTAGTCTTAGCTAGCTTATTTCTTCCAGTAATACTATTTATAAGAGATGATTTTCCAACGTTAGATCTCCCAACAAAGGCAAATTCAATATGATTCAACTCCTCAGGATAATCTTTTTCAAATACAGCTGACTTTGTAAAATCTGCTTGTTTTATAATCATCATGTTACCTCTTTTCATTATTTTTCAAGAGCAAGTTTTTCAACATCATCATATGTAGAAGCAAAGTATATTTTAATATCCTTCATAACTTCCTCTGGAATCTCTTCAACATCAACTTTATTATCCTCTGGTAGGATTATATTTTTAATTCCAGCTCTATGAGCTCCAATAACTTTCTCTTTAATTCCACCTACAGGTAAAACTTCACCTGTAATTGTAATTTCACCAGTCATTGCAAAAGTTTGCTTTACTTTTCTACCAGTTAAAACAGATAGAATAGTTGTAGTTATTGCAATACCAGCTGATGGTCCATCTTTAGGTGTAGCTCCCTCAGGGAAGTGAAGATGTATATCTTTTTTCTCTAAAACAGTTGAATCTATTTGGAATCTCTCTAAGTTTGCTTTTAAATAAGTGAACGCAACCATAGCAGATTCTTTCATAACATTACCAAGAGTTCCTGTTAAAGAAAGATTTCCTTTTCCTGGAATCTGAACCCCTTGAACTTCAAGAGTCATACCACCAACAGATGTCCAAGCTAACCCATTAACAACTCCAACCTTAGAAATAGCTTTTTTCATCTTTTCAGGTCTAAACTTAGGGTGTCCTAGATAAGATTCAAGATTTTTAACATTGATACTGATAGATTTAGCTTCGGTATCAATAACTTTTCTAGCTACTTTTCTAAATAGTGAAGAGATCTCTCTTTTTAGATTTCTAACACCAGCTTCTTTTGTATACTCATCTATTATTTTTAATACAGCTTTATCTGTAATATTGATTTTAACATTACTTAATCCATTTTCATCTTGAGCCTGTTTTACTAAGTAGTTATTAGCTATATGAAGTTTTTCAAACTCAGTATATGATGAAAGATTGATAATCTCCATTCTGTCTCTTAGAGGACCAGGTATATTTCTTAAATCGTTAGCTGTAGCGATAAAGAATACTTTAGATAGGTCAAATGGCATATCTAAATAGTGATCTTCAAAGTGCTTGTTTTGCTCTGGGTCTAAAACTTCTAACATAGCAGAAGCAGGATCCCCTTTAAAGTCGCTAGACATCTTGTCAATCTCATCAAGAAGTATAACAGGATTAACACTTCCAGCATTTTTTATAGCTTTTATTATTCTACCAGGCATAGAACCTATATAAGTTCTTCTATGTCCTCTAATCTCAGCCTCATCTCTAACTCCACCTAAAGAAACTCTAACAAAGTTTCTTCCTAAAGAGTCTGCAACAGATTTAGCTAAAGATGTTTTTCCAACTCCAGGAGGTCCAGCTAAACATAGGATTGTTCCCTTCATATTTGGATTTAATTTTTTAACAGCTAAGTAGTCTAAAATTCTGTCCTTAACATCTTTTAAACCATAGTGATCTCTCTCTAAAATGTTATGAGCAAGTTTTAAATCCAGTGTTTCAGGAGTAACAACATTCCAAGGTAACTCTAAAACAGCTTCTATATATGCTCTTGAAACAGTAGCTTCAGCAGAGTAAGGAGCCATTTTTCCAAGCTTTTTTAGCTCAGATTCAAGTTTGTCTTTAGCTTCCTGAGGTAATGAAGAGTTTCTAACTTTGTCATATAACTCATCAGTTTCCTCATCTCCACCAGTTTTTCCAAGTTCCTCTCTAAGAGTATTGATTTTTTCTCTTATAAAGTAACTCTTTTGACTTTCGTTGATTTTCTCTTTAACTTTTTGGTCTACTTTTTGCTCTATCGAAGCAATTTCAATCTCATTGTTTAAAATTTCAAGTAATCTATATCCTCTAACTTTAACATCTAAAAGCTCTAAAAGTTCAACCTTTAAATTTTCTTCAATTTCAAGATTAAAAGCAATTGAGTCAAAAATTTTACCAGCTTTTCTAAGACCTTTTAATTGAACCATAAGTTCTGCACTAACTTGATTAGTCAGTGTAGCATACTCTTCAAATAGACTTATAACTTTTCTTTTAAGAGCTGTTAATTCAGGAGAAGCCTCCTCTGTTGATGAAATTACGCTATAATCAGCGAATAGTACTCCATCCTCTTCCTCAACATTCTCTATAAGAACTCTTTTATCAACTTCAATAAGAACCTTTATACTTTTATTAGGTAAAGGGATAGATTGAACTATATTAGCCAAAACCCCTATTTTATGTATCCCTTCAGGAAGGACAGGATTCTCTTCTAAAGAGTTTTTTTGTAAGCTAAGAACTAATTTATTTTTTGTTTTCATTGCAAAATTCATAGTTAATAAACTTCTTTCTCTTCCAACATAAAGAGGAGAAGCAGTACCAGGAAAAAGAACCATCTCCCTAGTAGGTAAAAAAGGTAATCTACTCATTCGTAATCACTCCTTAATGTTCAATTTTAACTTTTGTAGAATCTTGAATTGAATCAGCGGTAATTGTAACCTTTTTTATAGTTTTATCAGAAGGAATCTCAAACATAAGGTTAGTCATTATATTCTCTATAATCGATCTAAGACCTCTTGCTCCGATTTTTCTTTCTAAAGCTAAAGCTGCAATTTTTTTAAGCGCTTCATCTTCAAATTCAAGGTTAACATTTTCCATCTCAAAGAATTTTTGATACTGTTTTACAATAGAATTTTTAGGTTCTGATAAGATTTTAATAAGAGCAGTTTCATCTAGAGGAGATAGTGTAGAAATAACAGGAAGTCTTCCTACTAACTCTGGAATGATTCCCTGTTTAACTAAATCCTCTGGTAGAACTTTACCTAAAAGTTCTATCTCTTTTTCAGTTTCAATAGCATCTTGAGAAGCACCAAAACCAAGAACTTTTTTATTAGTTCTAGATTTAATAATTTTTTCCATACCTTCAAAAGCTCCACCAACTATAAATAAAATATTTGTAGTATCAATCTCTATAAGCTCTTGATTAGGATGTTTTCTTCCACCTTGTGGTGGAACCTGAGATTTTGTACCTTCAATAATTTTTAAAAGAGCCTGTTGAACCCCTTCTCCTGAAACATCTCTAGTGATAGAAACGTTTTCAGATTTTCTTGCAATTTTATCAATCTCATCTATATAAATAATACCTCTTTCAGCGGCCTCAACATTGTAGTCAGCAGCTTGAAGAAGTCTAACTAGAACATTTTCAACGTCATCTCCCACATACCCTGCTTCAGTCAGTGTTGTAGCGTCAGCAATTGCAAAAGGAACGTGTAGTGTTCTAGCAAGAGTTTGTGCTAAAAGTGTTTTTCCTGAACCAGTAGGTCCAATTAGAAGTACATTTGATTTTTGTAATTCAACATCTTTACTACCTTGATCTTTGTGCATAATTCTTTTATAGTGATTATAGACAGAAACAGCTAAAACTTTTTTACTTTCATCCTGTCCAATAACATATTCATCTAGTTTTTCTTTAATCTCTTTAGGTGTTGGAAGCTCTATTCCAGTTAAAGAGTGGTTTGAAGATTCAGGTGAATGCTTTTCTCCGTAGTATATATCATTTTCATAACCTAGCATATCAAAACATGTTTCGATACACTCGTCGCAAATAAACGCTCCATCGATACCAGAGAAAAGTTTTGAAACTTCATCTTGTCCTCTTCCACAAAAAGAGCAATGTTCTTTTTTGTTCATCTTTTCCCTCCTTATCTAATAAAAACATGGTCTATTAAACCAAACTCTTTAGCCTCTTCAGCACTCATAAAGTTATCTCTTTCAGTTGCAGTCATAATATCTTCAACTGTTTTATTTGTATTTTTGCTTAAAATTTTAGAAGTTAAATCCTTCATTCTTAAGATTTCTTTAGCTTGAATTTCAATATCAGTAGCTTGACCTTTAGCTCCTCCAAGAGGTTGATGGATCATAATTCTAGAATTTTCAAGAGAATATCTCTTTCCTTTAGCACCTGCTGAAAGTAATAAAGCCCCCATACTCGCAGCCTGACCAATACAAACTGTCTGTACATCAGGTTTAATGTAATTCATAGTATCATAGATTGCCATACCAGAAGTTATAACTCCTCCAGGACTATTTATATACATAATTATATCTTTATTGGGATCTTCAGCTTCTAAAAATAGGAGTTGAGCAACAATTGCGTTAGCTATTTGATCATCAATTTCGCTACCTAAAAATATAATTCTATCTTTAAGAAGTCTTGAATAGATGTCATAGGCTCTTTCACCTTTTCCTGTGTTTTCAATAACTGTTGGACTGTACATTTTTTTCCCTCCTTTAAAAACTCGGTTTAAAAATTTAAAGTTAAATACTTAAAATATTTAGGTATTTAACACTAATTTTTAATTAAAGTAGTATTGAGTAGAGATAAAACTCTACTCAATACAAATTTTTATTACTTTGCGTTGTTAACGATAACTTCTACAGCTTTTTGAGCTAAGCTCTCTGTTTTTAAGCTATGGTTGAACTCATCTAAATTAGAGTTTTTGTTTAATTCAGCCTCTAATTGCTCTTTAGTCATTCCATACATTTTAGCAATCTCTTCAACTTTAGCGTTTAACTCTTCAGCAGTAACCTCTAAGTTCTCAGCTTTAGCGATAGCTTCTAAAACAAGGTCAACTTGAACTTTGTTATGAGCCATTGGAGCAATTTGGTTGAAAGCTTGCTCTTTAGTCATTCCAGTCATTTTTAAGTATTGGTCAAGGTCCATTCCTTGCATAGCTAATTGTTGGTTCATCTCAGCCATTCTGTTCTCTACTTCTCTAACTACCATAGATTTAGGAACATCAACTTTTGAATTAGCAACTACTTTTTGGATTAATTTTCCAACAAAGTTGTTTTGAATTCTAGCTTCCTCTCTAGCAGTAATCTCAGCAGTTTTCTTAGCTTTTAAATCCTCTACAGATTCAAATCCAGCTTCTTTAGCGAACTCTTCAGTTAACTCTGGCTTTGCTAAAGTTTTGATAGAGTTTATTTTTACTTTGAATGTTGCAGGTTTTCCAGCTAAAGCTTCAGCGTGGTACTCAGCAGGGAATGTTACGTTAACTTCTCCCTCTTGTCCTACAGTGTATCCAACTAATTGATCCTCAAATGTATCGATAAACATTTTTGATCCTAATTTTAATTGGTGAGAATCAGCTTTTCCACCTTCGAATGGAACACCATCAACAAATCCTTCAAAAGCAAGGTCAACAGTATTACCCATCTCAGCTTTGTGTCCTTCTGGAGCATCCTCTAATTTAGATTTTGCATTTAACATATTTTCAATCTCTTTGTTTAAAAGGTCATCTGTCATTTGGAAAGACTCTTTTTCAACCTCTAAACCTTTGTACTCTCCTAAAGTTACTTCAGGGTAAACATCAACTTTAAATGTTAATTCAAGTGTATCTTTCATATCAGCAACAAGATCGTAAATGAAACTTACTGGAGCGATTTTTTCTTCAGCAACGATTTTCTCAAAGTTTGCTTTAAGAACAGATTCAACAACCTCTTCTTTTATAGCATCTGCGAAAGCAGCTTCAACTTTATTTAATGGAGCATGTCCTTTTCTAAATCCAGGTACCTCTACTTTAGTAGCTAAAGTTTTTACAACCTCTGATTTAATTGGTGATAACTCTTCAGCTGTTAAAGTAACTTTAATCTCAACTGCTGAGTGTTCGATTTTTTTTAATTCGTGTTTCATCATTTCCTCCTTAAAGTATTTATGTATTAATGTCTTAAATCTTATGAGACTTAAGATCTTTTAAACGAAATTGATAATATTCCTCTCCTCTGTTAACAATTTTTTCAGGATAGTAAACAATGTCATAGAGCATATCTTTACTATTTTTATGTAACTTTGAACTTAAATCAAATGCTACAAGAGGATAGGACTTGCCATTTTTTAATAGGAAACCATTAAAGTGTCTATTTTCAATGCCAAAAAATTTTGTATCTATAATTTTAACTCCTCTATCTAAAAAATAGGGATGTTTATTTTCAAGGCCAAAGGGACCTAGTTTTTTAATATCACTAATAGTATTTTTATTTATCTTATCAATAGCTAACTCTAAATCGATCTCTAAGAATTTAGGTTGATTGATATTGTGTTCATGAACTTGAATCTCCTGCTGAAATAGAAGTTCAATTTCAGGGAGATTTTTTTCCTCAGCAATAAAGCCTGCAGCTAAATCATGACCACCAAAACGTATTAGTTTATTTTCAATAAGTTTTAAAATATTGAAAATATTTACACCAGGAATACTTCTACATGAAGCTTTAGCAATTCCATCTTTCAATGAAATCATAGCTACTGGTAGATTATATTTTACACTTAATCTAGAAGCGACTACCCCTATAACACCAGGATGCCATCTTTCAGATGCAACAAAAATATATTTTAAATTATCTTTATTAATTTTCTGTTGTATCATTTTGTTTGCTTCATCAAATATCATTCTTTCAAGTTCTCTTCTTTGCTTATTGGCTTTTTTCATCTCTTCAATGATGTTGTATATTTCAAAATCATCTGTCTTCATAAAAAAGTCAGCGCCTAATTTTGAATTTCCAAGTCTTCCTAAAGAGTTAATTAAAGGAGAAACAAAATAACTAATATCTGTTGTACTGATATCTTTATTATAAAGTTTTAAATATTTCATAAGATAGATCAGTCCCTTAATCTTTGTGTTCTTAAGAGTTTCCAATCCTCTACTTATAATAATTCTATTTTCATCAAACATAGGAACTACGTCAGCGACAGTTCCTATCATAATAACATCCATAAATTGATATAATTTAGAGAAATCTTCATTTAGATATGAGTAAACTCCCTGAGCAACTTTTAAAGCAACTCCAGCTCCAGCTAGAAATTTGAATTTATAATTGTCACTTAACTTAGGGTTGATGAAGAGGATATTATCCTCCTCCTCATCTTTAACACTTTTATGATGGTCAGTAACAATGACTTCAATTCCAAGACTTCTAGCATATTCCACATCTTCATAGGAATTAACTCCTGTATCAACAGTAATTACTAGTTTTCCAGAATTTTTATGGATAAAATCAACAGTTTTTTTATCAAGTCCATATCCTTCATCCATTCTATTAGGAATATAGTAATCAATATCAATTCCAATCTCTCTAAAAGCTAATACAAGGAAGATAGCGGCAGTTATTCCATCCACGTCATAATCTCCATAGATAAATAACTTATCACCGTTATTTTTCGCTGAAACTATTTTATCTACAACTTTATCCATCATTTCAAAATCAAAAGGATTCCGAAACTTGCTTATAGATGGATTAAGAAAGTTATCCACATCCTCTTTTTCTAAAAAGCCCTTTTTTAAAAGTAAAGTAGCTAAAAATTTAGAAACATTCCATTGACTAGCCTTAGTTTCAATAAGATTTTCAGATACTGTCTTATATTCCCAGTGCATAAAATTATCCTTTTAAGCTATCAAGTAACTGGGAGATTTTAATAGCATGTTCTATAGTATCATCCAGTTTTATTCTAATATCAGGAGTATATCTTAAGGCTAGTTCTTCAGATACTCTTTTTCTAAGAAAACCTTTAATTTCATTCAATCCTTCTAAAACTTCATTTTTATTAACTGTTCCACCAGCTATTGGCATAATACTAAAGTATAGGTCAGCAAATTTTAAATCTTCAGTAACTCTAACATTAGTAACAGAAACCATAGCTTTTTTTAGTTTTGGGTTCTTAATCTCTTCAAATAGACATTTAGAAACAACTCTTGAAACCTCTTTTTCTATTGCAGCTAATCTTTTTTTATTCATAATAAATCACCTACTTTTTACTTTAAAGTTCTTTTTACTTCAATAATATCAAATGCTTCTACGATATCTCCCTCTTTAATATCGTTGAAGTTTTCTATACCTAAACCACACTCTTGACCTGCAACAACCTCTTTAGCGTCATCCTTATATCTCTTAAGAGTATTAAGTTTTCCTTCGTAAACAATAACACCATTTCTTAATATTCTGATGTTTGACTCTTTTCTAACCTTACCGTCAACTACAACACAACCAGCAACATTTCCAACCTTAGATACTTTAAACACTTTTTTAATCTCAATTCTTCCAGAATACATCTCTTTGAATTCAGGATCAAGCATACCAGTTAATGCTTTCTCAATATCCTCAGTGATATGGTAGATGATATTAGAAGTTCTGATCTCTACACCATTAGAGTCAGCTTCTTTTAAAGCGTTAGTTGTAGGTCTAACATTAAATCCGATTATGATAGCGTTTGAAGCTTCAGCAAGTTTAACGTCACTCTCTGTAATAGCTCCAGATGCAGCTTGAATTATGTTAACAATAACCTCTTCGTGAGAAAGTTTTAATAGAGAGTCTCTTAAAGCTTCAACAGATCCTCTAGAATCAGCTCTTAGGATAAGATTAAGTTCTTTAACGTTTGCATTATCCATCTGTTGAGAAAGTGTCTCAAGAGAGATAGATTTTCTACTAACTTCAGCAATCTTTCTTTCTTTAGCCATCTCTTCAACAATTCTCTTAGCGTGTTGCTCATTTTGGATAACATAGAATGTATCTCCTGCAGATGGAACATCATTAAATCCAATAATTTCAATTGGTTGAGAAACAGTTGCAACCTGTACTTTAGCTCCTAAATCATTAACTAGAGCTCTAACTTTTCCCATAGACTCTCCAGCAACGATAACCTCTCCTATTTTTAATGTTCCCTCTTGAATTAGAACGTCAGCTATAGGACCAACTTTAGGGTCTAGTCTTGATTCTAAAACAATACCTTTTGCTCTTTTCTTAGGGTTAGCTTTTAATTCTAAAATTTCTGAAGTAATTAGAATTGTATCTAAAAGAGTATCTAAGTTTAATTTAGCTTTAGCAGAAACTTCAACAAACTCAGTATCCCCTCCCCATTCAACAGAAACAAGTCCATGCTCCATTAACTCTTGCTTAACTCTCATAGGGTTAGCTTCAGGTTTATCGATTTTGTTAATAGCAACTATAATAGGTACATTTGCAGCCTTAGCGTGAGATAAAGCTTCAATTGTTTGAGGCATAACTCCATCATCAGCAGCAACAACAAGAATTGCAATATCAGTAACTTGAGCTCCTCTAGCTCTCATATCAGTAAATGCCTCGTGACCAGGAGTGTCAACGAAAGTTATTTTTCTACCAGCTTTATTAATTTGGTAAGCTCCAATCTTTTGTGTGATTCCTCCAGCCTCTCCAGAAGCTACAGATGTTGTTCTTATAGCGTCAAGTAAAGATGTCTTTCCATGGTCAACGTGTCCCATGATTGTTATAACTGGAGCTCTTTCAACAAGATCCTCAGGTTTATCAATAATTTCAAGAGCAAACTTATCTCCGAAATCTAATTCAATCTCTTCCTCTTCCTCAACTAGAGCGTCATAGTCCATAGCTAACTCCTCTGCTAGTTCAAAAGATATAGGGCTGTTGATTGTTAACATCTGACCCTTTAAGAAAAGCTTTTTAATAAGTTCAGAACTTCCAACCCCAAGTCTATCAGCGAAGTCACCAAGAGTGATCTCCCCTCTGATTTTGATGATTTTCATTCCATCCTCTTCGATAATTTCAGGTCCTTGCTCAGCTTTCTTTACTACGAAATCAGCTCTTCTTCCTTTTTTTCTTTTTTTTGATTTTCCCTCTTCTTTAGAGTTCTCATCACCACTTTTATTTTTGTTTTTATTTTTACTCTTCTTTGCAGTATGATTCTCCTCTACAAAATCATCTACATCATTAAAATCCATATTCTTTTTCATTGTTTCCTCCTCTATAAAAACATTGTTAGAAACAACATTATCATTTTTTTTAGCAAAATACGCCGTGGCAATTTTTTCTTGCTCAGCAGTTAATCCAGCTAGATGTGAGTGTACATCAATTCCAATATTGTTTAAAATATCTAAAAACTCTTTATTCTCAAAACCATATTTTTTAGCTAATTCGTGTACTCTTATTTTCATAAAATCCAGACACCTCCAAATAGCCTAATCTATCAAACCCCTTGCAACTTTTTTATTTTTTATGGCAATAACATTGACCTCATCTTTGTTAAATATCTCACCAAGTTGTGTTTTATCTCCAAAATGAACATAAGGAATGTTGAATTCCTTAGCTTTTGCAATTAATTTTTTGTCATTTTTCTCACTGATATCTTCGGCGATTATTAGAAAATGAATATGTTCTATATCTTCCATAACCATATTGATACCAAAAGTTAGATGTTCAGAGTTTTTCATTGCCTTTAAAATATTTAAGTAATCTTTTGATTGTTTCTTTAAAAGATTTACCATAGAAAGTAGATCTTCCATTTTTAGGCTATATTTTTTATTTTTTGAAATACGTTTAATACATTCATGAGTTTTACAAACATAGATAGCTCTAGCTTGGAGTTTTTGCTTTTCATCAAATGAATAGTTGTTATCATTTATTTTAGCGATTCTAAAAAGATCGCTTTTATCCTTTTTTTCTCTACAAACTACACAAGTTCTTTCTGGAGTATGACTAAGCATTTTCTTCCTCATCTAAAACAGCAGTATTGTTTTCTGTTTCAGCTTTAAAAGAATCAACTGTTTTAATGTCAACTCTCATACCAGTTAATTTAGCAGCAAGTCTAGCATTTTGTCCATTTTTACCAATAGCTAAAGAAAGTTGTGAATTCTCAACTAAAACCCTAGCGGTAGCTCCCTCTTCAAGAACCTCAACACTGATAACTTTAGCTGGGCTAAGAACTGCAGAAACAAACTCTTCTACATCCTCTTTCCAAACAACGATATCTATTTTTTCTCCATTTAATTCATTTACAATGTTTCTAATTCTTAGACCTTTTTGTCCAATACATGCTCCAACAGTATCGATATTCTCATCTGCTGAATAAACAGCAACTTTAGCTCTAGAACCAGCTTCTCTAGCAACTGATTTAATCTCAATAACTCCTTCAGCAATCTCTGGAATCTCTAATTCAAATAACTTTTTTAATAGCCCTTCATTTTTTCTAGAAATAACTATTTTAGGGAACTTATTTGTTTTTTCAACTTCAGCTACATAAACTTTAATTCTTTCACCAACTCTGTAAACGTCTGCTGGTGATTGCTCCGCAGTTGTTAAAATAGCTTCGCATCCATCAAACTCGATAAAAATATTTCTCTTTTCATCAATTCTTCTAATAATACCAGTGATGATATCATGCTCTTTTACTTTGAACTTGTCAAAGATATTTTGTCTCTCAGCTTCTCTAACTTTTTGTATAACGATTTGTTTACCATTTTGGATTGCATTTCTTCTAAACTCTTCACAGTTAACTTCAAGTTTAATAACGTCTCCAACTTTAACTCTCTTGTGACCAGCCTCAGCAGCATCTTCAACAGAAACCTCTAAAGCAGCATCGTATAAATCTTCAGCAGTAACAACAGTTTTTATTTCAAAAACCTTTACTTCACCAGTGGATCTATTGATTTCAACCTCAACATTCTCCTCTTCTCCATAGTGCTTTTTATATGCTGCTAGCATAGCTTGCTCCACTGCTTCAAGAAGACTCTCTTTGTTTATTCCTTTTTCTTTTTCAAGCTGCTCAAGAGCTTCTAAAAAGATTTTTCCATCCTTACTTTTCATAATGGGTTTTCCTCCTAACTATAACTAAATAATATTAATTAAATATCACTAAAATCAAAGACAATATTAGCTTTTTTTATCTCTTTAAAAGGTATCTCTAAAGTTTCATTTTTAACTTTTAAATAAAGTGTATCCTCTTTAAAATCCTCTATAATACCCTCGAAATTTTTATTGTCGTTAAGTTTATGTTTTAAACTTACTTTAATTTTTTCACCGTTGAATCTTATAAAGTCAGCCTCTTTTTTTAAAGGTCTTTCAACTCCAGGAGAGGAAACCTCTAAGAAGAATTTGTGTGGGATTAAAGCATCAACAGCTTCATCAATCTCATTACTAAGAGAACCACAATCTTCAAGAGTGATATCTCCATCAGGTTTTTCAATAAAGATACGCACATAAAGGTATCCACCCTCTTGCATATACTCCAGATCAACTAAGTCCACTCCTCTTTTTTCGATAGCAGGAGCTACAATCTTTTCTATTTTTAAAAGAGTTTCTTCCATCTCTCTTTTATCAAGTCTTATCATAAATTTCACCTCTTTCCAAATAAAAACTATAAAGAAAGAGTGGGATTTCCCCACTCTTGTCAGCTCTAGTATAAATTATCCAAATAGAGTATAGCATAGTTATAAAAAAAAATCAATGAAATCATGTGATTCAGTATAGATAGATATATTAATGTAGAAAAAAGTTTAAAAAATATCTTCAGTTATGAATGATAAGAATATATTTTATAAATAGTTAAAAAATCAATGATATAAATTTATTATTTCTGTTGTGTTTTTTCAAAACGTAGTGTATAAAATATATTATAAAAGTTTGTTTTTTATAGGAAAAAAAATAGTGAGGTGTTATTTTCAATGAAAAATGGAAAGAAAGTAGTAATTGGTGTAATTGGTTCTGACTGTCATGCAGTAGGAAATAAAATTATTCACCATGTATTAGAGAGCAACGGATTTGAAGTAATCAATATAGGAGTTTTATCGCCGCAAATTGATTTCATTAATGCTGCAGTAGAAACAAAGGCAGATGCAATTATCGTTTCATCTTTATACGGACATGGAGAATTGGACTGTCAGGGTATGAGAGAGAAGTGTGAAGAAGCTGGATTAAAAGACATACTACTTTATGTAGGAGGAAACATTGTTGTTGGAAAACAAGAGTGGTCTGATGTAGAAGCTAGATTCAAGGCTATGGGATTCAATAGAGTGTACAGACCAGGAACTCCAATTGAACTTACAACTGAGGATTTAAAAGCAGATTTAGGAATCTAATAAGCTAAATCTAAAAAAATAAAGAAAAGAGATGGTTTCTATGAAATGTTATCTAACTATTGACTTTGGTAGTACATATACAAAGTTAACAGCGATAGATTTAGTAGGAGAAAGAATTCTGGCAACTGCTAAAGATATAACGACAGTAGAAGATGATATAATGATTGGTTTTGACAAAGCTTACGCAAAACTTGTTAAAGAGATTGAAAAAGAGATTCCAATATCACAAGTTGAATTTGTTGATAAAATAGCATGTTCATCAGCAGCTGGTGGATTGAAAATGGTTGCAATCGGATTGGTTCCAGAACTAACAGCTGAAGCGGCAAAAAAAGCGGCTTTAGGTGCAGGGGCAAGAGTTATGAAAACATACTCATATGAATTAAACTCTCGTGAGATGGAGGAGATAAAAAACTCTCCTGTGGATATAGTTCTTTTAGCTGGTGGAACTGATGGTGGAAACAAAGATTGTATCATACACAATGCTAGATTGATAGTTGAGCATGATATTAGAAAACCAATTGTTGTAGCAGGAAATAAAGCGGCATCAGATGAAATAGAAAAAATATTTTCTGAAGCAAAAATGGACTATTATATGGCAGACAATGTTATGCCAAAAATAAATAAGCTTAATGTTGAACCTGCTCGTGAAGAAATTAGAAAAGTATTTATGAATAAAATAATAGAAGCAAAAGGAATGAAAAAGGCTGAAAGTTTTATAAGTGGAATATTGATGCCTACTCCAGCAGCGGTACTAAAGGCAGCAGAGGTACTATCGGAAGGAACAGATGAAGAGGATGGTATAGGAGACCTAATAATAGTTGATATTGGTGGAGCTACTACTGATATACACTCTATTGGAAAAGGGGATCCAACAAAACCAGGAGTTCTGTTAAAAGGATTGGAAGATCCTGTTGCTAAGAGAACTGTTGAGGGAGATTTAGGAATGAGATATTCAGCAATCTCTTTATTGGAAGCAGCTGGAACTAGAAAAATAAGAAATTATTTAAATGATGTAGATAAAAAATGGGATGTAAAAGGTCATTGTAATTATAGACACAATCATATAAAAATGGTTCCTCAAACAGAAGAGGAGATTTTATTTGATGAAGCGATGGCTAAAGTAGCCACTGAGCTTTCTATGACGAGACACTGTGGAGTTTTAGAGTGTATATACACTCCTATGGGAACTATGTTTAACCAAAGTGGGAAAGATCTTTTAAATGCACCATATATAATAGGAACTGGGGGAGTAATCGTTCATAGTGAAGATCCGAGAGGGATTTTAGAGGCTGGAAAATTTAAACCAGAAGAACCGATATATTTAAAACCAGAAAACCCAAAGTTTATGGTAGATAAAACATATATCCTATCATCTATGGGATTGTTAGCTCAAAAAGAGCCTGACTTAGCGATAAAAATAATGAAAAAATATCTGATTGAAGTATAAGTTTTGAGGAGGAATCTGATCAATGAATTTAAAATTTAAAAAATGGACTGATGAAGAGTTCTTTAAAGTAAGAGAAGAGGTTTTAAAGCAGTGGCCAACTGGAGCAGACGTAGATTTAGAGGAAGCTGTGGCTTATCATAAAGCTTTACCTGAGCATAAGAACTTTGCTAAAAAATTAATGGATGCAAAAGCAAAAAATATAACTTTAGCTCAACCAAGAGCAGGAGTTGCTTTAATAGAGCAACACATTGAGTTATTAAACTTCCTAGATAAAGAGGGAGGAGCAGATTTATTACCATCTACAATAGATTCTTACACAAGACAAAATAAATATGAGAACTGTGAAAAAGGTATTGAGGAGTCTAAAAAAGCTGGAAGATCACTATTAAATGGATTCCCAGGTGTAAACCATGGAGTTAAAGGTTGTAGAGAGGTTGTAGAAGCAGTAAACTTACCATTACAGATGAGACATGGAACTCCAGATGCTAGATTATTAGCAGAGATTATGTTAGCTGCTGGATATACATCAAACGAGGGTGGAGGAATATCTTATAACATCCCTTATGCAAAATCAGTAAGCTTAGAGCAAACAATAAGAGATTGGCAATATTGTGATAGATTAGTTGGATGGTATGAAGAGCAAGGAGTTTCTCTAAATAGAGAACCATTTGGACCATTAACAGGAACATTAGTTCCTCCATCAATTTCAAATGCTGTTCAAATTATTGAGTGTTTATTAGCTGCTGAGCAAGGAGTTAAAAATATCACTTTAGGATATGGACAATGTGGAAACTTAGTACAAGACGTTGCGGCAGTAAGAGCAATGATGGAGCAAGCAGAGGAGTATTGTAAAGAGTTCGGTTATGAAAATATGCAATTGACATCTGTATTCCACCAATGGATGGGAGGATTCCCAGAAGATGAGGCTAAAGCGTTTGGAGTTATTTCAAATGGAGCTTCAGCAGCAGCATTAGCAGGAGCTACAAAAGTTATCGTAAAAACACCTCACGAAGCTATTGGAGTACCAACAAAAGAGGCTAATGCAATGGGAATTAGAGCTACAAAAATGGTATTAAACTTACTAAGAGGACAAAGATTACCAAACTCTGAGGAAGTTCAATTTGAAAAAGATATGATAAAAAGAGAAGTTAAGCAAATTATAGATAAAGTATTAGAGTTAGGAAATGGAGATTTAGCAGTTGGAACTGTTAAGGCATTTGAGCAAGGAGTTTTAGATATTCCATTTGCACCATCTAAATACAATGCAGGAAAAATGTTACCAGCAAGAGATAACAATGGAATGATCAGATACTTAAACGCTGGAAACCTACCATTATCTGACGATATAAAAGCTTTCCACACTGCTAAGTTACAAGAGAGAGCAGACTTTGAAGGAAGACCAATAAGCTTCCAAATGACAGTAGACGATATATTTGCTGTTGGAAAAGGAACATTAATTGGAAGACCAGAAGTAAAATAGTTTCTATAAAATAAAAAGATTATTAAAGTTTGATTTATTATAAAAGTTAGGGAGAGAAATCTCCCTTATAAAAATCAGGAGGAATTAAAATGAGAATAGTTGATGTAGTATGTTCAGCAGGAAAAACAGGTTTCTACTTTGATGACCAAAGAGCTATAAAAAAAGGAGCAGGGCATGATGGTTTCGCTTATGTTGGAGAGCCAGTAACAGAAGGGTTCACTTCAATCAGACAAGCTGGAGAAGCAATCTCTGTACAGTTAATTTTAGAAGATGGTCAAGTAGCATTTGGAGATTGTGCAGCAGTACAATATTCTGGTGCGGGAGGAAGAGATCCATTATTCCTAGCTAAAGATTTTATTCCAGTAATTGAGAAAGAGATCGCTCCAAAACTAATTGGAAAAGAGTTAGATAACTTCAAATCATTAGCTGAAGAGTTCGATGGAATGTTATTAGATGGAAAAAGATTACATACTGCTATAAGATATGGAATCACTCAAGCTTTATTAGATGCTGTAGCAAAAGCTAGAAAAGTAACTATGGCTGAAGTTATCCAAAAAGACTATAATACAGGTTTAGAAATTACAAAAAGACCTATATTTACTCAATCAGGAGATAACAGATACGAGAATGCAGACAAGATGATTATAAAATCTGCTGATGTTTTACCACATGCTTTAATAAATCATGTAGAAACAAAATTAGGTAAAAATGGAGAGTTATTACTTGAGTATGTTGGATGGTTAAGAGATAGAATTATCCACTTAAGAGACTCAGAAGACTATACTCCAATTTTACACATAGATGTATATGGAACAATCGGAGCAGCATTTGACTGTGATACAACAAAAATGGCAGATTACTTACAAACATTAGTGGATGCAGCAAAACCATTTAAGTTAAGAATAGAAGGTCCTATGGACGTAGAGGATAGAGATAAGCAAATCGAAGCTTTAGCAGCATTAACAGCTGAAGTTGATAGAAGAAACATGGGAATAGAGTTAGTTGCTGATGAGTGGTGTAATACTTATGAAGATATCGCAGCTTTCGCTGATGCTAAGGCTGGACACGTAGTTCAAATAAAAACTCCAGATTTAGGAGGAGTAAATAACATAGCAGATGCAATTCTTTACTGTAACAAAGTGGGAATTGGTTCTTACTGTGGAGGAACTTGTAACGAGACTAACAGATCAGCTGAGGTTACTACTAACATAGCTATGGCATGTGGAGCTCTTCAAGTTTTAGCAAAACCAGGAATGGGTGTTGACGAAGGATACATGATCGTATTCAACGAAATGAGCAGAGTAGAAGCTTTAGTAAACAGAAGAAAGTAATAGACTTTTAATTCTGGGAAAAGGTGGGGGTCTCCTACCTTTTCCTTTAATTTTATAGAAAATTCTAAGAGGTGAATAGAATGACAATAAATAAACCCACTAAATGTGGAACATTAGAGTCTAATGATATATTTATTATGTTAACTCCAAGTGAGAATGGAATAGTTATTGAGTTAGAAAGTGTTGTAGAGAAGCAATTTGGAAATCATATAAAAAAAGTTATTGAAGAGAAATTAAAAGAGATGGGAATTACATCCGTTTTGGTAAAAGCTCAGGATAAAGGAGCTTTAGATTATACAATAAGAGCTAGAATTGAGGGAGCTGTTAAAAGAGGTCGTTAAATATTCCTTTTAAGGTGAGGTGTTAGTGTGAAATTAAGAAGAACAATGCTATTTATGCCTGGAAATAATCCAGGGATGCTACAAACAGCAGATACATTTGGAGCAGATTCAGTAATATTTGATTTAGAGGATGCGGTTGCGTTAACAGAGAAGGATGCCGCAAGAATATTGGTAACAGAAGCTATGAAAACAATGAGTTATGGGGATACAGAGGTTGTAATAAGAATAAACCCACTGTCTTCACCATTTGCTATGACAGATATAGATAAAATGGCTAGATTAAAGCCAGATGCTATTTTACTTCCAAAGGCAACTCCAGAAGATATGGCAATTTTGGAGAAAGAGTTGGAGAGAATAGAGAAAGAAGAAGGGTTCGAGATAGGGACAATAAAGGTTCATGCCTTAGTGGAAACAGCTTATGGAGTAGAAACTGTCTATGAAACTATTAAATCCTCGGCTAGAATTCAAGCCGTTTTATTAGGTGGAGAGGATTTAGCAGCAGATTTAGCAGTTAAGAGAACAAAGGAATCAGACGAGCTATTCTACGCTAGAACAAAGGTTGTAAATGCGTGTAAGGCATTAAAAGTTGATGCAATAGATACACCTTTTACAGATACAAATGACTATGAAGGATTAGCGGCAGATTCGAGAAAAGCTAAAATGCTAGGATTCTCAGGAAAGTTAGCTATAAATCCAAGACAGATAGATACAATTCATGAAGTTTATTCTCCAACAAAGCAGGAGATAAATCATGCTTTAAGAGTTATGGCAGCAAAAGAGGAAGCTGAAAAAGAGGGGTTAGGAGTGTTCTCTTTAGATGGAAAAATGGTAGACCTTCCAATTATAAATAGAGCTATTCAAACTTTAGAGATTGCTGAAATGATTGGATTATTAGATTAATTTAAGGCGAGGTGTTCTAATGAAAAATATTTTAGGAAGAGAGATTCCTGAATTTATAGAGGGATATGGAGAGGTAAAACAATACAATGGATACCTTTCAAATACAGATGGAGTAATAAAAAAAGATTTTAAATTTAAAACTGTAACAGCTCAAGATTCTAAGCTACACACAGATTTAAATGAATTAATGAATAAATTACCTTTAAAAGATGGTATGGTAGTTTCTTTTCATCACCACCTAAGAAATGGAGATTTCGTTTTAAATATGGTGATGGAAGAGATAGCAAAAAGAGGTTATAAAGATATAACTATCGCTGCAAGTTCTATTTTCCCATGTCATAAGGGATTAGTAAAAATGATTGAAGATGGAGTTGTAACTCAAATATATGCAGCATATATATCTGGTCCTGTAGCAGAAGCTATATCACAGGGAAAATTAAAAAAACCAGCTGTTATGCATACTCATGGTGGAAGAGCTAGAATATTTGAATCTGGAGAGAGAACTATAGATATTGCATTTATGGCAGCTCCTACAAGTGATGAGTATGGAAATATAAATGGAGTAGATGGGAAATCAGCATGTGGAGCTTTAGGATATGCTCATACAGATGCGGAGTTAGCAAATATTGTTGTGGCAATAACTGATAATCTAGTGGAATATCCAAATACAACTATTGAAATAAATCAAACTTTAGTGGACTACGTTTTAGTTGTAGATGCAATAGGAGACCCAAAAGGTATTGTATCAGGAACAACTCAGATAACTAAAAATCCAATTGGATTAAAGGTTGCAGATTTAACAGCAAAATTTATTGAGGAATCTGGGTATTTAAAAAATGGAATGAGCTTCCAAACTGGAGCAGGTGGAATCTCATTGGCTGTGGCAGCTCAATTGAAAAATATAATGAAGCAAAAAGAGATATGTGGAAGTTTTGCTTCAGGTGGAATAACAGGATACATTGTTGATATGTATAAAGAGGGATTGTTTAAAGCTCTATTTGATGTACAGTGTTTTGATTTAGAGGCTATAAAGTCAGCTAAGGAAAACCCTGCACACATAACAATGTCAGCATCAATGTATGCCAATGCAAACAACAAAGGAGCAGTTGTAAATAAATTGGATGTTGTAATTTTAGGAGCGACAGAGATAGATACAAACTTTAACGTAAATGTTACAACAGGGTCTAATGGAGTTATAATGGGTGGATCAGGTGGTCACTCTGACACAGCTGCTGGATCAAAATTATGTATAATAGTATCACAATTAGTAAACTCTAGAATATCAGTTGTAAAGGATAAAGTTACAACTTTAACAACACCGGGAGAGACAGTAGATATTCTTGTAACAGAGAGAGGAATAGCTATAAACCCATTAAGAAAAGATCTTTTAGAAAGATTTAAAAACTCAAAACTTCCAATAAAAACAATAGAGGAGTTAAGAGAGATTGCTAAAAGCATGACAGGACAAGAAAATGATATTGAATTTGAAGAGGATATAGTTGCAGTTGTTGAATATAGAGATGGAACTGTTGTAGATACTATAAAAAAAATAAAATAAATCTTTAGTGGAGATACTAGTCTCCACTTTTTTTATTCCATATAGAATAAATTATTCTTAAAAAAACTAAAAAAACAAAATAAAAAATTCTTGATTTTAAATACGTATTGATGTAATATGTGTTTGTGAACTACCACCGCCCAAATAGAGGGCGGGGCTTCGTGGGAAGTATCTGACTCATTTCAGATATGTTAATCACGCTCTACGGGTAGTTCCTACCCTGATATATGTTTTAGTAAGCTAGTAGCTCTCTACCAACCTCACGAATATTTATACTGGCGTTTAGGTCTCTATCTATCTCTGAGTTACATTCATCACATTT